>JBHAFM010000141.1:0-32360 GCA_041856175.1 Sediminibacterium sp.
GTGGCGCGATTGCTTCGACTGGTGTGGTTGTAGTGGTTGCAGTAGTTTCCTGTACTGGTATCGTTGCAGTTGCCTCGGCAGCATTGGTACTGATCTTGGCAATAACGGTTCCGATAGGAACCACATCGTTCGGATTGAACAAGATTTCAGTAATAATTCCCTCAGCGGTAGAGGGCACTTCACTGTCTACTTTATCGGTTGCTATATCCAATACAGTTTCATCCTGTTGTACAGGGTCGCCTACCTTCTTATGCCATTTAAGAATGGTCGCCTCCATAATACTTTCGCCCAGCTTGGGCATCACCAGTTCAGCAATTGCCATACTATCGTGCTGTTTTAAATGGTATAAAAAACGATCAACTGTTAGTTTTGGTGGCAATAATAAAAATAAATTGGGTAATCATTGCCTAAAATTTTCAAAATAATGTCCCACCGGCACGCCTAACGGCTTATAACTCAACAAAAGTATAGTTATGAGCTGAAACTTGCTCAACTCTTTTTTAGCATGAACTGGCGCAGGAGATTGAGTGCATTAGTGGCGGTAAGTTCAATATTTCTTCTCCGGTCGAAACGCAAATTGAATTGTTGGGTAAAAACGGATTCCCGATCAGCCACTGCTATCCAGACCAATCCCACCGGCTTTTGATCCGAGCCGCCACCAGGCCCCATAATACCGCTCACAGCAATTGCATAGTCTGTTTGCATGAGTGTTAAAACATTGCTGGCCATTTGTTGTACCGTAGCTTCGCTGACAGCGCCAACTGTTTGCAGCGTTTCCTCGCTAACATGCAATACCCGTTGTTTGATGCCGTTGTCATAGCTTACTACACTGCCGGTAAAATAGTCCGATGAGCCGGCATGACTGGTAAGCAGGTGGGCAATATACCCCCCTGTGCAGCTCTCTGCGGTGGCAAGGGTCTTTGCTTTTTCTTTCAACAGCCTACCTACCACCAGCTCCATAGGCAGGTCTTCTGCTACAACTAAGTATATTGCCGTACGGGATACCAGTAATTGAAAATGATGGTCAAGCTCTCTTTCCAAAGCTACCCGATCAAACCCGGATGCGGTCAGCCTCAAACGAACCATGCCGTAATTAGGCAGGTAAGCCAGTTTAATATGCAATGGCAGCGCTTCTTCGATGTCTTTGATCATTTCGGCCAGGAACGATTCGCCAATACCGGCTGTGAGCAGGGTCCTGTGTGCTATAACCCCCGTCTGGAAAAGTTGCGGTATCATTGGAATCACGTGGTTTTGCATGATCCACTTCATTTCATGAGGTACACCGGGCATGGAGATGAATATTTTCCCATCGCACTGAAACAGCATGCCAGGCGCTGTTCCCGTTTCATTTTTTAATACAGTACACACATCCGGCACTTCTGCCTGCTTACGGTTACGTTCGATCATGGGGCGTTTAAAAACACGTTCAAACATTTGTGTAATATGTTCGAGTGTTGGTTCATGCAGCACCATTTTCCCGCCGAAATATTCACATAACAGTGGTTTGGTAATGTCATCTGCAGTGGGACCTAACCCGCCGGTAATAAGAATAAGGGAAGCTTTCCTGCTTTCGTCATCCAATGCCTGCCAGATATCATCCCACACATCACCAACGGCTACCCTTTGTTTTACGGTTATGCCTGTTTTATTCAGTTCCTGCGCCATCCAGGCACTATTGGTATCCACCACCTGGCCAATCAGCAACTCATCCCCGATGGTAATAATAGATGCAAAGACTTTTTCCATAGAACACTCCTGTTAATTTATTTGGTTTGGTGCGATACAAAGAAACCGGCTAATTTTAATTTCAATCCTTCCGGCAAACTGCTTCTTTTGCCTGTATGTATATCAATAAAGAACAATGTCACTTTCCCGGTAGTAAGGAGTTTCTTGTTTTCGTTGTATACTTCGTTGTAAAAAGTGATGGAATGATCAACAGGTAATTCCTTCAGGATGGTTTTGATCGTGATCAGGTCGTCGTAATGTGCCGGGCGAAAGTAGCGGGCTTCCATTTCCACTACCGGCATCCGAACGCCCATTGCCTCCATCTCTTTGTAGGTGAAACCCAGGTCGCGGATGCTTTCTGTACGGCCTACTTCAAAATACTGGGCATAATTGCCGTAATATACAATGTCCATCTGGTCGGTTTCGGCGTAGCGTACCCTTACGGTGGTGGTATGTTCATACATAGTTATCCTTATTTGTTGACAAACTTACGCTACATATCTGTTTTTCCACAAATCATGGAATGATGTTTGCTTAAGAAAACGACGTGTTACCTTTAAAACAGGTTTTCGCTTTTCATTAAGAAAGAAACTAAAATCTTTGTCTCAGGCAACTCCACCAACTATGAAGAAACTCGTTATTATATGTTTGCTTGCTTTGGTTTGCTGTATGACTTTGCGGGTTTATGCGCAGACTACGCAACTGCTTCAGGATCCGGATGAAGCATTCAAATCTGCCAAAGAACTCTACCAAAAAGAACAATTCAGTTTAGCATACCCGGTATTTAAAAAACTATACAGCAATGGGATCAGCCGAAACAGTAACCTCCCGGTGGCTATCCAGCTCGAATCAAAATACTATTATATCATTTGTGGATTGCAATTGAACGATGTTACCGCAGCGCCCATGGCCGAAGAATTCATTGACCTGGAGCATGATGTACCTCATGTTCAGATGATGAGCTTTCACCTGGCAGAATATTATTTCCGTACTAAGAACCTACCCAAAGCCCTGGAATATTACCAGCGAACAAATATTGCCAACCTCAGTAACCGTGAGATCGCGGAAATGAAATTTCACCAGGGATATGCCTATTTTACCCTGCAGCAATTTGATAAGGCCAGGCCTTTGTTCAATGCGATCAGGCAATTGCCGAATGATCCTAATTATGTGGATGCCAATTATTATTATGGCTTTATTGTTTTCAACGAAAAAAATTATAACCAGGCATTAGAGTGCTTCCAGATAGCAGAAAAGTCGCCAGCTTACCAGCATGTGGTGCCCTTTTATATTGCTGAGATATACTATTTCAAGGGCGATCGCGATAAAGCTCTTGCGTATGGTGAGAAAGTACTGCAGGCTTCGGGGCAATATTATGATTTACAGTTAAAGCAATTGGTAGGGCATATCCTGTTTGAAAAAAGACAATATGCTAAAGCCCTTCCTTACCTGGAACAATATGCAGCTGGAAAAGATAAAGTACGGCGGGAGGATCTGTATGAATTATCGTATTGCTATTACGAAGCAAAAAACTGGCCCAGGTCGATCGAAGGTTTCAAGCAATTGGGTGGGGGAGAAGATTCACTGGCGCAAAACAGCATGTACCTGTTAGCCGATGCCTACCTTAAAACGGGCGACAAGCATAATGCGCGCAATGCATTTTTATTCTGTGCATCGAATAACAGCAATGCAGTACAGAAAGAAATATCGGCATTTAATTACGCCAAGTTATCCTATGACCTGGGGTATATGGACATGGCTTTGAAAGGATTTAAATCTTTTATAGCCGATTATCCAAAGTCAGGCCAGGTACAGGAAGCCAAAGAATTATTGGTCAGCACACTGGCCAATACCAGCAATTATAAAGATGCGCTGGCATTATATGAAAGCCTCAGCGGCCAAAGTGAAAACACGGTAAAAATATACCCGCGCCTGCTATATGGCCGGTCAGTAGAGCTGATCAATGACCAGCAAATAGACAAGGCCGACGCTTTGCTGACAAAAGTGATACAATCGCCTTATAATAACCAGCAACTGTCTTATACTTATTTCTGGAAGGGAGAGATCGCTTACCGGACAGGCAGAAACGACGCGGCCATTGAGTTCTTCTCCAATTACCTGAAAAACCCCCTGGTGAATGGCGAAATAAACCCTGTGAATGCAAGGTATAGCCTGGGTTACAGCTTACTGAAAACAGAGCGTTATACTGCGGCCAAAGATAATTTTGAAGCAGTTGCCGGGACCGTTTCACCTGCCTCCGGCGCCATTGAGCAGGATGCGTATTTACGGGCGGCAGATTGCTATTTCATGAATAAAGATTTTAAGCAGGCGCTCAGGATGTATGAACAGGTCATCAACCAACAGCTGGCCGGCGCCGATTACGCACTGCTGCAGAAAGCAGTGATTGCAGGAGGTTCCAGCAAGAACAGTGAGAAGATAAGTTTACTTCAATCACTTGAACGGCAGTTCCCTGGTTCGGGCTATATTGCCGAATCCAATATGGAAATAGCCAATACCTATATGGCTGATGAAAATTTCCAGGCAGCTATTGTTCCTTTGAACAGGGTGCTGAAAGACAGTAAAGCAACAGCATTGCATCCACAGGCATACCTGAAATTAGGGGTGGCGTATTTTAACCTGGATAAGAACGCAGCATCCCTGGATCAGTTTAAGCAATTAGTGGCTTATTATCCCAATACACAGGAAAGCGCCGATGCGGTTGAATATATCCGGAATATTTTTGTGGCGAACCAGAAACCCGGAGATTTTGCAGCCTTCATGCGTGAGCATGGCAAGCCGGTGACATATAACGAAGAAGATTCATTAACGTTCCGCTCTGCCATGATCCGGTATGATGCAAAAGATATCAATGGGGCTAAAGCCGGGTTTACGGACTACCTTTCAAAATTCCCAGATGGCAGGTATAATGTTGAAGCGAATTATTTCTTCGCAGAACTCTATATTGCAGAAAAGGATTACAACCGCGCACTTCCTTATTATACTGCTGTAGCCGCTAAAGGACAGAACCGTTTTGCAGAAAGAAGTGCTTTGCAGGCTGCCAGGATATACTATTTTGACCTGAAGAATTATCCTGAAGCGGAAAAATATTTTACCCAGTTAAAAAGTATTGCAACACAACAGGAAGACAAATTAGAAGCAATGCGTGGGTTACTGCGTTGTCAGTTTAAAGCACAAAAATGGAAGGAAGCTGCTCCCAATGCACAGGAATTATTGCTGGAAAAAGGGATCGCAACTGATGATCGCATGATGGCCAATATGGTGGTTGCAAAAAATCACCAGTTGAACAATGAACCTGACCTGGCTGCCGCTGCTTACAGGCAGGTAATGGCCACAGGTAAATCTGAATTAGGAGCAGAAGCGCAATATCATTTTGCTGAGATATTGTTTGCACAGAACAAATTGACTGAAGCCGAGAAGGCTGCTTTTGATGTGATTAAGAAATCCGGTTCCTACGAATACTGGGTTACAAAAAGCTATATACTGCTTGGAGATATTTACTTTAAACAGAAAGACTGGTTTAATGCCGAAGCTACTTTAAAAAGTATCATTGACAATGCAACCATCGCTGAACTGAAGACTGAAGCACAACAGAAACTGGCGCTTGTGCTGGAAGAGAAAAACAAAGCCAATAAAGTTGAACACCCGTAAAGCCGTTTGATACATGAATTATGTTAAAAAGATAGCATTGTTACTTTTTATTGGTTCTTTCTGCTTTGCCACTGTTGATGCACAGCAAAGAAAAACCAGGAGAAAAGTAAAAACCGCAATACAGAGAACAGCTAACCGCAAGAAAAATAATGCCGGGGTGGCTAAACATAAAAAAGTAACTACGCAAAAAAGTGCACCTGTCTATAGCTCATTGGGTAACCAATCTGCTTCAAGGATAGCCAGGGAAGGGTTATCAGATACCGCATCTCCAAAGGTTGTAACAGTTACCTCTTCGTTTAAACCATCTTTAAAAAACGCAGCTAAAGTTAATTTTACAGCAGCATCACCTGTGATCGATTCATCCCGGGTACCGGTTATTTATACAATCCCTGCACAGAACCTGTTGTTTTCCTACCAGCCAGTCCCTATTAAACCGCTGGCATTGACGGTGGATACCGGCTTTACCTGGGATAATGATCACTATCTTAAAGCGGGGATCGGTAATTTCAGTACCGCTTTTGCAGAGGGAGCTTTTTCCTTTGGCGACGGTAAAAAATCCATCACAAACCTTCGTGCCAATTTTTTTACGACCAAAGGAAACCTGCCTGCGCAGCAATTCAACAAATTCGGACTGGACGTAGTATCGGTGCTCAATACCAATAATAACAATGAATGGACAACCAAAGCCTGGTACGAAAACAGTACCCGGTATTTTTATGGCTACCAGCCTGCTACACTGTCGTATAAAAAAGATGATTTACTGCAGCGTTTTAATAATGGTGGTATCGAGGTAGGGTTGCAAAATAAAGCGCCGAACGATTTTGATATTACCTACCATCCGCAAGTCCAGTTGCGTTATTTTGCAGATAACCGGGATGGCAAAGAATACAGCCTGCTGGCAAAAGCGCCTATACGAAAAGGGTTTGGGAAGATCTATGCGTTTGACCTTGGATTGACTGCTGATATTTCCAAAACTACCATGCCAATGACACCTGACAACCTGGTGTTGAAAAATAACCTGTACTATGTAAGCCCGTCCATCCAATTCAATACCCCCAATTTCAAGTTGAACCTGGGCATCCAGCCATCCTGGGACAATCAAAACTTTTCGACCCTGCCCAACATAACAGCCGAAGCGAAGATTGGAGAGACCAACCTGCTGATTGAGGCGGGCTGGAAGGGGTACTATAACAAGAATACTTACTATTCATTGGCTGGCTATAACCCATGGATCGGGCACCTTACGAATGATATGCTTAATACAAAAGTGGGGGAACAGTATGCTGGTTTTAAAGGCGCTGCAGGTAATCACCTGACATACAATGCAAGAATATCTTTTCTTCGCTTAAATAACCAGCCCTTGTTTGTAAACGATCAAACGGACGGCAAATCTTTTCATGTATTGTATGAACCCAAAATGCAGGTGATGAAGCTGCACGGAGAAGTTGGATATACTGTACAGGAAAAGTTCTCTTTGCTGGCCGGTGCAACTTATCAGCGCTTCACTTCGCTGGAACGCTATGATAAAGCATGGGGATTATTGCCTTTTGAAGTTACCGGTACTTTGAAATGGAAAGTGCTGAAAGACCTGCAACTGAAAGCGGATGCATTTTTATGGGATGGGAGTTATTATCGCGACAAATCGCTGCAAAGCTTTAAGCTCGATCCGGCAGCAGATATAAATTTTGGTGCTGAGTTTGCCGTGATGCCCAAGCTAAACCTATGGTTACAATTGAATAATATACTTAACAACAAGTACCAACGGTGGAACCAATACGAGGTGTTGGGACTAAATGTGTTAGGAGGAGTTGTATATTCGTTCCGGTAAATGGATTTAATGCAGCAGAACCTATATAAATACCTGGTTTTATATCGCCGGCTCAGTATTCCCGAGTTGGGTAATTTTATCATTGAGCCATCGCCTGCAACGATAGATAGCTCCGGTAAGTTGATATTGCCTCCTTTACCCGTTATTCAGTTCAGACAGGAGACGGCACTGGCAGACAAGAACTTCTATCATTTTCTGGCCGATGAAATGGGTGTGGATGAAGTGGAAGCCATTAAACAGTTCCGCGATTTTTCGCATACACTGAAAACGGCGGCTTCAGGCGATGACGGCGCCTCGTTACAGGGTATTGGCAGACTTAAAGCAACAAAAACAGGGGCATTGTCGTTTTCGCCTGCAGTAGATGTGCAGGACCTCTTGCCAAAGATTGCATTGCCGGATGGTATTGCATTTCATCAGCCAGAAAAGATAACAGAGACTAAAGAGGCAATGAGAGCCGGGACTTCAGCGGAAGAAAACGGTACGTACCAAAGCGACAGTTACTGGTGGATCTATGCAGTGATCCTTTTACTGGCAGGTATCAGTGCAATTCTGTATTACTACGCATAATCCCGTTTCTTTGCAACACCATTTACTGATCCCTATTACAATCTATGAGCAATAGCAGTTTCATCGTTTATACCACTTGTCCTTGTTGCGGCAGTGCCGATATTCAGCCGGTATTGGCTGTAGAAGATTATACGGTGAGTCATGAAATATACGAAATATGGCATTGCGATGGCTGCTCCAACCGCTTCACACAACGGGTTCCTGATGTAACAGCTATTGGTCCATATTACCAGTCCGCCGCATATGTGTCGCATTCTGATACTGCAAAGGGGCTGATCAACAGGCTGTACCACCTGGTGCGTAACCATACGTTGCAAAACAAACGAAGACTGGTGCAAAAAGTGACCGGAAAACAACAGGGAATATTGCTGGATGTAGGGGCCGGCACTGGTGCATTTGTCAATACCATGCAATCGGCAGGGTGGGCCATCACCGGCCTTGAGCCAGATGCTATTGCCCGTAACAATGCTTTGCAGAAGCATGGTTTACAACTGAGATCAGCCGATGACCTATACCGGTTAACCCCGTCACAATTTGATGCCATTACCTTATGGCATGTATTGGAACATGTACATGACCTGCATGGTTATTTAGACATATTTGCACAGGTGCTCAAGCCCGGAGGTAAATTGGTGATCGCTGTTCCTAATTATACCAGCCATGATGCAGCAGTGTACCAGCAATACTGGGCTGCCTATGATGTACCCCGGCACCTGTATCATTTTTCTCCGGAAGGGATGGAACAATTGGGGAAGTTAAAAGGATTCACATTGTACCGGATTTACCCTATGTGGTTCGACAGTTCTTATGTGTCGATGCTGAGTGAACAGTATAAGCGAGGCAAAAGTAACCTGGTAACTGCTTTGTGGAACGGCTTAATCTCCAACCTGAAAACTGTGGGCAATAAAAAAAGATGCAGTTCGGTGGTCTATATTTTCGCTAAAACTCCCTGACAGTTGCTTAATTGAATTTTACCTCACAGAGGATTGGCCATCTTTTACCAGTGATGTAGAAACTGTTCTTACTGGCATCGTAAGCAATACCATTCAGTACATAACCCGGATCAATGGATTTGGGATCGTATGGTGCGCCTGCTTTTTGAAGGAGGTCTGACATGTCCACTTTACCTTCCACTTTCCCCGTTCCGGGATTGATTTTTATGATATAATCGGTTTCGTAAACATTGGCATAAATGCTGCCGTTCACAAATTCAAGTTCATTCAGATTAGCTACATAGCCATTATTATCAATCACTCCAACCGTTTTTTCGATCTTGAATGTTTCGGGGCTGACAAAATAAAGATTACTGCCGCCGGTTGAAATAATGAGTTGTTTGCCATTATTGGTTAACCCCCAACCATCATATGTCCAGTCAAATTCCTGTATTTTTTTGAGCGTCATTGCATCGTACACAAATACTTTATGCTCTTCCCAGGTGAGTTGGTATATTTTATTGTTCAGAAGCGTGATGCCCTCACCAAAGTAAGTATTACTGAGACCAATTTCTTTGGTTGGTTTACCAGTGTTTATATCAACAATTCTTAGTTTGCTAACGCCCCTCATGCCGGTGCCTTCATACATTTTATTATCCTGCCAGATCAGTCCTTGTGTATAAGAACTGGTGTCATGCGGGTATACTTTTACAATACTGTAATGCATGACCGCTGGCGCCGGAATACTTGCCGGGCTGTTTTCTGAACCCGAACCATTTTCTTCATTATTGTTACAGGCTGATAAGAATGCAGTTAGCAGTACAATTAAAAAGATTTTTTTCATACAAACCTATTGTGTCAAAAATAGAGAAGTTGGGACAGATTCGGTGTTAAAGCATTTACACATTAAACCTGAAATGCATGATATCGCCATCCTTCACCATATATTCTTTCCCTTCAATACGCAGTTTCCCATTCTCTCGCGCGGCAGTTTCACTACCGTATTTTACAAAGTCCTCATAAGCGATCACTTCCGCCTTAATAAATCCTTTCTCAAAATCTGTATGGATCACACTGGCTGCCTGGGGCGCTTTCCAGCCTTTGTGTATCGTCCAGGCTCTCACCTCCTGTACACCGGCAGTAAAATAAGTATCGAGGCTCAGTAATTTATAAGCAGTGCGGATCAGCCTGTTGAGTGCTGGCTCTGTCATTTTGTATTCCTCCATGAACATCTGCTTGTCTTCTTCCGCTTCCATTTCAGCTATCTGTGCTTCAATATTGTTACACATAATAATCACTTCAGCACCTTCGTCTTTAACACCGGCTTTTAGCATGTCGGAAAATTTATTACCGGTATGCATGGAGGCTTCGTCTACATTGGCAACATATAAAACAGGTTTATCCGTTAACAGGAACAGGTCAGCAACAGCTGCTTTTTCTTCTTTGCTCAAACCAAGTGAATAAATGCTTTTGCCTGTTTCTAAATGGGCTTTGCAGCGTGATAATATTTCAAACTCGGCTTTTGCCTTGGCATCCGTGCCTACACGGGCCATTTTCTCCACCCTTTGTATTTTCTTCTCTACGCTCTCCAGGTCTTTTAACTGCAGCTCGGTGTCGATGATCTCTTTGTCGCTGATTGGATTGATAGCGCCCTCTTCCCGCAACACATTTTCGTCTTCAAAACAACGTATTACATGTATAATGGCATCTACTTCGCGGATATTGCCCAGGAATTTGTTACCGAGGCCTTCCCCTTTGCTGGCGCCTTTTACAAGGCCCGCGATATCAACAATTTCCATCTGGGTGGGAACGATGCGATTGGGAATGACCAGCTCGGCCAGCTTGTTCAGGCGTTCATCAGGTACATCTACCAGCCCCACATTCGGTTCAATAGTACAAAACCTGTAATTGCTCGCCTGTGCTTTGGCGCTGATACTCACGGCATTAAATAAAGTTGATTTACCCACATTCGGTAATCCCACAATTCCTGCTTGTAAAGCCATAGCTGTTTCAAAATTTTGAGCCGCAAATATAGCTCCATTTACAGGCAAAATGGCCACAAATTGAAAGAGCGCCTGTTTACAGGTATGAAATCTGTGATATTGATAGGATGAATGCATTATTTTCACTTATCTAATCAGTTGTTATGGCCTTAAACTATGTATGGATCCTGTTCTTTGTCATCGGCTTGATCATTGCCCTGATCAAGCTCATTGTTTTCCAGGATTATGAGATATTTAAAAAACTGGTAGAAGGCATATTCGATGCATCCAAATCCTCTGTCATGGATATTGGCCTTCCATTGACTGGCGTGATGGTTTTTTTTATGGGCTTGATGAATATCGGGGAGAAGGCAGGGGCCATTAATTTCCTGGCGCGTCTGCTGAATCCCTTTATGAAACGTCTTTTTCCGGAAGTGCCCGATAAACACCCGGCAATGGGGCAAATGGTGATGAATTTCAGCGCCAATATGCTCGGATTGGACAATGCAGCTACGCCATTCGGGCTTAAAGCGATGGAAAGCCTGCAAACACTGAATCCCTCCAAAGATACTGCCAGCAATTCGCAGATCATGTTCCTGGTACTGCATACAAGCGGGCTGACATTGATACCGCTTTCTATCATTGCTTACCGTGTTAGCGGCGGAAGTACCAATCCCACCAGCGTATTTGTACCCCTGATGATTGCAACAACCATTGCCACTATAGCCAGTATTGTCATTACTGGCATTTACCAGCGGTTGCGTTTTGACCGGGTATTGGTGCTTTGGCTGGGAGGTATTCTTACTACTATCTTTTTATTTGCCTGGTTCATAGATGGATTACCATCACAAAAAACAATGACAACACCAACGCTGTTTACCAAAGAAACGTTCAGCAGTGTATTGGGTAACCTGATCCTGTTCATTATTATTTGCGCATTCATTGTTGGTGGGTTCATAAAAAAAATCAATGTCTTTGAAGCTTTTATAGATGGTGCCAAACAAGGCTGGGAGGTGATTGTTAAAATCATCCCTTACCTGGTAGGTATGCTGGTGGCCATTCGCGTATTCAGGGATAGTGGCGCGTTGAATGCCATCATCAATGGAATCACCTGGTGTTTTACACACATGGGTATCGCTTCTGATTTTGTACCGGCATTACCGGTTGCTATCATGCGCCCATTCAGCGGTGGAGGCGCCCGGGGATTAATGCTCGATATTTTTAAAACCTATGGCGCTGATAGCTTTATCGGCCAGCTGGCTTCCACCTTCCAGGGTAGCGCCGAGACCACATTTTATATTATTGCCTTATACTTTGGCAGTGTGGGCATTAAAAAAGTGCGTTATGCCATCTGGGCTGGGATCATGGCCGATATTATTGGCGTTATTGCCGCCATTTTTATTGCTTACATATTTTTCAGGTAATAAAGTTTATTCTATTGTAATCTCTTTAGTCCCCAGCACCTTATACAACTTATCCCTGAACACCAGCCTGTATTTGCCCTTGTGCAGGTACAGGTAATAATATCCATTGGGAGCGCTGACATAAGTCTGATCAGCCGGCACTGCCTGTACCACTGTCTTTTCATTGCATTCCTTGCTGTAATAAGCTTGTACCATGAAGAGCGACTGGTAGGCAGGTGGTACAGGTGTCTCTTTTTTCCATCCGTTCATTGCCATCCATACCGGCCGGCCGTTTTTGTATTTGGTAAGCGGATGTACCACATGAATGTCATAGAGGTTCATTTCGTACGGATCGTATGGCTGGTTATTAAGCATGGGCACTACAGGCAGTTCCGTTGGGTGGAATTGGACCCAGGTGTCATAAAAAAGAGCGCCGTAAGCCGTGTTGCTGCCTTCCGTTAGCTCAGTCTGATCAATCGTTAAAGGGTCTATGCCTGAAAGGATCTTAAAATAAGCAGCCATGGGAATACGGGAATCCGCTGCCCCCTCTTCAATATGCCCGTAACCGGCATGCACCAGTATTTTCGCTGAACTGTCCTTTTTCAGGACAGCAGCAAGGTTTGCCGCCTGTGCATATTCGCGCTGGTTGACTGTGTGGTTATTGCTGGCAGTATCTTCATAGGGGATCAGTATATACCCGAGTTCCAGCGCTTTTCTTACCAGTTCTCCCGCTACCGGCTCACAGGTGTAATGCCCGGTAAATGCATTTACTTTTCTGAGCGAGGCATTGTGACCAGTATTCAGTGTTTCCATGGCCAGGTACCGGAATCCCTCCTGGTACAACGCTTCAAGCAAGGATGCAGTAAAGGCACGATGCAAGGGCTTATCATGCGCTTCATTGATCATGACCACTTTATTGTTTTTTGATCTTGACAGAATATACCTTACTGCATCTGTGTATTGTACTTCTTTAGCAGCCGTGGCTTGCTTTGTTATCTCTTTTTTTAACGAATCGCCCGAAAACGGCTCATGAGAAGCTTTTTCCAGTGCAATTGCAGTGCTGTAGTCGCCTGTAAAAGCAGCTGCCTGTGCCAATTGCTCATAATAGTTTGCCGCTCCATGCGAAGCAATCAGTGTTTTCTCCTGTTGAAATGCTTTGAAAAGAGGGTAGAGGTAGTGCAGTTCCTTTTTATAATAAAAATACAGGTAAGGGGTGGAGTCTGCCTGGAAGAATGCCTGCCTGCCAGAAAATGCTTTCAGCTCGTTGTACTGCTCACTCAACTGTGCGAAAGAATAACTTGTGAAGCATAAAAAAAGCAGGGTTAACCATTTCCTCATATCAGTATATTTCTGCAAGGATATTGCAGCGGATGTTAGTAAAATATTAAAGGTAAGCTGCCAGCTTCGTTTTTAACAATTGTACCCCATCAGAAGCAGCGGCTTCAATAACAGTAAGATTGTATAGGGATTGGGTATAAGGAATATTTTTGTCGATGATAAATTTGGGTATTTCCAAGGGGGCGTAATTAACAAGGCCGGCGGCCGGATACACTGCAAGCGAAGTGCCAATGACAACAAACAGGTCTGCTGTCCGGGTAATGTTTGCCGCTGCTTCAATCATAGGAACCGGTTCTTCAAACCATACAATATGCGGGCGAAGCTGCGCTCCATCAGGCGCTTTGTCGCCCCAATTGATGTCTTTCCTTATCTCGTAGAGGGCTGTTTCATGATTGACACTGCGCATTTTAAATATTTCACCGTGCAGGTGCAATACTTTACTGCTGCCGGCGCGTTCATGCAGGTCATCAATGTTCTGGGTAATAATGTGTACGTCAAAATATTTTTCCAGTGCTGCCAGCCCTTCATGAGCTGCGTTTGGTATTGCTTTTGCGACATCCCGGCGGCGCATATTGTAAAAATCGAGCACTGTTTGGGGATCTTTCTTCCAGCCCCTGGGCGACGCCACTTCATAAATATCATATCCTTCCCACAAGCCGTCACTGTCGCGGAATGTTTTCAACCCGCTTTCAGCGCTGATGCCTGCTCCGGTGAGAACAACGAGTTTACTTTTCATTTGTGAGGTGTGATCAAATAAAAAACGCAGGTGGTTACATAATTCCTGAAATAAGGAATGTTTTTTATCACAGGCAATTGAGGTTTCGCCTGCCATCCAAATTTCCATTCATAGATAGGATTCACCAGGTAGTGCAATTTATTGCTGATGGCATATCCTTTTTGTGCTACAATCTTTTCAAAACGTTCAATGGTAATGCGCGTGTCCCTTATTTCCAGTAATTCATTCACCGGCTCTTTGCATTTTTTCAGGAGTGCCCTGTAAAGCGGCAGGGGCAACAAATGATAATAGGGCAACCTGGATAGCCACTTGTTCCTGCACAATTGCTGGTGCCCGCCAAAAGGCATCTGCCAGGGTGGAAATCCAAAAAAAATCACACCATCCGGCTTTAAGAATTGTTTCATCCACCCAATCAGCCTCGCCTGGTCATGAATGTGTTCAATGACGTCTTTTAAAAGAATAATGTCGAATGCCCCACCAAAATCCTGTTCAATATCCACCAGGTAAATGTCCCTGGCAATGAATTTTATTTTGTGTTCAAGGATATCTTCCTTCAGCCATATTTCACCGTTGTCAATCCTTCCTTTTTCCAGTTCCACACCCACGCCCGTGCATCCCCTGTTGATAAAAGCTTTCAAAACACCACCTTCCCCGCACCCGATCTCCAGCACCCGCATGCCGTTTTTCAGGGGAAATGTTTGTTCAATGAATGGAATGACATGTTTTTCGGCATTCAATACCTGGATATCAAAATATCTTTTCCTGTCCTTATGAAATTCAAACATGTATCCTGTTTTTGTGAGTGCTTGCAATATATCTCATTCAATTAAAAAAGCCATGCTGAGCAATCAGAATGGCTTTTAATATTATGCGAAGAAAACTGACTAGAATCGCTCCAATTGAGAAAAAAAGAAGTCGCATTCAATAACAGCATTCTCGTCGCTGTCGCTTCCATGAACAGCATTTTCGCCAATGGAAGCGGCAAATTTTTTACGGATCGTGCCTTCTTCTGCCTGGGCAGGATTGGTAGCGCCGATCAGTTTCCTGAAATCAGCCACTGCATTGTCTTTTTCGAGGATGGCTGCTACAATGGGGCCACTGCTCATAAATTCCACTAATTCGCCGAAGAAAGGCCTTTCCCTGTGAATATCGTAAAACAAACCGGCTTGTTCCCTGGTAAGCCTGATCCATTTCATGGCTTTTACACTGAAACCAGCTTTGATAACCTGGTCTAAAATTGCACCCGTATGCCCCTTGGAAGTAGCATCCGGCTTAATCATGGTAAATGTTCTGTTGCTCATAAATAGGTATAAAATTTCGGCCGCAAAACTAAGCATTCATGCCCTTTTTATCGCTTTTGCCGGATGTTTTTTGTTAAAGTACCTTAAATTGATTTGATAGAATAGTCCGGAAACCGCAATTTTGCCGCCACTGTATGCAATCGATAACCCAGTTTTACCCACAATTAGGCAACCCCTCAAAAGTGGTCATCACCATGCACCAGAAGCCCGACGGGGATGCAATGGGGTCTGCATTGGGATTATACCACTTTATGGTGGCATTGGGGCACCAGGCTACCGTTATTTCTCCGACCAACTGGGCCGGATTCCTGGATTGGATGCCGGGGGTCAACCAGGTGGTTGATTTTGAACGCAATAAAGACAAGGCTAAAACACTGATCAATGAAGCTGAGGTCATTTTTTGCCTTGATTTTAACGTGCTGCACCGGACTAAACATATGGAGCAGCCGCTTACCAACGCACAATGTATCAAGGTACTGATCGACCATCACCAGCAACCGCAGGAAGAAGCCTTTACTTACGGTATCAGTGATACCAGTAAAAGTTCTACCTGTGAAATGGTATATGACTTTATTGTTGAATCAGGGCATCCGGCAAAGATCAATACTACGATCGCAGAGTGCCTGTATACAGGATTGATGACAGACACGGGGTCATTCCGTTTTCCGTCCACAACCGCATCGGTGCACCGGATGGCAGCCCATTTGATAGATGCAGGGCTCAAACATACCAGGGTACATGAACAGATTTATGACAATTTTCTGGAGGGCAGGCTTCGTTTTATAGGCTTTGCACTGTTGAACCGGATGGAGGTTTTGTATGAATATAATACGGCCCTGATGTATATTACAAAGGCAGACCTGCAGCAGTTTGATATTAAAACGGGCGATACAGAAGGATTGGTCAATTACTTACTGACGATACAGGGCATCAAACTGGGCGCGCTGGTGATTGACCGTGACGAGGAACGCAAATGGAGCTTCAGAAGCAAAGGTGGCTTTGATGTCAATGAATTTGCACGCACTTATTTTGAAGGAGGGGGGCACACCAATGCAGCAGGCGGAAGGAGCAGCGACAACTTAAAAGCAACACTGAAAAAGTTCAAAGAAGTTATACAACACTATCAAAATCAACTACAATAACCACAATAAAAATGATGAGAACCACAACCGCGCTGTTACTGGCGATTGTATTGTTTGCAAGCTGTAACCAATACGAAAAAACTCCTTCTGGTATGAAATACAAGATTACCAAAGGGGGAAGTAAAGAAAAATTAAAACAAGGGCAGTTTGTCAAGATGCACATTGAATACAGGCTCTCTCCCAAAGACAGCTTGTTAAATGGTTCTTATGGCCATATCCCTGCTTATTACATGGTTGATACCAGCAGGCAGGGCAAATACAATTTTACCGAAATCATGACTTTCATGGCTCCAGGCGATAAAGCTGCATTTGTTCTCAGCATCGACTCATTGAAAAAAATGGGTATGATGGATCCCAACAGCACGCAGTTTCATAATGGAGATATGATCAATGGGAAACTGGAGATACTGAAAACTTTCCCTACACAGGAGGCGCTGATTGCCGACCGCAAGCAGGAGTTTGAAGCAGAGAAAACAAGGGAAATCAAAGAATTACAGGCCTATACAGCAAAAAAAGGCATTAAAACACAATCAACACCTGCTGGTGTATTGGTTGAAGTGCAGCAAACAGGCGAAGGACAAAAAGCTGACTCCGGATTCCAGGCTTCTGTCATGTACAAAGGATATTTTGCAGATGAAAAAGGAAAAGAATTCGACTCTAATAACCAGCCCACCAGTTCACACAAAGACCCGCTTAAAGTGGTTGTTGGAACAGGTTCTGTAATCCCCGGCTGGGACGAAGGCCTGCGTGTATTTGCGAAAGGTGGTAAAGGAAGGCTGTTTATTCCGGCAATGCTGGCTTACGCAGACCAGGGTTCTCCTCCTGTCATCAAGCCTTATTCCAACCTTATCTTTGACGTGGAGGTTGTAGATGTTACCACACCGGCGCCTCCTGTGGCCAATGTACCGCAGCCCGGCGCTCGCCCTCAGCAGCAGCAGGCAAAAAAATAGGTGATATACAACTGGTATAAAAAATCCCGCATGCAAGTCATGCGGGATTTTTGTTTAGCTGAGATGGGCTGTTAATGCAATAGCCTCAACGGCTTCTTTTACATCATGCACGCGAAGAATGCTAGCCCCGTTGAGCAGGCCGGCAGTGTTCAGTACAGTTGTACCGTTTAATGCTTCTGCTGCAGTAATTCCTAATGTTTTATAAATGGTAGACTTCCTGGAAACGCCTAATAACAGGGGTTTTTGCAATACTTTAAATGCAGCCAGGTCTTTCAGCAGCTGAAAATTATGTGCCATCGTTTTGCTGAAACCAAAACCAGGATCAACAATGATATCTGTAATACCAACCGTATGGCAACTGGCTATGCGCTCAATAAAAAAATTAATCACTTCGCGCGTTATATTTTCATAACGGGGAACTTCATGCATGGTAGCTGCTGTGCCCCTGATATGCATGCATACATAAGGTACTTTCATGGATGCAATGGTTGTTAACATGTTTTGATCAAAACTACCGCCACTGATGTCATTGATGATGGAAGCGCCGCCTGCCACAGCAGCTTCAGCCACTTGTGCATGATAGGTATCCACTGAAATAAAACATTGCGGGAAGTGTTGATCAATGGCCGCTATAACAGGCAGTATCCTTTTCATTTCTTCATCCGTCCCCAGTTGCGCACTGCCGGGCCTGGTGCTTTGTCCCCCTATATCCAATATCACTGCTCCTTCCTGCAGCATCTGTTCTGCTTTCTGCAGCGCTGCATCAATGGTAGGCTGGCGGGCGCCACTGTAGAACGAATCCGGGGTGACATTGATAATCCCCATTACAATGGGTTTGTCTATCGTTAATAATCTTCCTTTACAGTTAAGTGTGAACATTCTTGGTATTCATTTATATTGCATCCGCTTCAAAGATATTACCAAAGCCTTTAACGTTTCTGTCAAATAATGAGTAATACGAACCAACAATATGACCAGGCGATCGGACAATGCCGGGATATTTTTATCAAAAAAACCAAAGACTATGGTACGGCCTGGCGGGTATTGCGTACCATTTCGGTAATAGACCAGATTTTTATCAAGGCCTTGCGGATACGGACCATCCAGGATCTGCAGACACAGAAAGTGGGAGATGATATCCCTTCTGAATTCAAAGGCATTGTTAATTATGCCATTATTGGCCTGATACAATTGGAATTAGGGAAGCCGGCAGTAGAGGAATTGCCGGTAGCAATTGTAGATGAATTATACCATAAACACGTTGCTTTTGCCCGCACTACCATGCTGGATAAAAACCATGATTATGGCGAAGCATGGCGGGAGATGAGCCAGGAAAGCTTTGCCGATCTGATCCTGATGAAACTCATGCGCATCAGGCAGATATTGGGGAATGACGGGAAAACACTGGTCAGTGAGGGGATTGATGCCAATTATGTAGACATTATTAATTATGCTGTCTTTGCTTTGATATTGATAGCAGAAGGTAAACACTAAATATGAAAACAGTACTCACTGTCATCCGGTGGATTGTAGGTCTGTTATTTATTTTTTCAGGTCTCATCAAAGCGAATGATCCGCTGGGATTAAGCTATAAGATGCAGGAGTTTTTTGAAGTATGGGGATGGAATGCCTGGCACGACTACACCCTGACCTTATCGCTTATCATGAACATACTGGAAGTAGCGGCAGGGGTTGCAGTGATCATTGGCTGGCAAATGAGAGCAGTGAGCTGGTTATTGCTACTGCTCATTATTTTCTTTACTTTTCTTACAGGCTATGCATTGTTCTCCGGCAAGATCAAAACCTGCGGCTGTTTCGGCGATTGCCTGCCACTTACTCCCGCCCAATCATTCGGAAAAGATATTGGCTTACTGTTACTCATACTGCTGTTGTTTTTTGCAAGAAACGGCATGAAGCCTGCTTTGGGCCCTGTTCTTTCCCTGGTAGCACTTTTGCTGGTGCTGGTTGCTGTTAACATGGCCCAGACATACGTGCTTAAACACCTGCCCTATATTGATTGCCTGCCTTATAAAACCGGGAATAATATTCTTGAACAGATGAAAACACCGGCAGGCGCTGTTCCTGATAGTTTTTCCATCATGTTCAGGTACCAGAAAAACGGTAAAGAAATCGAATTTGACCAGGCAAACTTCCCGGGTGATTTTGATTCAACCTACCAATACATTAGCCGTGTTGATAAATTAGTTAAAAAAGGAAATGGGCTCGCACCGGCTATTGTTGACTTCTCTCTGCAAACACTTCAGGGCAATGATACTACTGCAGCAGTATTTGCAAATACCGGCAATTATATACTGGTGCTTGCAAAAGACATGGACAAAGTAGCTGCATGGAAGCCGGCATTTGATTCGGTATTACTGGCTGCCCACAAGAAAAGGATGCCTGTTTTACTGGTGACTGCCGAGGCAGAAAAAGCAGCTGCCCAGTTTTATGAAATACCCATTTTAAAATGCGATGCCATTGTGCTGAAGACCGCAGCCAGGGTAACCCCGACTTTCCTTCTGATGAAAGGCGCTGTTATTATTGAAAAGCGGGCATATACTGATGCGGCTAAAATCTTGTAAGCGCAGTGTAGTATCTTTTATTAAATTTACCGGGTACAGCATAGCGGCAGCAACTGTGATGTAGGCAAACCTGCCTGGCTGTGATACCATATCTGCTCTAAACCCAGCTTGTTTATGCCAATTCCGTTACCTGCTGCCGCTGCAAAAAGCAAACGCATTGAATCGGTTGATCTTTTAAGAGGCGTTGTTATGCTGATCATGGCGCTCGATCATGTCAGGGATTATTTTCACAACGACGCTTTCCTGTTTAATCCAACCGATCTTACCCAAACCAGTACAGCCCTCTTCTTTACCAGGTGGATCACCCATTTCTGCGCACCCGTTTTTACCTTTCTTGCCGGCACTGCTGCTTGTATCAGCAGGAGTAAGAAGAGCAGGAAAGAATTGTCTTTCTTCCTTTTCACCAGGGGACTATGGCTGGTATTGCTTGAAATACTCGTCATTACACCTGGATGGACGTTTAATCCTTATGCCGTGTTGATCTTACAGGTAATCTGGTCAATCGGCATCAGTATGGTCTGTCTATCCGTTTTGATCTATTTACCTAAGCGGTTGATCCTGTGTATTGGCATTGTACTTATAGCTGCACACAACCTGCTCGATAATGTTCATGTGGCAGCCAACGGACTGCCTTCCTTTTTGTGGTCTATCCTGCATGAGCAGCGCTTTTTTGCTGCAGGTCATTTGGGCATCTTTCTCGGGTATCCCATATTGCCGTGGATCGGTATCATGGCCACAGGGTATTGTCTTGGCGGTCTCTATGCAGCAGACTATGATGCCGTTAAAAGAAAAAAAATATTGATTTACCTCGGATTGGGCGCTGTTGCCCTTTTTATCCTGATACGGGCTATTAATGTTTATGGCGATCCAAGCAGTTGGGCAGTACAAAAAACACCTGTCTTTACCTTTCTCTCTTTTTTGAATACGACCAAATATCCGCCATCACTATTGTACACGCTGATGACCATCGGCCCGGCTTTTTTATTTCTTGCATTTACAGAAAAGCCATTGAATGTGATCACCGCGAAAATTGCTGTTTTCGGCAGGGTGCCTATGTTCTATTATGTCGTTCATATTTACCTGATACACCTGCTGGCTATAGGAGCTGCTGTGATCAACGGCCATAAATGGTCAGATATGATACTGACAACCTGGGTCAGCATGAGCCCGCAATTGAAAGGCTATGGCTTCAGCCTGGCAGTCGTTTATATCATCTGGATCGTATTACTGATCGGTTTATACCCGCTGTGCAAATGGTATGATGCGTATAAAAGGAATCACAGGGAAAAATGGTGGCTGAGTTATCTGTAAAACTTCTTGGTTAAAATATGCTACAATTCATCATCCGTAAAATATGCTATGGCATTCTCGTACTGGCAGGAGTGGTGGTGATCGTTTTTTTTCTATTCCAGGGATTTGGCGATCCAACAAGGCTTGTGCTAGGGCAAACAGGCGATAAGGCAACCATCACAAATATTCGTAAAGAGCTGGCGCTTGACCAGCCCAAATGGAAACAGTTTTTATTATATCTGGACGATGTATCACCGGTAGCCATACACACAGATGCAGCCATAAAAAGCAAGCAGCTCAAAGGGTTTTTCATCGGAGGCGACACAAAAATTGGTATCAAACTGCCTTATTTAAGACGCTCCTACCAGACAAAGAAAAATGTAGGAGAAGTATTAATGGAAGCTTTGCCCGGCACTTTCCTGCTGGCATTTGCTGCTATGCTGTTTGCAACCGTAATAGGGATCTTGTTAGGTACATTGGCAGCAGTCAGGCAAAATACCTGGATGGATACCAGCTCCATTTTTGCCAGCGTATTAGGGATATCCGCTCCCTCTTTTTTTATGGGAATTGTGGTGGCATATGTATTCGGGTTTGTATTAAGCCAATATACAGGTCTGCATATGACAGGAAGTTTATTCGATACAGACCCATTCACCGGTAAATCATTGCAATTGAAGAACCTGGTGCTTCCAGCTCTTACTTTGGGTTTAAGGCCGCTTGCCATCATAACCCAGCTTACCCGTAGCACCATGCTGGATGTACTTGACCAGGATTATATTCGTACCGCCTATGCAAAGGGATTGAGTAAAACAGTGGTGGTATTCAGACATGCTTTACGCAATGCATTAAATCCTGTCATCACTGCTGTCACAGGCTGGTTTGCCGAGCTGCTGGCAGGCGCTTTTTTTGTAGAATATATTTTCGGCTGGAAAGGGATAGGGAAAACGACTGTAGATGCACTGGAAAAATTAGACTTTCCGGTGGTCATGGGCAGCGTGCTGGTTACGGCTACCTTTTTCATTGTGGTCAACTTAGTGGCAGATCTATTATACGGACTGGTAGACCCAAGGGTGGGCGTAACTGCATGAGGAGAATTATGTTTGTCGTATCTTCGCTTTATGGGGGAATTTCACATTGGAGATGCTTTAAAAGGCTTTGTACGTAAGAGCCAGCTCCGCAATGGCATCCGCGCTGTGCAGATAGAAGAGATATGGGAGCACCTGATGGGCAAAACCATTGCACGTTATACAGATAAAATACAGATCATTAACCAGAAATTGTTCATTTCTACTGCAGTTGGTCCTTTAAAAAATGAATTGCTCTACCAGAAAAATCAAATCATAGACCGCGTCAATGAAGCATTCGGGGAAAAAGTAATTAGCGAAGTGATTATTCAGTGATTTAAGTCAATCAGTTGATACGCTAATTCAATATTTTTCAATTGTGTTTGCAATCTTTCCGGGTGTGTATCTGTGATGAAAACATGCCCATCGCTTTCCGTACAAACCCAATGCAGCAACTGGAACATACGCTGCTCATCTAATTTTTCAAAAACATCATCAAGCAGCAGGATAGGAGTGAAGCCTTTTTTTTCTTTCAGCACCTGCCATTCTGCAAGCTTCAAGGCAAACAGTAAACTTTTTCTTTGCCCCTGCGATGCTTCAGATCGAAAGGTAGTGTTGCCCATCAAGAAAACCAGGTCATCCCTGTGGATGCCTGCCGTAGTCCGCAGCAGGGCCATATCTTTCTGTCGGGTGGCGGTAAGCAGGGGGGCAAGGTCTGCATGCAACAATTGGCTTTCGTAAAATAATTGCAGGGCATCATCCTTGCCGGCAATGCGGGTGTAGATGGATCTGGCAAGAGCCAGGAAATCAGTTAAAAAAGATTTTCTCTCGCTGAAGATATAATTACCACGGCTGCAAAGTTGTTCATTTAAAATGGCCAGGAGCGATTCATCGCTATGCCCCGATTCAGCAATTTGTTTCAGCAAGCTGTTCCGCTGCTGCAGGATCCTGTTATAATCGATCAATTGCCGGAGGTAATTGCTGTCGATTTGCGAAAGCAGGGTGTCGATGAACTTTCTCCTTTCTTCACTGCCAGCTGTGATCAATGCAATATCATCAGGAGCGATCATGACAGCAGGGAAACGGCCGATATGGTCGGAGATTTTTTTATAAGCGTCATCGTTTAACAGCAGTTCTTTCCGGTTATTCTCCCGCAAGATGCAGACAAGGTGCTGGCTGCTTCCATTTAGCCGGTATTCGCTTTCCAACCTCATTCCGGCTGAACCATGATGGACATTCTGGCCGTCAGGTCTGGAAAAATAGCTTTTGGAAAAGCTCAGGTAATAGATAGCATCGAGCAGGTTGGTTTTCCCGGTGCCGTTTAGTCCGCAAATGCCAACAATGCGTTCGGTAAATAAAAACTGCTGTTGCAGGTAATTGCGAAACTGTACTAATGATATGGAATGAAGCCGGAGCATTTGTGGGCAAATTAAAGCACTAGTAACCGAATTATTCGCATGAGGTATGACGGAAAGCATTTATTTTTATTAAAAATTCAGGTTTGAAGACGATTTTATCCGAACAACAGCTTGCATTGACCATCAAGAGACTGGCCCACCAGATCCTGGAAAACAATTTGCAACTTGCCAATACAGTAATCATTGGGCTGCAGCCCCGTGGTGTTTTTTTGAGTGACCGTATTGTTGCAGAGTTGAAAAAAATATTGCCCGACACTGCTATTGAATATGGTAAACTTGATATTACTTTTTACAGGGACGATGTTCGTAAAAGCCTGCACATCGCCAATACCACGGCTATTCCGTTTGACATAGAAAATAAACAGGTGATTCTGATAGATGATGTATTGTATACCGGCCGCACCATTCGTGCAGCCCTGGACGCCCTGCTTGATTTCGGCCGCCCGGCCAAAGTGTCCCTCTGCGTACTGATCGACCGCCGCTTTAACCGCGAACTGCCTATCCAGCCTGATTATACGGGCAAGACAATTGATACCATTATTTCCGAAAAAGTAAAAGTGTGCTGGAAGGAAAAGGATACCAGGGAAGAGGTAGTACTCCTATAAAGCAGGTGTCATCTATGTAAAAATCCCCTATCTTTGATTTTTAATGAAACTATCTACCAAACACCTACTTGGTATTAAAGATCTCAACAGGGAAGATATACAACTTATACTCTCCACTGCCCAGCAATTCAAAGAAGTTTTACAAAGGCCGGTTAAAAAAGTACCATCCTTAAGGGATGTAACTATCGTGAATCTCTTTTATGAGAATTCAACACGTACACGGATGTCTTTTGAACTGGCCGAAAGAAGGCTCTCGGCCGACGTGCTCAATTTTGCGGCAAGCAGTTCTTCTGCCGCTAAAGGAGAAACATTATTGGATACGGTAAATAATATCCTGAGCATGAAAGTGGACATGGTGGTGATGCGGCATAGTGCATCAGGTGCGCCACATTTTCTGGCCCAGCATATTCCGGCGGCTATTGTAAATGCAGGGGATGGTATCAATGAACACCCCACGCAAGCTTTGCTGGATGCTTTTTCCATGCAGGAAAAATTAGGAAAACTGGAAGGATTGAAAGTGGCCATCATTGGCGATATCATGCACAGCCGTGTGGCGTTAAGTAATATGTACCTTTTGCAGAAAATGGGTGCAGAAGTAATGGTGGCAGGCCCGCCCACACTGATCCCAAAATATATAAAAGAAGCCTTGGGAGTGAGGGTGGAGTATGATGTTAAGCAAGCGTTGCAGTGGTGTGATGTGGCCAACGTGTTACGGATCCAGCTTGAAAGACAGAACCAGCCTTTGTTCTCTTCGCTGCGGGAGTACAACCTGGCATATGGCATCAAAAGAAAATTATTGGAAGAACTCGGAAAAGATATCGTGATCATGCACCCTGGACCCATTAACAGGGGGGTGGAGCTCGACAGTGATGTGGCTGACGGGCCATATTCGATTGTGCTTAACCAGGTTGAAAACGGAGTGGCGGTACGGATGGCTGTGCTGTACCTGTTGGCGGGAAGAGACAATTAAATCAGCCATCAAAATCATATTTTATGAACCGAATCTGCTTATTCCCAGGAACCTTTGATCCGGTAACGCTTGGCCATATTGATATTATCAATCGCGCATTGCCATTGTTCGATAAGATCCACATTGGCATCGGCATCAACGCTGCAAAAACACCTATGTTCAGTCCCGAACAAAGAATGGAGTGGTTCAAAACAATATTTAAAGATGAACCTAAGGTGGAAAGCGGTTTGTATGAAGGATTGACGATCAATTACTGCAAGCAGCTGCATGCTGGGTTTATCCTGAGGGGGATCCGGTACGTGAGCGATTTTGAATACGAAAAGACCATTGCTGATGCCAACCGTACCCTTGATAAGCATATTGAAACCATCTTTCTGACCGGCGAGCCCAAATACACATCGGTGGCCTCCACTATTGTTAGGGATATTTTGCGTAACGGAGGTGATGCTTCTCCTTTTTTACCCGAAGCGGTGATCAGGTCTTTGTCATCTTTCTAATTCACAAATACAAGCCTTTAATTCCTTCAGGTAATTACCGTATAATTTTTTAAGGTACCATTTGCAGAAATAATAAGCGACTACTACTGTTGTTACCAGGTATATAAACAGGAACAGGTATTCCTGGGTGCGGGTAACAAATAATTTGGCAGTTATCTGATCTATTTCCTGTATCCTGACAGGATGTTCGCGGGAGAGAAAAAATGAAAAAGTAAAGCAGACAGGGATCAATGCCATGGTGAACTGAAAAGAACGCTTTACAAACTCTTCCAGGATATCCAGGATCGCCTGGAGGTTTCTTTTGACAGGCATGGTGGTGCCGCTCAGTTTTTCAATACGGCGTAAAAGGAATAGGAGGAAAATGACGAAGACCAGCGTCAGCACAGAGAATGTTGCAAAATAGACACGCAGTGCCCAGTAGGATGTAACCAGGCAGATATATCCTATCAGTAGCATGAAAAGCAAGCAGAAACATATCTCAAACCATAAGCTTCGTTTCAGTTTATTGATAATGGAACCGGTTCGCTTTTTCAATAATACAGCAATATCAGCGTCAGACTTGCCGGCGTGACTTGTAGCGAGTTTGAAGTTGAGTTGATATTTCAGTTCATCTAAGTCCATGTGGCATATCATTTATGCAATAGCAAAGTGTTTTTGTGTCTGTTCTTTTAATTTGATTTTGATGCGGTTCATTTTTACCGCAACATTATTGGCAGTAATGCCCATCATTTCACCAATTTCATTATAATTGTAATCCTCTAAATAAAGCATGACCAGTGCTTTATCAATCCTTGAAAGGTCGCTGATAGCAGTATACAAAGCTTTCACCTGCTCCTCAACCGGATCAGGCGAATCCGTTGCATTTTCATCCGGGAAAGTTGCAGTAGCAAACAGTGCCGGCTGCCGTTTCTCTTTTCTGAAAAAAGTAATGGCTGTATTTAAGGCAACCCTGTACAGCCAGGTAGAGAATTTGGCATCTCCGCGAAATTTGCCATAGGCTTTCCAGGCCTGCAAAGTGATCTCCTGGAAAAGATCTTCCCTGTCGGCCTGGAGATCCATATAAAGGTTACAAACCTTATGAATGATCTTCTGATGCTGGTTCAATAATGCTATAAATTCCTGTTCAGTGCTCATTTATGCGGATTAATGCAAGACCTCCTTTATTGCTTAAGTAAGTCGCAAAATGTGTAAATATATTACCCCTGTTATAAAAAAAGAAACCCCCATGTGGAAACATGGGGTGTTAACCAAAACCAACTGCTTATGAAACGATCATGGTTCATTAAGAACAATAGTTTATTGAATAGCGATCTGCTTAGGCGCTACCTTAACTTCTTCTTTTTTAGGCAGGAACAGCTTTAAAACACCGTTCTCATATTTTGCCTGTATGGCTTCTGCATTGATCTTTTCATCAACACTGAAACTGCGTTTGAAGCTGCGGTAGCTGAACTCCTTGCGGATTGTTTTATACGTTTTCTGCTCAGTTTCTTCTTTCTTTTCAAAACTGATGGTCAGTAAACCGTTTTCAACATTTACGGTAAAATCTTCCTTATTGCGGCCGGGAGCACTCAGCTCAACATGATAACCTTCATTTGTTTCATGAATGTTAACTGGTGGGGTAGCGAGGCCGGTTTGCATATCCCTTCCCCAGGTGGCAGGGAAACTGTTGAATAATTCGTCAAATAAATTACCAAGGTTGGCGGGATGATGTTTTACAAGTGTCATAGTTATCTGTTTTTTAGTTGTAATAATTTGATTACCTCCCAACCAGTTCAAAGGATGTACCAGGTGGTTTTTGAGGTGCCAAAGCTGCAAGTGTGACCTTTGCAGGCAATCAATATTGCCAAAATGACACTATTGTGCATTTCTTAAAGACAGAATGTCTGTATCCAACTTTCTTTAGTGTTCCAACTTTTATAGTATTTTTGTACTCTAAAACAAAAGGAGACGAGCATATGTATCCAGTAGAAATAGTGTTACCGATGAAAGCTGAATTAACTGATCATGGTTTTGATGAGCTCACATCAGCGCAGGAAGTGGATGATATACTGAAGCAGAGCGGCACTACATTGGTGGTTATTAATTCGGTTTGCGGCTGCGCCGCAGGGGCTTGCAGGCCAGGGGTTTTAATGGCTGTTCAGAATGCCGGTAAGCATCCGGACAGGCTGGCAACCAGTTTCGCAGGTTTTGACGTAGCTGCTGTAAACCAGGTAAGACAGCATTTATTGCCATATCCACCTTCATCCCCGGCCATTGCTTTATTTAAAGATGGCCAGCTGGTGAGCATGGTTGAGCGTCACCAGATAGAGGGACGTCCGGCGCAAATGATTGCCCAGCATTTGATTTCAGTTTTTGATGAATACTGTAATTAATTTACCTTAGTTTTGTTTAGAGATGGGTTAGTAAGTACAGGCTCCACTTTGGTGGAGCCTTGCTTTTTATCAGCAACTTTTCACCTTTGGTCAGGTAGCAGATTTAGTATCACAATTTCTGACTATCATTGCACCATGCTTAACTAAATCACCTGACTCCTAACTTTCCTAACCCCTAATTCCTGACCGTCAGATGTACCCCAATCTCTACTATGCTTTTAAAGATATTTTCGGCATTGAACTGCAAGGTTTAAAATTAGTGAACACTTTTGGATTTTTTGTTGCTATTGCCTTCATCGCATCTGCCTGGGTATTGACCATGGAGCTGCGCAGAAAAGAAAACCTTGGCCAGTTCAGTTATACAGAAGAAAACATTACCATCGGAGCGCCGGCAGGTTTCATGGAACTGCTGACGAATTTTTTACTCGGGTTCATATTTGGTTTTAAAATCATTGGCGCTTTTGTCGTCGCTGATGCGTTGAACAATCCACAGTCCTTCATCCTTTCAACCAAAGGAAGCCTTCCGCTGGGATTATTGGTGGGATTGGCTTTCACGGGTTTGAAGTGGTGGGAGAAACACAAGCAAAAATTAGCTGTGCCGGAGAAAAGGGTGATCCGTATCTGGCCGCATGACAGGGTAGGTGACCTGGTTATTTATGCTGCAGCATTCGGGTTTCTTGGCGCCAAAATATTTCATAACCTGGAAAACTGGAATGACTTTGTAAAAGATCCGGTTGGTTCTTTGGTTTCTTTCAGCGGGCTCACTTTTTATGGCGGGTTGATCTGTGCAGGCATTGCCATTGTATATTACGCCCGGAAAAACAAAATGAGTGTCATACACCTATGCGATAGCATGGGGCCAACCATGATGTTTGCTTATGCTGCTGGTCGTGTCGGATGCCAGGTAAGCGGAGATGGCGACTGGGGTATTGTAAACCTGAAACCCAAACCCTTCAGCTGGTTACCCGACTGGCTATGGGCTTATCATTATCCGCATAATGTAATTGGTGAGGGCGTGCCTATCACAGGATGTACGGGCCCTTATTGCAACCAGCTGATCCCGCCTGTATACCCCACACCCTTGTATGAAATTATTGTTTGCTTAGGCTTGTTCTTCCTGTTATGGTTTTTCAGGAAAAAATTAAAGGTACCCGGGCAACTCTTTGGTCTTTACCTGTTCTTAAACGGGTTAGAGCGCTTTTTCATAGAAATGATCAGGGTAAATACCAGGTACGACTTCCTTCCGTTTAAACCCACACAGGCAGAACTGATTGCTTTACTGTTGATTATAAGTGGGATTTTGGTCTTTATAAAGGCCAAAAAATGGTTCGGCCCATTAGAAAAGACGGAATAATACAGCGGCCAATGGGCCTGGTTACTGAATAATGAAAATGGTATAATTAGTTGAAAAACAACTAATTATACCATTTTCATTTAGCAACGCTTCGCATTTAACATTCCTGCCACTCATCATTAATCCCCACCGTTCATGCTAAAACTATGTACTATGTTTTACATAGTACATAGTTTTGTTTTGTAATTAGCAACAACGAGAACTATACAAATCAGCGCATCAAACTAACACTATGAATAAAATTATAGTAATTCTAATGGGGGCAGTGTTTGGGCTGCTTTCATTTGCGGCCCATGCACAAAACAATTTGAATGGAAACGTCAGTGGCAATGCGCTTGCATCGCAGAAACCTGTAGAAGCTGCTTATAGAGCAAAAGCTGGATAAGACCGTTATCAATGTAGATGCCTCACCCTCCAATGCCGGAGCGACAGTGTTGGATATACTGGAGAAATCGCCGGGAATATCTGTTGATAAGGATGGGAATATCAGCCTGAAAGGGAAACAGGGAGTGATGATCTTAATGGATGGAAGACCCACTTATTTAAGCGGTCAGGACCTGGCCAATATGCTCCGCAACCTGTCGAGCAATCACCTGGACCAGATCGAGATCATGACCAATCCACCTGCAAAATTCGACGCATCCGGTAATGCAGGGGTCATCAACATCAAAACCAAAAAGAACAAAGCGCAGGGTTTCAACGGAAGCATTACAACGGGATATAGCCAGGGTGTTTATCCTAAAACCAACAACAGCATTAACCTGAACATTCTATCGTGGTAACAGTCTGGAAGGTGTATTGGTCTTTCGACCTATGGGCGGTATGAATATAGGATTGAGCAAGCAGGTAATGCAAAGCAAAGGAACGATTAAGGTGAGCGTAAATGATGTGTTTTATACACAACAGTTTCGTGGTTACAGCCGATACCAGAATGTAGATGTAACCATTCACCAGGTACGCGACAGTCGTATATTTAATGTTAGTTTCTCCTATCGTTTTGGTAAAGGTAAACCTGTTCAGTCGCAACGCAGAAAAGGAAGTGCAGGCGATGAACAAAACCGTGTTCAATCGGCCAGTAATAATTAAAAGCGTAGCACTGCTGTTTCTCCATTGGCATTGAATAATTTCCGTTTATCCTCTTTTGACATTTTTATGTCTCGTCATCCAACCATTTTAGCGCCATCAAACAAGTTGTTTTTTCTCACATGCATTATATAGACGCGGCCCTGATTTCCATCAGGGCTTTTTTTATCCCTGCTTTTGATTGCAATTCTCCGGCCTGCTTATCTATCTTTGTTAAAATCTTGTACCATGCCGTCATTTGATATTGCCAGCAAAGTAGATATCCAGACCCTGGATAACGCCATTAATACTGTTAAAAAAGAAATCAGCAGTCGTTTCGATTTTCGTGATTCACATGTAGCTGTAGAGCTGAATAAAAAAGATTTCATCATTTCATTAGAGGTAGACAGCGATATGAAAATGAAACAACTGATTGATGTATTGATCAGCCGCGCCGTAAAACAGGGCATCGATGGAAATGCTTTTGACTTTGAAAAAGACGCATACCCCAGTGGTAAAGTGGTCAAAAAAGAAGTGCCGGTAAGGAACGGACTGCAGCAGGATGACGCTAAAAAGATCGTTAAGATGATCAAAGACAGCGGACTCAAAGTTCAGGCAGCCATTATGGATGATATTGTCCGGGTGACAGCCAAGAAAATAGATGACCTGCAGGAAGTGATCGCCAAATGCAAAAACAATAATTTCAATATCCCACTCCAATTCGTGAACATGAAAAGCTGACAATCACCCGTAACTTGTTGGAAATGAGCTCTTTTATTGCGGTTCGGGATGCCACCACTGAATTTCATTTGGCAAAAAAAACGATTCGTCTTACCTTCGCTCCTCATTTTAAATAATCATACGGCCAAATCCGTATAACCTAAAACAGAAAATTCATGAAACAAGGTATCCATCCTGAAAGCTATCGCTTTGTTGTGTTCAAGGATATGAGTAACGGTTACTCATTTTTAAGCCGCTCTACTGCTGCAACCAAAGAAACCATCCAGTGGGAAGACGGAAAAGAATATCCCCTGGTAAAACTGGAGATCTCTAATACCTCACATCCTTTCTATACCGGTAAGAATGTATTGGTTGACACTGCTGGTCGTATTGATAAGTTCAAAAAACGCTACGCCGCTAAGAAGTAATCTTCCACATCATATTTTTATGCAATCCCGCTTAACCAAGCGGGATTTTTTGTGCCTGCTGACCTGGTTTGCATAGTAAGTAAACTCCGTCTGGTGGTTGTGCAAACTTGGTTTGCATAGTAAGTAAACTCCGTCTGGTGGTTGTGCAAACTTGGTTTGCATAGTAAGTAAACTCCGTCTGGTGGTTGTGCAAACTTGGTCTGCATAGTAAGCAAACTCCGTCTGGTGGTTGTGCAAACTTGGTCTGCATAGTAAGTAAACTTCGTCTGGTGGTTGTGCAAAACTGGTCTGCATAGTAAGTAAACTTCGTCTGGTGGTTGTGCAAACTTGGTCTGCATAGTAAGTAAACTCCGTCTGGTGGTTGTGCAAACTTGGTCTGCATAGTAAGTAAACTCCGTCTGGTGGTTGTGCAAACTTGGTCTGCA
>JBHAFM010000142.1:0-3497 GCA_041856175.1 Sediminibacterium sp.
ATCTGCACAAAATCCTGCTTATCGAAGCCAGCCTGTGAAGTGAACGGTGTTCCATCGGCCATGAGAAAATCATTGGCCAGGCTGCGGCTCAATGCCCACTGCCAGTCGAGCACTACGTGCGTATTATTGGCTACGCCTAAACTTTGATCATTCTTTTGCAGGAAGATAACTTCTTTGTTACCCGACAGGTTGTTGCTGGAAAACATTGTCCGGAAGTTCGCCGCCCCGGCGCCAGTGTTGTAGATCGCAAATCCGCCTTTGGCTATCACTGTATCCGTTGCAGAAGCGGCCCGCTGCAAAAAGCGCTGGGCAGTGTTCTGCAGGTTCAGCTCTGCATGGTATTTCCTGAAGGTACCTTCAAAGAGTGCTACCCTTGCAAGCAAAGTATAGGCTGCCCATTTGGTAACGCGGGTATTGGTTCCGCTGTTCATGGAAGTGCCAATGTTGGTGGCGGCAAATTCCAGGTCGTTCATCACAGAATCCATTACCAGTGCACGCGGGTCGCTGGCTTTGTACAGCATGCTCTGATCACCGGTCTGCATCACATGTGAATACCAGGGAACATCACCATATCTTTTTACCATATTGAAATAGAAAAGTCCACGATAAAAACGGGCTATGCCAATATAATGATTGATAGCGGCCTGGTCGCCTGTTGTCCTTGACACATTATCCAGCATGAAATTGATGCGGCGCAGGTTGGGCCAGTTGTTCCATCCTCCCACATTATCGGGAGAGAGTTTGCCCCTGATGAGGTTATCCAGTTCAGCACCGCCGGTATAAATGGATATGTCGTCTGAGAAATTGTCGGCGGAAGGATCACCGTAAGAAGCGCTCAACATGGAATAAAAACCATTCGTATAGGTTTCCAGGTCAGCGGCACTTTTGAAGAATTGATCACCCGTGATCTCTGTTTTAGGATCGCGTTGCAGGAAATCCTTGCTGCATCCCGTTAAAGTTGCCATCAAACAAAACGGTGCTATGTATTTAATATATCGTTTCATGATTCAGTAATTGGATGGATTAAAAATTAAGGTTCAGGCCAAATGAATAGGTACGCTGGAATGGATAGATATCTCCGCGTTTAACACCCAGGGATTCCGGGTCGAGCCTTACACTGGTATGCGAAAACTCGAACAGGTTTTCGGCGCTGGCATAGCATCTCAGCTTGTTGATCTTAACTCTTTTCAACAGTGACTGCGGAAGTGTATAGCCGACGGTCAGGTTCTTGCAACGCAGGTAGCTTGCATTTTGCAGGTAGCGTGTGTTGGGTATACCCAATTCCTGCATCCAGTCTTCTGCTATATAAGCTTTCACCCTGGGGAAATAACCGTTTGGGTTAGTGGGTGTCCAACGATCCAGGTTCTGAACAGTAACGTTGGTCCATGGTTGGGCATAAACTCCCCAGAAATAAATATTACTAGGCTCCGGATACCAGTCTCTCTTTGCTATTCCCTGCATGAAAATGCGCAGATCGAAGCCTTTCCATGCGCCGGTGAATTCAAAACTATAGGGAAAGCGCAGGGATTTGTTGCCAATCCTGTACAGGTCTCCCGGATCGTCTACCGTGTATTTTCCAAAATTCAGTTTGCCATCCTTGTTCCTGTCGGTGAATTTGATATCACCCACATAGTAAGCAAAGCTGTTATCAGCCTGGCCAACGGCAGAATAATCTTTGGCATTGACCTCATCCTGGGATTTAAAGAAACCGTCTACGCCAAGGCCCCATATTTCTCCCAGTTCCTGTCCTTTATAATAGTTGTTGAGTGAACGGGTAGGATTATCAAACCTGGTGATCCATGCCCTGCTGTCGGCCAGGGAAGCTGTGAAGTTGTAGTAGAAATCAGAACCGGCCAGTTTCGCTTTGTCGTGCCATGATAATTTCAATTCAAACCCTTTGGTTTCCATATCGCCGGCATTCACCATTGGTACGGCAGCACCAAAAACAGCTGGCAGTGTTTTACCGGCTACCAGCATACCGTTTACTACCCTGGTATATTTATCGAAGTTGACTTCCAGGCGCTTATCCAGTAATAACAGATCAACTCCAAAGTTGGTGGTATTCACTTTCTCCCAGGTATAGCTGGATGATACGGCACCGGGAACATTCACTGCAGAAGGTAAACCGCTTCCGAGTATTTGACCTATTTGTGGTGTAAAGCTCATAGTGGGTATATAGCCATACTCTGACACAGATGCCTGGTTACCCAATGACCCGTAAGAAGCCCTGAGTTTCAGGAAGTCTATGCCTGTGGCTTTCTTCACTTGGGCAAAGAAAGGCTCTTCAGAGATCACCCATCCTGCAGAAGCAGAAGGAAAGAAGCCCCAGCGATCTTTTTTGGGGAAACGTGAACTGCCATCATAACGGCCATCCAGTTCCAGCAGGTAGCGGTCTTTGAAATTGTAATTCAGCCTGCCAAAGAAGCCCTGCACTGCCCATTCGCGAATGGTTTCAGCTGTTGTCATGGCGCCTGTGCTGAGGTTTACGGTAGGAAGGCTATAAGAGATCAGGCCATTTCTGGTGGCCGTATTGGCAATGCTGCTGCGTTCTTCCTGGTTGAAACCGGCCAGTATGCTTACAAAATGATCACCGAACTTTTTATGTGCGTCTGTGTAAATATTGTACACATTGTAGCTGGTGTTGTTGGTTTTATTGGTAGCTGATCCGGTGAGTCCGCCTGCATATTTTACTGGTCCATTGGGTCCGTCGGTATAAGGAACAGGTATCTCATATCTTTTTTCCTGGCTGGATGTTCTCCTGAAAGTAGCGTCTCCTTTGATGCTCCAGACATTTTTCAGGATAGAAGCGTTGAAAGAGAACGTGCTCTGGTAATCATTCAGCTTTGAATCGGCGCGACCACCCTGCTGGATAGATCCCAACTGGTTGGCCCCTGCCTGTGTCCAGGTACCATCAGGATTCTTAGGCACATCGAAAGCAGACTGCCTGTTGAGGTTCCAGAAATAATAACCATCTAAGTAAGTGGGTGAATTGTACAGTATGTTTGCGAAGCTGGTATTGTTACTGAAGGTAAGCCAGGGGGTTACATTGAAGTCTACCTTGCCGCGCATATTGTAACGCTTGTAAGTATCGGGGTTGTAACGTATAATACCATCCTGGTTGTAATAATCCATGGAGAAGTAGTACGCCAGTTTATCTGTCTTCTGAGAAAGATTCAGGTTGATGTCCTGTGAAGGAGCGGTTTTATTGTAACCTTCCTCCAACCAGTTGGTATTACCCATGTAGAGGTACTTGTTTGGATTATTGGGGTTCACTATTACCGCGGACAGGGAAGGGTTCTGTGAACGCTGTTTGGCATAATCTACCATATAAGCAGGCCAAGCCGGGTTATATAAGGGGAAGGCCGCCTGGTTCTTGATGGTGATGGCAGTGTACGGATCGGTAACAATTTCTGGCAGTTTGCCAACGGTTCTGAATGAAGAATAGGCGTTGACATTTACGTTGAGTTTATTGTTCCTGCCGGATTTTGTAGTAACCA
>JBHAFM010000143.1:0-4633 GCA_041856175.1 Sediminibacterium sp.
AAAGGAAATGTAGAAGGAAAAGGACTGGAAGCAAATGTGGTAAACGATTACGATAAAGCGCTCCAGTTGGCCAAAGCACAGAACAAACCTTTGCTGATCGATTTTACCGGCTGGGCCTGTGTGAACTGCCGCAAGATGGAAGAAAATGTATGGTCACAGCCTGCCGTACATGATTATATCAAAGAACATTTTATCCTGGTATCATTGTATGTGGATGACAGGCAGAAATTACCTGCCGATCAGCGTTTTGCTTACAAAACCAAAGATGGTAACGTAAAGGATATTGTTACCATGGGCGATAAGTGGGCCACTTTTCAGGCAGAGAATCTTAATCAGGTAACACAACCTTTATATGTTATCCTGGATACAAAAGAAAACCTGTTGAATCACCCGGTAGGTTATACACCCGATGCTGTGGAATATAAGAAGTGGTTGCAGTGCGGGAAAGAAGGATTCCGCTAACTAAAGTACGATCTGCTTTTCCGTCATCATTTTACGCATATTGATCAATCCATAGCGCATGCGTCCCAGGGCAGTATTGATGCTGCAATTGGTGATCAGGGCGATCTCCTTGAAACTCATATTGGCATAGTGACGTAATACAATGATCTCCCGTTGCTCTTCGGGCAGCAGGTCCAGCATCTGTCTAACCCGCTCATGACTCTGGCCCTGTATCAGCTTGCTGTCTGCTCCTTCCTCCGTAATATGTAACATGTCAAAGATATCCTTATCGTCGCTGGTCTTGATGGCAGGGGTACGTTTGATCTTCCTGAAATAATCCACACAGAGATTGTGTGCGATACGCAGGGCCCAGGGAAGAAATTTCCCCTCTTCGGTGTAGCGTTTGTTCTTAAGGGTGTCAATGATTTTGATGAATACATCCTGGAACAGATCCTCTGCGAGGTAGCTGTCTTTTACAAAAAAAAGGATGGAAGAGAATACCCGGTCTTTATACCGCTGTACCAGTGTTTCGAAGGCGCCCACATTGCCTTCCTGGAAGGAATGGATCAATTCTGTATCAGACACGTAGTCCAAAGTTTTCATGATGAGGGCTTTTGAATACCGGTTAAATACACTTTGCAACTTCAAAATAGGCATCTTTTTAAAGCACCATTCCTTTGTGGAAAAGATTGTTTTTAAGGGGGATAGTTATGCACATTTTTAATGATGTGTGAACGGTAAGGAAAAGCTTGAATAATGTGTTTAATTTGCTGATCGTATGGCGACAAAAAAAAAGGCCCAGGTAATTACCCGGCACAATGAATCTTCCGACAATATCATTGTAAAAGGTGCAAGGGTTCATAACCTTAAAAATGTAACAGTAGCTTTCCCGCGCAACAAACTGATTGTTGTGACGGGTGTTTCCGGAAGCGGCAAATCATCGCTTACCATTGATACGCTTTTTGCGGAGGGGCAACGGAGATACGCGGAAAGCCTCAGCGCTTATGCCCGCCAGTTTATGGCGCGCATGGTTAAACCGGATGTGGATTACATCAAAGGCTTATGCCCGGCTATTGCCATTGAACAAAAAGTCATTACCCGCACCCCCCGCAGCACAGTGGGCAGTATGACGGAAGTCTATGATTACCTGCGTTTGTTATATGCCCGTGCTGGTAAAACGATCTCTCCCGTCAGCGGACAGGAAGTAAAGAAAGATGATGTGTCCGATGTGCTCGATGCAGTGAAGCAAATGAAACACGGCACCAAAGTAGTAATCCATGTACCATTCAGGCAACATGCTAAAAGAGACATGAAGGAGGAACTGTCGATCCTCATGCAGAAAGGCTTCTCAAGAATGTATTTCCGTGACCCGTCAACCACCAATCATGAACCATCAACTTCGGGTGGTGAACTGTTGCGTATCGAAGCATTGCTTGAACTGCCGGATAAAGACCTCAAACAAAAATTCGCACCCCGGGTTTCAGGCCCCACACCTCATGTTCTCATCGACCGCATCGTTGCCAAAGACTTTGACCAGGACGATCTGCATCGCTTATCAGACTCCATTGGTACAGCTTTTTATGAAGGAGAAGGGCAGATGTACGTAGAAGTGGATAGGGTAACCTTGTTACACTACAGCAATAAGTTTGAACTGGACGGGATCCAGTTTGAAGAGCCGGCCCCCAACCTGTTTTCTTTTAATAATCCTTATGGCGCCTGTCCCACTTGTGAAGGCTTCAGCCAGGTATTGGGTATTGATACGGACCTGGTCATACCCGACAGGAGCCTGAGTGTTTATGAAGGCGCCGTAGCACCCTGGAAGGGAGAGAAGCTGGGCTGGTGGCGGGAACAGTTTGTAAAAGGGGCGGGAAAATTTCATTTTCCGGTGCATAAAGCAATTGCCGATCTGACCAAAGAGCAATATGATCAGTTATGGAACGGAAGCAACGGTGTATATGGTATCCATGATTTCTTTAAAGAAGTAGAGCAGAATCTTTATAAAGTGCAATACCGTGTATTGCTGAGCCGTTACCGTGGAAGAACCACCTGCCCGGATTGTAAAGGCTATCGCCTCCGCAAAGAAGCTTTGTACGTAAAGGTAGGCGGCAGGCATATTGGCGAATTGTGCGACTGGCAGGTGCGTGATTTGAAAGCATGGTTTGATACATTACAGTTATCGCTGCATGACCAGCAGGTAACTAAGCGCATCTTACTTGAGATACACCAGCGGCTACAGACCTTGCTGGATGTGGGATTAGGGTATCTAACGCTTAACCGTCTTGCTAATTCATTAAGTGGGGGTGAAAGCCAGCGCATACAATTGACGCGGAGCCTGGGAAGTAACCTTGCCAATTCACTGTACATACTGGACGAACCTTCCATCGGGTTACATTCAAGGGATACCAGGCGATTGATCAGTGTATTGAAATCACTGCGCGATCTTGGCAATACAGTTGTTGTTGTTGAACACGATGAAATGATGATGCGCGAGGCCGACTATATCATTGACATGGGCCCATTGGCTTCACACCTGGGGGGTGAGGTAGTGGCTGCAGGTAATTATGATGAACTGGTAGCCAACAAGGATAGCTTAACCGGAAAATATTTATCCGGGCAGCTAAGTATTGAAGCGCCGGAAGCTGTGAGGAAGTGGAACAGGCATATTACGGTGGAAGGCGCCAGTCAGAACAACCTCAGGAATATTACGGTGGAATTTCCGTTGAATGTATTATGTGTGGTGAGTGGTGTGAGTGGAAGTGGTAAAACAACATTGGTGAAACAGGTGCTGTACCCGGCTCTGCAAAAATTAAAAGGGGAGTTTGCCGATAAAGTAGGGATGCATAAGACCATCGGCGGCGATGTGGATTATGTTTCGCAGATAGAACTGGTGGACCAGAACCCTATTGGTAAATCATCGCGTAGTAACCCGGTTACCTATATCAAGGCCTATGACCATATCCGTGACCTGTTTGCTAAACAACCCTTAGCCAAAATGCGTGGTTTCCAGGCCAAGCATTTTTCTTTTAATGTAGACGGCGGACGGTGTGATACCTGTAAAGGAGAGGGTGAACAGGTGGTTGAGATGCAGTTCTTAGCCGATGTGCACCTGACCTGTGAATCCTGTGGCGGCAGGCGGTTCAAGGAGGAAGTACTGGAAGTACAATACAAGGGCAGAAGCGTATTTGATGTATTGGATATGAGCGTGGATGATGCCATTGATTTTTTTGCAGATGAAAAAAATATTCGACAGGCCATACAACCCTTGCAGGACGTTGGTTTGGGCTATGTTAAACTGGGGCAAAGCAGCGATACACTGAGTGGTGGGGAGGCGCAACGCGTAAAATTGGCCAGCTTTTTGGGGAAGGGAAAAGGTATTGGACATGTCTTATTCATATTTGACGAACCAACAACCGGGTTGCACTTTCATGATATTAAGAAATTGCTGGCCTCATTTAATGCCCTGATAGCACAAGGTCATTCCTTGATCGTGATCGAACATAATACGGATGTGATCAGGTCGGCCGACTGGATTATTGACCTTGGGCCGGAAGCAGGAGATGCCGGGGGAACCCTGGTATATGCCGGTAAACCGGAGGGGCTGAAAAAGGCTAAAAACAGCCATACGGCCGCATTTCTATAAGATCGGGGGTGCAATCAGGCAAAGAAAACATTTGGGCGGAAGGTGATGATATGTCCTGATTATTGATTTTATTTGTAGTACTATGAAAACACTATTTAAACCCAAAGAAGTCCAAATCATCAAACTCATCTGCCGCCAGTATTCTACCCGGGAGATTGGCGAAAAAATGGGCATCAGTCACCGCACGGTTGAAGGTTGCCGCGAGCGGATACTGTTAAAAACAAAGGCAAAGAATATGGTGGGTATCGCCATCTATGCCATTAAAAACGGTATCCATAAAGTATAGCAGGCTGATGAGCTATACCCATGAGGCACTACCGCAGCCTGTCGGCATTCTTTACCAGTTTCTCATCCTTATAAATCCCCCTTAACGCTAGTATGTAGCATACTGGTATTGCAAAAGTGAAAACCGAAGAAAGCGCTATGCCTCCGGTATCATATTGTGTTGCCCTGGAAAAATAGACGAGAATGGTGATGATGCTGGCTGCAAGCCCCGCTAATCCCATTTTCAACTGCATAGACCTGTTCTTGAAAAGAAAGATCGTAACAAAG
>JBHAFM010000144.1:0-14993 GCA_041856175.1 Sediminibacterium sp.
ACCAAATTTGCACAACCACCAGACGGAGTTTGCTTACTATGCAGACCAAATTTGCACAACCACCAGACGGAGTTTGCTTACTATGCAGACCAAATTTGCACAACCACCAGACGGAGTTTGCTTACTATGCAGACCAAGTTTGCACAACCACCAGACGGAGTTTGCTTACTATGCAGACCAAGTTTGCACAACCACCAGACGGAGTTTACTTACTAGGTAAATCCGAAAAATACTGGTCGAGGTTATTCAGACCGGCTGTAAAGCCTTCCTGGAAGCCCATTTTAATGATCGTTTCCATGTCTGCTTCTTTAGCAAAGGCAATTTCAACGGTTACGGTAGTATCGCTGCCAGTCTGGTGAAACTCTTTTCGCCAGTTCATAACAGGGAAATCCGGGTTTTCATTGCCATCTTCATCGCAAAACCCGGCTGTACTGGTGATGCTTTTATAGGGGTCAACTGTTTTATAGTACACCCTGCACCAGGTTCTGTCACCCTCCGGCCCAACCATACAGTATAGCCATACACCACCTGCCCTGAAATCCATTGTTTTGGTTTCTGCCCAGTATGGTTTAGGCGCCCACCACTGGTCAAGGATCTTACTTTCCGTCCAGGCCTTCCATACCTGCTCCAGGGAAGCATCAAATGCTCTTACGACTGTAAGCTTTTTGCTTTCCAGGTCTTTGGAAAAGACAGCGGTTCTTTGTGTCATGATTTTTTATGTTTTTGATGTTCTGCGCTATTCCCTTTTGTATCATCCAAGTCTTCGTTTGTTGCAGGTCCTGTGCTGTTATCATTTAGAATTGCAGTGCAATCCTGTTGCCTGTTTGAGCTGCCTGGTAGATGGCGTCGATGATTTTCAGGTCTTTCAAGGCTTCTTCGCCGTCTATGGGTAAGACGGGTTGTTTGCCCGTTAATATGATCCCTGCCATTTCTTCCATCTGTATGGTCTGGTGTGCGATATGGGGATGGACTAATTCACGCTGGTGGGTACGTCCTTTGATGGGGCCATAGCCAGTGGCAGGAAATAATTCGGCAAAACCCTTTTCTCCATCTAAGAAAAAACGATCTAAGAAATTCATGTTGTAGGTAGATAAACAGGAAGCAACTGCACCATTTGGAAAACCTAATTGAAACTGGATCGTTTCATCCACCCCTGCTTTGAATTTCTCCGGGTCTGTTTTTGTTTCCTGCGCCGTAACCCATACGGGTTCCTCTCCTGTCATATACCGGGAGCCATTGATGGCATAAATGCCTATGTCCATCAGCGAGCCCCCACCTGCCAGTTGTTTGTTCAGCCTCCATTGATGCGGGTCTCCTATTTTAAAGCCACACAAGCCCTGGAAAAATTTGATCTTCCCAAAAACACCCTCGTTGCGCAGCTGTATGATCTCGAGCGTATTCGGTTCAAAGTGCATGCGGTATCCTACCAGGAGCTTTACATTTGCTTGCTTACACGCAGCAACCATTTCCTGTCCTTCTGCCGCATTCAATCCCATTGGTTTTTCGCAAATGACATGTTTGCCCGCCCTGGCCACTCGTATCACCTGGTCATGGTGCAGGGCATTCGGTGTAATAACATAGACAGCATCTATATCAGGGTTGTCTTTCACCTGGTCGAAATTCTCATAGTTGTAACAATTTTTGTCGGGGATATGGTACCTGTCCTGCCAGCGCCTGATCTTGGCAGGTGTTCCACTGATGACGCCTGTTATTGTTGCTTTCTGGCAAGATTGCATGGCTTCCGCTACCCGTGTTGCATAGCCGCCAAGTCCCATGAGCGCCACTCGCAACACCGGTCCTTTGTACGGTCCGGCATAATTACCCGTACCAGGGTATGCATACCGGGGCATTAAGTAAAAAGCAGCGGCGGTGCCTGTAAGCTTTTGTAAAAAGTTGCGTCTTGAATTCATGGAGATGGCAGTTTTAGTTGTTGTTATTGTTGGTATTTCTCCAAAAACAAATAGCGCTCACGGTTCTTTTCAGTTACTGCCTTTGTATTCACATCAATATACAGCAGCTGTGCAGGGCCACCGCTTTTAACAGCCGGCCATACAGGTACGCCAAGACCATTGGGATTGCCTGTTTTGATAAAATTGGCAAAGCAGGCCTGCATGATTTCAGACACTTTATAGTCTTCAGGCTGCCAGTCGTACACCCGGTTAGTGGGCAGGTTACCCAAAGCATACTCAATCTCAGCGGAATGAACGGCACCATGAGAGGCTGGAGCTTTCCTGGCCAAAGCATCGTTATTTTTGACTATACCGCCTGCCAGTCCCGCCACCGCATTTCCCATTTCAGAACGCATAGCAGGCCGCGGGCGGGCATACATATACCGGTAAACCGGTTTGCCGCCTGTTTTACTTTGTAAATCTGACCATCTCCAGGTACTGAAGCCAATGAACCGGTCTCCCGCGAGATCTGTGGCTACCTGTACCACCTCATCATCTGTGGCCGCATGGTAAACCTTCAGCACTTCAGCAGCTTTATCGCCATATAGTTTCTGCAGTAATTTGGTATAATTCTCCACCGTTGGCTGATCCTGTCCCATTAATGCCCGGTAGTTCATTTCCTCGGCATTCCATCCTACCAGCAAAGGCACATGCGCCTGTTCACCCGCAGTATAAATGGCTACCGGTGATTTCGGTAAAAAATACCCGTCGATAGTTACCGGGAAACGTGCCATACCGGGTTTCGCTGTGGCTTCAAGCAGTTCGGTTGCAGGCATGGCACGGAGTGCAGCCAGCGAATTGCTTCCTGTGGCTTCAGCAAACTTAACGCCCAGTTGTTCTGCTGCTGCAAGCGGTACGGTTGATTGTGCACCTAACAGTGAACCGCTCTCGCCAATAGCGCCGGCTATCAGGTTCTTTGATAACGGGGATGCCATTTGTGCGCTTACGGAAAAAGAACCCGCTGATTCACCGGCAATAGTGACCCTCGAAGGATCTCCGCCAAAAGCTGCAATATTTTGCTGTACCCATCGCAAAGCAGCGTGCTGGTCCATAAGACCATAATTGCCGGATGCGTGATGTGGCGATTCCTTCGTCAGCCCGGGATGGGCCAAAAAACCAAATACGGTGAGCCGGTAGTTCACTGTAACAGCAACCATCCCTTTACGGGCCATGCTTTCCCCGTCATACCTCGGCTCGGATCCATCTCCTGCCATCAGTCCGCCCCCATAAAAATACACCAGCACCGGGAGCAGCGCTGCAGCAGACCTGGCCGGGGTCCACACGTTCAGGTAAAGGCAGTCCTCACTCATTCCATCCGAGCGAAAGCCCATATCGCCAAAAAGGGCCCTTTGCATGGCACGGGGACCGAATTTGTCTGCTTTGCGCACACCCTCCCAGTTTTTGACGGGTTGCGGTTCTTTCCATCGCAGTGCCCCTACCGGTGGGGCGGCAAAAGGAATGCCCTTGAAGATGCGGACACCGGATTCGTCCACCCCTTCCAGGATACCATTGACAGTTTTAACCCGTAAGGCAGCAGTGGCGGCGCCTGGCTGGGCATGCGTTGCAGGTACCATAAGGATACCGCTAAACAAAAGGATATATAGCTTTTTCATACCAACCAATTTACGAATAGATTAATCAATCGCTTACATTTTCGCGTAATTCCTTACTTTTGCAGCCCAAATTTCAAGAAACATAAAATACCGCCATGGCAAGTGTTACGCGTGAGAACATTGGTCTGCTGAATGATAAGCTGACCGTGAACCTGAGCAAAAATGATTATTACAACGGCTTTGAACAAAGCCTGAAAAAATATGCCAAGACAGCCAATATCCCCGGCTTCCGCAAAGGAATGGTTCCGGCTGGATTAGTAAAAAAAATGTACGGGCAAAGTGTGTTTACTGATGAGGTGTTACGCACCGTTGAAAAAGAACTGAATACTTACCTGAGCACTGAGCAATTAGACATTTTTGCACAGCCTTTGCCATTGGATAATGATGCACGTGCTCTGGATATGAACAACCCTGCTGACTACGACTTTGCCTTTGAAATTGGCCTGAAGCCTGCGTTTGAACTGGATGCCAAAAAAATTAACGTTACCCGTTACATCGTGACTGTTACCGATGAAATGGTACAGGAAGAAGTAGAACGCCAGCAGGTTCGCAACGGTAAGATGACCGAACCGGAAGCTGTAACCAGCGACGAGAACGTACTCAATGTAAAGTTCATCGAAAGCGATAAAGACGGTAATGCTGTAGAAGGCGGCATCAGCAAAGACAATTCTTTATTGGTTAAATATTTCAAAGAAAGCTTCCGCAAGAACCTGATCGGCAAAAAGAACAATGATTCAGTGGTACTGCAGCCTTCAAAAGCTTTTGAGGATAAAGAAAAAGAAGCCATTCTGGCCGATCTGGGTTTAACCAAAGACGACGGTGATAAATATTTCAAATTGGAGATCACCAAGGTTGGATTGGTAGAGAAAGCCGAACTGAATGAAGATTTCTTCAAAGCTGCTTTCCCTAACAGTGCCATCACAACAGAAGCTGAATTCCGCAGCGAGGTTAAAAAGGAAATTGAAAACTATTACGCCCAGCAGTCGCGCAACCAGGTACATGACCAGATCTACCACCACCTGGTAGACCATACCAAGATGGAATTTCCCGAGCAGTTCCTGAAACGCTGGTTGCAAACCGGCGGCGAACAACCTAAAACTGCCGAAGAGGCAGAACAGGACTACCCCACTTTTGTAAGCCAGCTCAAGTGGACCCTGACCAGCGGCAAGCTGATCAACGAGAACAAGATCGAAGTTTTACCGGAAGATATCCGCGACTTTGCCAAGCAGCAATTATTCAGCTATATGGGCGGTCAGTTAGGCGCTTTGGGCGACAGCCAGCAGTGGGTAGAAGATTATGCCAACCGTATGATGCAGGACAGGAAATTTGTAGAAGACAGCTACCACCGCATCAGTACTGATAAGTTGTTTACTTTGCTCGAAGGCCAGGTATCCGCTAAAGAAGAAACCATCAGCGCCGAAGCTTTCGCAGAAAAATTACACCACCATCACCATTAATCAACTCTGTTTCTGCACATAAAGAAAATCAGCCGGGCCCTTAAAGTCCGGCTTTTTTATCAAAAAACACAGATCTGCCTGCCATCAGGCAGGCCACAAACGATTCATCGCAACCTGACGAGTTGTCGTAAAACGGTGTTTGCACACTATTTGACTATATAAATCTCTTATCTTCAAAGCGTAAACCATAACATATGAATGCAGGAAAAGAATTTGAACAATATGCAGTAAAACACAGGGGTATCAGCAGTGCTACACTCCATAATTACCAGCAACACCATTTTACTAACCTCACTCCTTATATTATTGAAGAAAGGCCATTGAACGTAGCCAGCATGGATGTGTTCAGCCGCCTGATGATGGACCGCATTATTTTCTTAGGCGAGGGTATCAACGACTACGTCGCCAATATTGTAACGGCACAGCTGCTGTTCCTGGAAAGTACCGACAGGTCGCGCGATATCCAGATGTATATCAATAGCCCCGGTGGCAGCGTCTATGCCGGTCTTGGTATTTATGATACCATGCAGTTCATTGGCCCCGACGTAGCTACTATTTGTACAGGCATGGCAGCCAGTATGGGACAGATCCTATTATGCGCAGGTGTAAAAGGTAAACGTACCGCCCTGAAACACAGCCGTATCATGATGCACCAGCCAAGTGGCGCTATAGGCGGACAGGCAACTGACATTGAGATCACCGCAAGAGAGATCAAAAAGCTGAAGCAGGAATTGTATGCCATTACAGCCAATCATACCGATAAAGATGCCGCTACTATTGCCAAAGACAGTGACCGTGATTTCTGGATGACGGCAACAGAAGCAAAAGAATACGGCCTGGTAGATGAAGTACTGCTGACAAATCCAAGAAAAGAGAAGAAGGATTGAACCAATCTGATAACTACTAATACCTAAATACGAAAAAATGATCCAGACAAAATATATCGTCAACCCTTACAGGATGGATGAGGAAGAAGAGAACGAACCAAAGAATGACAAACAGGAAGAAGGCGGTTTTATTGCGAAGAAAATGGAGAAACTTTTCTTCGAGAAAAGGGCTGTTTACCTGTGGGGAGCTGTGGAAGATAAAACCGCCCGCGAAGTGGTCAGCAAACTGTTGCTATTGGATGCGGATAAACCCGGCGAGGAGATCAAGTTTTACATTAATAGTCCGGGTGGCGTTGTCACCAGCGGCATGGTCATCTATGATACCATTAAACTGATACAGAGCCCGGTTACCACCGTGTGCATGGGCCTGGCTGCCAGTATGGGTTCTATATTGCTAAGTGCTGGCAAAAAGGGTAAACGATTTATTTATCCGCATGGCGAAGTCATGATACACCAGCCAAGTCTCGGTGGTTATTTCCAGGCAACCAGTGCTGATATTGAGATACAGGCCGAGCAGATGCGCAAGACAAAAGAAATCGGCGCCAGGATATTATCAGAGAATTGCGGTAAGACAGTTGACCAGATCATGAGCGATTTTGACCGCGATTACTGGATGGATGCCAAAGAAGCGGTGGCGTATGGCATTGTAGATGCCGTTTTAGCTAAACTGTCTTAGCTTTGCAACAAATTACTGCTGGAAAGTGTCTGTATAACGGGCACCAGTGAGAAAGAAAATTAAGCGTAGTTATGGCTAAACAAACACATTTGCATTGTTCTTTTTGCGGCCGCAGCCGGGATGAAGTGAAGATACTCATTGCCGGACAGGAAGGCCATATTTGTGAGAATTGCGTGGAACATGCAGAAGAAATTATTGCACAGGAATTAAACCTGAAACAGGAAGGCAATAGCAGTAATTCAGGTTTTAAACTGAATGTCCGCCGCCCTGCAGAGATCAAGAAATTCTTAGATGATTATGTCATTGGACAGGATGATGCCAAGAAGGTACTATCTGTTGCCGTTTACAATCACTTTAAAAGGGTGACCAATAAACAGCAACCGGATGACGTAGAAATTGAGAAAAGTAATATTGTGATGGTGGGAGAAACCGGTACTGGTAAAACCTTGCTGGCTAAGACCATTGCCCGTTTACTGAATGTACCTTTCGCCATTGTGGATGCTACTGTTTTTACAGAAGCCGGTTATGTAGGTGAGGACGTTGAAAGCATGCTCACCCGTTTATTGCAGAATTGTAATTATGATGTAGCTGCTGCCGAAAGAGGTATCGTCTATGTGGATGAAATTGATAAGATTGCCCGCAAAGGAGACAACCCTTCCATTACCCGCGATGTAAGCGGCGAAGGGGTGCAACAGGGCTTGCTGAAAATGCTCGAAGGAACAGAAGTGCTGGTACCACCGCAAGGCGGACGCAAACATCCTGAGCAGAAAATGATCAAAGTTGATACCCGTAATATTCTCTTTATCTGTGGCGGCGCATTCGATGGTATTGATAAAGTGATCGCCCGCAGGGTAAATACCAATGCCATTGGTTTCAGCGTCAATAAAGAAGAGCAGGAAATGCAGCGCAAGAACCTGTTGCAGTTCATCAATGCGCAGGACCTGAAAAGTTTTGGCCTGATCCCTGAATTATTAGGCCGCTTACCTGTTGTTACACACCTGGATCCATTGGACGAAGCAACACTTAGAAGCATACTTACAGAACCCAAGAACTCACTCATCAAACAATACACCCGTCTTTTTGAACTGGAGGGTATCGCATTGAAAATTGACAACGATGTGCTGGACTTCATGGTAAAGAAAGCCCTTGAATACAAGCTCGGTGCACGCGGACTTCGCAGCATCTGCGAAAGCATACTTACCGATGCCATGTTTGAGTTACCGGGTACCGAAACCAAAAAACTGCATATCTCACTTGATTATGCAGAACAGATGTTTGGAAAGAGCAAGCTGAGTGTACTTAAAGTAGCATAAAGAATGTAGGATTTGAGGTTTTAAATCAGAAATTAAACCATAGTATGAACGAACTGATCGACCGTCTTGCAACTGAAGCAGGACTTACACCGGAGCAGGCAAAAAAAGCTATTGAGACTATTGCAGGATTTGTAAAAGAAAAATTCCCGATGCTGGGAGGAGCGGTTGACCAGATTTTTACGACCGGCAGTAAAGAAGATTAAAAAAGCAAAGCCCTCTTTTCAGAGGGCTTTAGTATGAGCAAGCAATCGAGAAGAACTAACCTTGAAGCACTTCCCTGGAGATCACCAACTTCTGGATCTCGGAAGTTCCTTCGCCAATAGTACACAATTTTGCATCACGATAGTACTTTTCTACCGGAAAATCTTTTGTATACCCATATCCGCCAAATACCTGGACAGCATCGTTTGCGGTTTTTACGGCAATTTCGCTGGCATAATATTTTGCCATAGCCCCCTGTTTGGTCATTTTTTCATGGCGTTCCTTCAGGTCGCAGCATTGCCAGACCAGCAGGTCCGCAGCCATTATTTCCGTAGCCATATCGGCTAATTTAAAGCTGATGCCCTGGAAATTGGCAATGGGCTGGTCAAATTGGTGGCGCTCTTTTGCATATTGTTTGGCAGCTTCATATGCCCCCTTGGCAATACCAATAGACAATGCGGCAATGGATATTCTGCCGCCATCCAATACTGCCAGTGCCTGCCTGAACCCATCTCCCACTTCACCTAATCGGTTGCTATCCGGTACGCGGCAATTTTCAAAGATCATTTCGGCTGTTTCACTGGCGCGCATGCCTAATTTGTTTTCTTTTTTACCGGCAGACAATCCGGCTGTTCCCTTTTCCACTATGAAAGCAGTTGAATTGCCGCTCGTACGCGGTTCGCCCGTTCTGCAAATTACCACGGCCACGTCCCCGCTTTTACCATGCGTAATCCAGCTCTTGGTTCCGTTGAGCACCCAGGCATCACCATCCCTTACAGCCGTTGTTTGCATGTTACCGGCATCGCTGCCGGTATTGGGCTCTGTGAGGCCCCAGGCGCCAATCCATTCAGCAGTGGCTAAGCGGGGTAAATACCGCTGTTTTTGCGCTTCTGTACCGAAACTGAGGATATGGTTGGTACACAAGGAATTATGTGCAGCCACACTCAGCCCGATAGCACCACATACTTTGGCGATTTCCTGGATCACGGCATTGTATTCAAAATATCCCAGCCCCGCACCGCCATATTGCTCAGGCACTAATACCCCCATCATACCCAGCTTACCCAATTGTTTAAAGACCTCCACGGGAAAAGCCTGGCTTTCATCCCATTCCATTACAAATGGCCGGATATGCTGCTGTGCAAAATCCCTTGCTGCCTGTGCCACACTTTGCGTCAATTCGCTGGTCTGAAAGTCCATAGCCTGTCGTTTTAAAATAGGCGGAGGCTGCCTTAACCCGAGCAATCGCATTTCTGGCAGCCTCCTTATAAAACAAACTATTGTTTGTTAGTATTCTAAACAAAAATAGGCCTTTTTACAGTACAGCCAAATCTTTTTAAAATGCAGGATACGGGGATGTAGGATTTTAGGATGTAGGTTGGCGGATTTAGGATTTTGGGATGTAGGATTTGGGGCTATTGGGGTTTTATTGTTGTGGAATCGAGTTTGAGATAAGGTACTAATTTTTGAAAAACAGAGTCCCGGAGTCCATATGTTTTACTTACTTCCTGGATGGATCCGAAACCGCCGATCTTATCCCTGAACCGTACAATCCGGTTTGACAACACTTCCCCTATTCCCGGTAAAGATTTCCATTCTTCTGCAGTAGCCGTATTAATATCTATGACCTTTTCACCTGTATTCTCTTTGCCCATTGCACGCTGGGTTGCGATCCGGATATAGGGTATAAGCCTGTCGGCTTCTTCTTTTTTCAGTCCCCATATTTTCCTTATGTCTGCTGCAGTGGTAAACCGGCCTCCCTTGTTGCGGTAATTCATGATCGTCCGCACTGTTTGCTCTCTTAGTCCCAATTGGAGCCATTGTTCAGCCATTATCCTGTTCGGATCAAACTCGAAAAGTGGTTTACTTATACCAGGCCTGCTGTCCGCATCGCTTGTCTTGTACCTGTTGCTGAATGATGATTGTTGTTCCACCAATAATTCCTGCACCGCCTCAGCAACATCGGGTTGTTTGAAACCTGTGTTGAAAAAATAAGGCATCACAAGAAACACACCAATAAGCAGCAGTAATACCATAACAGCTACACGTTCCTTCCTGCTAAAGCTGAAATAATCTTTGATAATCTTTTTCATACACTGCAAAGCAAGTGTATCGGCAGGATTTTATGACTAAGTATTTATACCTGATTTTATGAACGGATGATCAACCCGTCATGTGCAAGGCGGATATGCGGGGGAAGCTCCCGGTTAATGTCTTCATGTTTACCCAACTGGTGGCTGATATGCGTAAAATATACTTCAGGCACGGCCAGTTCATTGGCCATTGCAACGGCTTCTTCCAGGGTAAAATGAGAGATATGCGGTTCTTTACGCAATGCATTCAATACAAGTACAGAGGACCCCCTGATCTTCTTTTTTGATGCCGGCTCTATCTTATTGGCATCTGTGATATAAGTGAATTTACCGAACCTGAAACCATATACCGGCATCTTATGGTGCATCACTTCAATCGGCTCAACAGGTATATCGCCAATCATAAACGGGGCTTCGTCGATCGTAACTAAGTTCAGGTCGGGCACCCCGGGATACTTGGTATCGGCAAAAGCATAGTAATAATCCCTGTATACCGCTTCCGCAGTCATGGAGTTGGCATAAATATCCATTGCCTTGCCCGAAAAGAAATTGTAGGCACGCACGTCGTCAAGTCCGGCCATATGGTCCCTGTGCGAGTGTGTATATACCACTGCATCGAGCCGGTTCGTATGTGTTCGCAGCATCTGGTAACGGAAATCGGGTGTGGTATCCACTACAATGGTGGTAGTGGGCGACTGTACAAGTATGCTGCTGCGTAATCGTTTATCATGTGTATCAGCAGAAGTACAAACAGCGCAACTGCAACCGATCATAGGCACACCGGTACTGGTTCCTGTACCCAAAAATGTTATGGTGAGGGGTGGGTGATGGGTCACACTGCTTCGAATTTCCTGACTACTTCTTCATACAATTTTTGTGACTCATGTGTAAGCTTGTCGAACTCGATCGCCAGTTGCGGGATCAGTTCCATTAAAGTATTGATACGGCCTTCTACATTGAGAAACTTATTCAGTACCACAATTCGTTTGGCCTCGAGCAAACACCAGCCGCTCTGAAAGGTTCCCCGCTCATAGCGAACCACATAACCGGATTCTCCCAGGATATCTTCCAGCTTATCTAAAGTTGATTGTGTGTATTTCATATGCATTACAAAAATAACTTTATAGCAGGTGGCCGGACCTTTCTTTTATCCACATAAACGTTCCTCCCTTCAGAGGGTCAGGGCGCCTTGCTTACCATCTTCACTATCGGTATAATCATCTCCTCTAAGCTCACCCCGCCATGCTGAAACGTATTCTTAAAATAGTTTACATAATGGTTGTAGTTATTGGGGTAGCATAAAAAACCATCTTCCTTGGCAAAAATAAAAGAGGAATTGACAGTGGGAACCGGCAGCCCTGCTTCTTTCGGATCTTTAAAAGCCAATACATCTTTGGACTCAAAGTTCAGGTTGCGGCCATGTTTGTAGCGCAGGTTGGTGGTAGTTTGCTTATCTCCTATTACCTTATGCGGCGTTTTTACCCGCACACTGCCATGATCGGTGGCCAGTACAATTTTCATGGGCTTATCAGCAATCTTCTTCAAAGCCTGGTGAAGGGGACTGTGCTCAAACCAGCTGCGTGTAATACTCCTGTAGCTGGCTTCATCACTGGCCAGCTCTTTCAGTACCTCCATCTCCGTTCTGGCGTGACTGAGCATGTCTACAAAATTGTAGACAATAATATTGAGGTCGTTGGCCAGCAGGTTGTGTATGTTGTTCACCAATTGCTGGCCATCCTGGTGATGGACCACTTTGTTGTAACTAAACCGTATATCCTCTCTTTTCAGCCGCTTTAGCTGCATTCTGAAAAATTCCTCTTCAAACAGGTTCTTGCCGCCTTCATCGTCGTCATTCTTCCATTGCTGCGGAAACTGCTTTTCTATATCAACGGGTAATAAGCCGGCAAAAATAGCATTGCGGCAATACTGTGTGGCCGTGGGCAGGATGGAATAAAACGTTTCTTCTTCCAGTATGCGGAAACTATCTGCAAAAATGGGCTGTATGGCTTTCCACTGGTCATACCGCAGGTTATCTATGAGGATGAAAAAAGTGGGTATGCCCTTCTCTACATGCGGCAATACCTTAAAACGGAACAACTGGTGGCTCATAATGGGCGCTTCTGCGCTTTTGGGATCGGTCCAGGTGGCATAGTTGCGGCTCACATATTTGAAGAAAGCAGCATTGGCTTCCTGTTTCTGCGACTGGAATATCTCGCGCATTTCCGGGCTGTCGCTCTTTTCCATCTCCAGTTCCCAAAACACTAATTTCTTATAGATCTCCATCCATTCGTTGTAATCAGGATCATCATTCAGAGCCATGAACAGTTCCCTGAACTGCTGCTGGTAAGCAGTCGTGGTCTTTTCAGCCACTAACCGCCTGTTATCGATGATCTTCTTTAAACTTAGTAATACCTGGTTGGGATTGACGGGTTTGATGAGGTAATCGCTGATCTGGCTGCCGATGGCTTCATCCATCAGGTTTTCCGTTTCATTTTTGGTAATGAGCACTACCGGTATGCCGGCATTGACTGCTTTGATCCTTGCGAGGGTCTCTAAGCCTGATATGCCCGGCATCGTTTCATCCAGCAATACCACATCAACCAATTGATCCTTTACATATTCAATGGCGTCAAAACCATTGGTCAGCGTCTGAACCTCATAGCCTTTGTGTTCCAGGAACAGTTTCTGCGATTGCAGGCTTTCGATCTCATCGTCTATCCATAAAATTTTTGCTATAGGCATAAAGGATTGCGGGTTTTAAATAGTGGATTTATGACGATGTATGGCCGAAAAAGGATGTAAATCTATTTCATTCCGGGTGATCGCTGTTCTGTTTGTATTTTTGCGTTCCCGTCGGCAGGACGATTTAACAATTTAACAACAGCATGACAGCTATCAAGAGAAAGATCATCAACGACCCCGTCTACGGTTTTATCACGATCAACCATCCATTGATCTTTTCTATTATATCCCACCCCTATTACCAGCGGCTGCGCCGCATTACGCAAATGGCCATGGCCCAGCTGGTCTATCCCGGGGCTGTTCATACCCGTTTACACCATTCCTTAGGCGCTTACCACCTGATGAACAGCGCCGTGACTGAACTAAGGAACAAAGGAATTGACATCAGTGCCGAGGAAGAATTGGCCGTAAAAGCCGCCATCTTGCTGCACGACGTAGGTCACGGCCCCTATTCACATGCCCTGGAACAGCTGTTGGTACAAAATGTGCACCACGAACAGTTATCGCTCCAGATCATGCATGTAATGAATGAGCAAATGAACGGACAGTTGACACTGGCCATTCAGATATTCACCGGTCAGTACCATAAACCTTTCCTGCACCAGTTGATCAGCGGGCAATTGGATGTAGACCGGATGGACTACCTCACACGCGACAGCTTCTATTCAGGTGTAAGTGAAGGCGTAATTGGGTATGACCGTATTTTGAAAATGCTGGTGGTGCATGAGGGGCAGTTGATGGTAGAAGAAAAAGGAATCTATAGTGTAGAAAAATTCTTAGTGGCAAGAAGGCAGATGTACTGGCAGGTCTACCTTCATAAGACTGTGGTTTCCGCCGAAAAAATGCTGGTTAAGATACTGGAAAGGGTGCGTGCCATCTATCACAGGAAAGATGAACAACTGCACACCCAGTCGGCCCTTGATTTTTTCCTGGGCGATTTTACGGGTACCATGGATGACCGGTCACTGGAAAAATTCTGTTCTTTGGATGACCATGACATCATGCATGCGGTTAAACGGTGGAGCGGGCATCCCGACAAAATACTGTCCCTGCTTTGTACCCGTTTCCTGAACCGGCAGTTGTACAAGTCCAGGATACAGGCCGATGCCTTCAGCAGCCAGGTCATCCTGGCTAAGGAGCAGCAGGCCATTGCACAGTTCGGAATTGACCCTGCAGATGTGCATTACTTCTGCTTTACCGGGGAAGCCTCTAATACCCTGTACCAAACACTTGATGAAAAAATAAATATCTTGTTCAGGGATGGGTCCGTTAAAGATATTTCACGGGTAGATAATGCCCTGATCCACCAAAATCTTTCCGCCCCCGTCAAAAAAAATTACATTTGCCTATTGACTTAGCCTATGGCCCCCAGACTATAAACCCTACCTATGCAATTCACTGCCTCACAAATAGCTTTGTTAACCAATGGTAAACTGGAAGGAGATGCTTCAGTTGCAGTAGCATCTTTCGGAAAGATTGAAGAAGCCCGCCAGGGCCAGCTATCTTTCCTGGCCAATCCTAAATACGAAGAATACCTCTACCAGACCCAGGCATCCATTGTCATTATCAACGACAACCTGGAACTGAAACAACCGGTCAACCCCACCCTGATCCGCGTGCCGGATGCCTATTCGGCTTTTGCTTCCCTGCTCGCTAAATACCAGGAACTGATGACACAGCAACTGACGGGCATTCAGCAACCCAGCTATATTGCCGCAACTGCCACAATGGGTGAGGGGGTATTTGTGGCTGCCTTTGTTTACATAGGAGAAAATGTTGTTATTGGTAATAACGTCAAACTGTTTCCAGGCGTAGTGCTGGGAAATAATGTACGGGTGAATGACAACTGTATCCTCCATGCAGGGGTTAAAATATATAACGACTGTGTCGTGGGTAGAAATGTAACCATCCATGCCGGAACCATTATCGGCAGTGATGGTTTTGGGTATGCCCCCCAGGCCGACGGTACTTTCAAGAAAGTACCGCAAATTGGTAATGTTGTCATAGAGGACTTCGTGGAAATCGGCGCTAATGCCACTATTGACAGGGCTACCATGGGTTC
>JBHAFM010000145.1:0-8978 GCA_041856175.1 Sediminibacterium sp.
ACCATGATGATCATGCATTGCACAGCTACAACAGAAGTGTTCCCGCACATTTCTGATTCCGGCCCTGTGCGCCGCGGCGATATGCTGGCAATGATGGACCCGGCCCTGAAACAGGCCATACAGCAGGAAGGCATAATACTTACTACCTGGCGGGAACTGAAAGAAAGAAGAGAAAAAATAAAATCGCCTCAATAAACAACCACCATGAAAAAAACAGCATTCATCCTTTGTCTTATCTGTACCGCTTTACTCACCTTTTCTTTTGTTGCCAAAAAGAAAACACACCGTGTATTGGTTTTCTCCCGTACCATGAAATTTCACCATGCTTCTATACCGGTGGCTGTTGCGGCTGTGCAAAAATTAGGCGCGGACAATCATTTTGAAGTGGATACTACCACGGATGCCGCTTTGTTTACTGAGGAGAACCTGAAAAAATATGCCGCTGTTATTTTTTTAAGCACAACAGGGGATGTGTTGAATGATGAACAGCAGGCGTCATTTCAAAAATATATCCAGGCCGGCGGCGGATTTGTAGGCGTTCATGCGGCAACAGATACAGAATACGACTGGCCATGGTACAATCAACTGGTGGGCGCTTATTTTAAAAGCCATCCAAAACAACAGGAAGCAGTCTTAAACATCGTTGATGCCAATCATCTGTCTACTAAGCACCTGCCCAAACAATGGAAACGAAAAGATGAGTGGTATAATTTTAAAAGCATCCAGCCCAACCTGCATATCCTGATGACCATTGATGAGAAAAGTTATACCGGCGGTGAGAACGGCGATTTTCATCCGATGGCCTGGTACCACGAGTTTGATGGCGGCCGCGCTTTCTATACAGAACTCGGACATACAGATGAATCATACGCAGATCCTTTGTTCCTGCAACATTTACTGGGAGGGATCAGGTATGCCATGAAGCAATAACCTGCGGCAATAAAATACTCAGCACTGTTCCAGCGCATGCAGGATATCAGCCAGTATATCATCTCTGTGCTCCAGTCCCACTGAAATACGGATCAGTCCGGGCGTAATATTCACTGCCTGTCTTTCCGCTTCGGTTAATTTTGCATGTGTGGTACTTGCAGGATGAGAAGCAATGCTGCGGGTATCGCCAAGGTTGGCTGTCAGCGAAAGCATCGTAAGGGCATCCAAGAATTTGCGTCCGGCTTCCAGTCCTCCTTTCAGTTCAAAACAAACAATGCCGCCACCGTTCTGCATTTGCTTAGTGGCAATGGTGTGTTGCGGATGGCTGGGAAGGAAGGGGTATCTGAGATGGGCCAGTTTAGGATGCTGTTCCAATTGCTGCGCCAGGTAAAGTGCGTTACTGGCATGACGTTCCATGCGCACGTCTAAAGTCTCCATGCTCCTGCTTAAGACCCACGCATTGAATGGGGAAAGAGCCGGGCCGGTACTGCGGCAGAATAAGTAAATTTCTTTGATCAGGTCTTTTCTTCCAACAACAACACCGCCAAGCACGCGGCCCTGCCCGTCTAACCATTTGGTAGCGGAGTGAACCACCAGGTCGGCGCCATAAACAATGGGTTGCTGTGCAACAGGTGTGGCAAAACAATTGTCCACATTCAGTATGAGCTGATGCTTTTTAGCCAGCCTGCCAATCATCTCAAGATCGAGTATGTCTAATCCCGGATTGGTCGGCGTTTCCAGGTAGATCATTTTGGTTGCGGGCTGTATTGCTGCTTCCCATTCGGCTTCAGTAGCAGTGGCGCTGACATAGGTATAGGATATGCCATATTTGGGCAGGTACTTGGATATCACGGTATGGGTACTGCCAAAAATGGAGCTGCAGGACAGTAAATGGTCGCCCTGCTTCATCAATGCCATGAAAGAACCAAACACAGCACTCATGCCCGATGAAGTGGCATAACCTGCTTCCGCTCCTTCCAAAGCGCAGACCCTGTCTACAAATTCCTGTACATTGGGGTTACTGAAACGACTGTATATATTATTGTCTGTTTCATCTGCAAATGTTGCACGCATTTCCTCCGCATCGTCGTAACAAAAACTACTGGTAAGGAACAAAGGAGAGGAATGCTCCATCTCATTGGTTTGTTCAATGCGGGTGCGAATGGCTTTGGTGATTGGCTTGGACATCTTCCTGAAGATTTTATTTTTTGCTTTCCTGCTTATGGTTTGTTGACTTCCGCTCTCCAGTTTAAAGTACATCCGGCGGCCCTCAGTGTTGCGGCTACAGAGCAGTATTTATCCATAGAAAGTGCACAGGCTTTATTGGCTTTGTCTTCGTCAACGTTACCGGTGAACTGGAAGACAATGTTTATTTCTTTCCATAAAGAAGGTTCCTGGCCACTTTCCCGCTCCCCTTCAATGATCATGTTGAAGGATTTTATTTCCTGTCTTTGTTTTTTGAGGATGGAAACGATATCAATGCCGCTGCAGCCGCCCAATCCCATTAATAAAGTCTGCATGGGGCGGATACCGCTGTCATGGCCGCCAGTAGCTGCCCCCGCATCCATGCGGGCGGTGTGGCCATTGCTGTCAATGCCTTCAAAAGCATAATCCTGGTCCACCTGTTTGATCTCAATCCTGGTCATTTTTAAAAGATTTATGCAAATGTAAATTAACCATACCCTTATTTTGCGTTGAAATGCGGAATTATCACCATGAATGTTTTTAATTACGAACAGCCATTTACCCTTGAAAACGGGTTTGTGCTCCCTCAATTGCAGATTACTTATCATGTGTATGGCCGGTTGAATGCAGCCAAAAACAATGTGGTATGGGTTTGTCACGCATTGACTGCCAGCTCGGATTGCGCCGATTGGTGGAAGGGATTGGTGGGCGAGGGTCATTTTATTAATCCCGACGACTATTTTATCATTTGTGCGAATATAATAGGGTCATGCTATGGCACTACCGGACCGATCAGTAACAATCCTTTGACCGGAAAGCCTTATTATTCGGACTTTCCCACCATTACGATACGGGATATGGTCAATGCCCATATACTACTGCGCAAGCATCTTGGCATTGAGCGGATACATTTATTAATGGGGGGAAGTATGGGTGGTTACCAGGCATTGGAATGGTGTGTGATGGAAAAAGACAGGATTGAGCAATTGTTCCTGATTGCCACTTCCCCGTCTGAAAGCGCCTGGGGGGTGGCGGTACATACAGCGCAGCGTCTTGCCATTGAAGCCGATACTACCTGGCGCCATCATACGGCAAATGCCGGGGCCAACGGTCTTAAGGCTGCCCGGGCTATCGGTATGCTGACCTATCGCAATTATGGCATCTTCCAGGATACCCAGACAGACCCTGATCCTGAAAAGATCGATCATTTCAAAGCTTCTTCGTATATCCTGTACCAGGGAGAAAAATTAGTGAAACGTTTCAATGCCTTCAGTTACTGGCTCCTGACCAAATCAATGGACAGCCACCATTTGGCCCGCGGCCGCGGTGGCGACCTGATCCGGGTACTAAACGATATTCATCAGCCCACACTTATTATCGGGATCAAAAGCGATATTCTTTGTCCCCTCGATGAACAACGTTTTATGGCAACCCATATGCCCCATACATCCCTGATAGCCATAGATTCAGCATACGGGCATGATGGGTTTATTATTGAATCGGGACAAATCACTGCGCATTTGAAAAAATGGCTCCGTGGCTGAACGTGCGTCAGGTAACTCTTGCTAACTTTGTACAAACCAGTCTTATGGGCATTTTGCGTCAATTATCAGAATATCTCTACCTGAAAAAAAGAGACCCTAATGAGCCACGTACACAGTGGATGAAATACATGCATGGGATGAACAGGATATCCTTGCTCATGTTTATCGTGGCGCTGATCATTGCCCTTTTTAAATTAGTGATCCTGCCTTTGATGAGAAGGTAAAGCAAATGAACAGATGATCCTTGCCGCCTGCGCCGAAGCATTGCCACCTTTTGAAAGTATGTCTTTTAAAGCAGCATAATCTTTTTGCAGGGTATTGATATGTTGTTCATCGGTCAGCAGTAATTGCAATTCCCTGACTAAGTTAGCAGGGGTGAGTTCATCCTGTATCAATTCTTTTACCACGGGTTTATCCATGATCAGGTTAACAAGTGAAATGTATTTGATCCTGATCAAACGCTTTGCAATCTGGTAGCTGATATTACTTCCTTTGTAACACACCACTTCAGGCACACCAAATAAAGCTGTTTCCAGGGTAGCGGTACCGCTGGTTACCAGCGCTGCTGTTGCCTGTAACAACAGGTGATAGGTCTGGTTGCGGACAGCAGTTACGTTTTGATAAGGTGCAAGAAAAGGTGCATAGAAAGCATCGTCTAATCCGGGTGCCTGCGCCACTACAAAACGGTATTGCGGAAAATGTTTCGCCACTTCCAGCATAATGGGCAGTTTTTTTGAAACTTCCTGCTTCCTGCTGCCGGGGAGCAGGGCGATGATATTGGTGGAAGACCGTGTTTCTGACGTCTGTTGCTGTTCAATCACTTCTACCAGCGGATGTCCCACATAATCCACTTCCCAGTTCCATTTGTTTTTGTAATACGCTTTTTCAAAAGGGAGGATACAGAGCATTTTGTCGATACACTGTTTCATTTTCCTGACCCTGTTTTCTTTCCAGGCCCATACCTGCGGAGAAATATAGTAGACCACTTTCAGCCCCTGCTGTTTGGCCCATGCTGCAATACGCAGGTTAAAGCCGGGGTAATCGATTAATACAAGTACGTCGGGCTGCCAGGCGAGTATATCTTTTTTACAGTACCTGATATTGTTCAGGATAGTGGGCAGGTTCATAATCACTTCTGCAAAACCCATAAATGCCAGATCGCGGTAATGTTTTACAACGGTGGCACCTGCAGCCTGCATCAAATCGCCGCCCCAGCACCGGATATCGGCATGGGCATCAGCCAGGTGGAGTTGTTTGATAAGGTTGCTGCCATGGAGGTCGCCACTGGCTTCGCCGGCAATAAGATAATATTTCATTTGGTCAATAGCCCATGGCCCATCGTCCATGGTGTTGAACCTGCAAAATACCGTTTTCAGAACGATTGCTGCAAGTCTTTACGGGGCGGGAAAAGTAATTTTTTAAAAATAACTAAAAAAATAGTTGTAAAACTAATTTATTAGTTTTACGTTTGGGTAACCAAATATTTTATCCCCCCATGAAACCATTGACCAAAGCAGAAGAACAGATCATGCACAGCATCTGGAAATTGGAAGAAGCTTTTTTAAAAGATATTATAGAGGCACAACCTGAGCCGCGGCCGCATTCAAATACCGTTGCCACTATTGTAAAGATATTGGTAGATAAAGGCTTTGTAGGTATTACTCCTATGGGCAGGGTGCACCGGTATTATCCTTTGGTATCAAAGGAAGCGTATTCATCCAGTTCCATCCGGAACCTCGTAGAAGGCTATTTTGAAGGATCTTTTAGTGATGTTGTTTCTTTTATGGTACAACAGAAAGACATCAGTGTAAAGGAACTGGAATTGTTGCTGCAACAGATTAAAAACAAACACCCCAAAAAATAATGACCATGCTTGCCATCACCTATTATTTTTTGCAAGTGAGTTTATGCAGTGCTGTAATGTTTGGCTATTACTGGCTTGTGCTGCGTAATAAACGGTTTCATCAATACAACCGTTTTTACTTATTAACCATCGCCCTATTGTCCTGGGTGGTACCCTTGTTCAAAATTCAGTGGAATACCCAGGCAACAGGTGGCCGGCAGGTGATGCGTTTTCTGGCTGTAATTGTCGTACTGTTCGCTTTCCGGAATAGGAATATAAGAGTCATTCGCCCATCTCTGTCAGTATTATCATGTAAAGCATATACCTGTTAACGATGATGCCTCCCGATCATTTGATACCACCGGTAAGAACAGCCCTTTACTTGTCCTGAATGAGAAAATTGAAAGCAGGGGGGTATTACTATTAAAAGAAATCAACCCCAATGATATCAGTGCCGTTCATGTGTTGAAAAGTGATTCTGCTCTTTCAAAATACGGGAATGAGGGCAGGAATGGTGTGATAAAGATAACATTGAAAAACGTTAAGGGCAACGATGGTCGCATAGAAAAGGAGGCCATTGATACTGCTGTTGCTAAGAAAGCAACAAAGCAAAACGGTTAATTCCTTTTTTTCTTTTTCTGTTTTACCGGGGTATAAACTTTTATGGCTTTTTCTATCAGGGTAAGGAATTCTTTCTGCTGCAGATCGCTCAGGTCTGCAGCAGTTCTGGCTAATGCCAGTGCATCTTCAAACCGCGACCCTTTTACATATTTTGATTGTCTTAACAGAGACCCAAACATTGCCACTGCTGCAGCAAACCGGTAGCTCGCATCAACGCTCTCAATTGTACGAGGTTCATATTGCGCAGTGAATTGCAGCGTAACGGCTGTTTCTTTTGCACCGGGTAATTTGTAGTGTAAGGAAATATCGGCCAGCGGGCGAAGGGTAAGTGAAGTATCACTGTTAAAAGCCTGTATTTCAAATACAGCTATCATAGTGTGCCCGCTGCCTATTTCACCGCCGTCTAATGTGCTGGCGCTGTCCTCAACGGCATTCTTCTTATTGTCAAATCCAACTAAACGGTAAGATTTGATAATGGCGGGGTTAAAGCTAATGTCTATGTATGCATCATTGGCTACAGCATAGACGGTTTTGGTGAATTCTGTTACCAGGACTTTCTGCGCTTCCTGCAAGTGATCGATATAAGCAAAATTTCCGTTGCCTTTTTTGGATAGGGTTTCCAGTTTGCTGTCCTTATAATTGCCCATGCCAACTCCCAAACAGGTAAGATAGATACCTGTTTGCCTGCATTTGATAATAAGATCCTCCAGCTCTTTTTCCGAGGTCTGACCCACGTTAAAATCGCCATCGGTTGCCAGTATCACCCTGTTGTTGCCGTTTTGAATGTAAGACTTCCTGGCAAGTTCATAAGCACTTTTAATAGCGCCTGCCCCGGGCGTATCACCGGCAGCGCTTAATGAATCAATGACGGCCTTGATCCTTTTCTTTTCTGCGCCGCCAGTAGGCTGTAGTGCGATGCCAACACCACCGCCGTAAGTCATAATGCTGATGGTGTCCTGCGCGCGAAGGTTATCGACTAATAATTTAAAAGCAGATTGCAAGAGTGGTAAACGATTGGGTTTGTCCATTGAACCTGAAACGTCTATCAGGAAAACGAGGTTGGAGGGGGGAATGTTATTGAGCAGCAGTTTCGGGGCTGCGATGTGCAGGAACAGCAACTGGTTGCCCGGCCGCCAGGGGCAGGTAGTGACAACCGATTCGCAGGTAAAGTCTTTTTCATTGGTCGTTGGGAAATCGAAATAGTTCAGCATCTCTTCAATACGCACCGCATCAACAGGTACGAACATTTCATTGTTCAGGAAACGCCTGATATTACTGTAGGATGCTTTGTCAATACTCATGGAAAACCCGGTCTCAGGGTACCTGGCTGTTTCAATGAAACCGTTTTCTATGAGACTGCTGTAACTCTCTCCCAATACTGAAACAATACCGGGTTGCCGTTTTACATTGCCGGTAACAGAAGCAAGTTTTCTTTTGTACAGGCGTGCTGTTGCAGGCAGCATTTTCATGACCAGCACTTCGAATTTGCGGGTATCGACCGGCTTTTTGAGTATCTCGTAGCCATCATAAGACAGGGTAATGGTATCAATGAGCCTGGAGGAGGGAATGCCGAAACTACCGCTGTTATCGCTGTGATAAGGGATGGTGCCACTGCTTGCCAGCTGTATCCTTACGCCTTCAAGCATATGATCTTCCTCATCCTTTATTTTACCGCGCAGGTAGTATTGGCTGTAAAGAGATGAGGTGGCAACACAACATAACAAGAGCCAAATGCATGTTTTCATTTGGTAGCCCGGATTTACAACAATATAACGTAAAAACACGTAAGTTCCTTATCAGGACCTGTTAAAGACCAGTTATTCTTTATTGTCAAGCTGGTATATTTCGCGGATATTTCTTCCGAGGCCATTGTAGTCCAGACCATAACCAACAACGAATTTGTCTGGAATGGAGAAACAGCAATAATCGATTGTGATCGGGAAAACGGTAGCGTCCGGTTTGTGCAATAGCACTGCAATTTTTAAAGAAAGGGGTTGCTGGTTGCGTATTTGCGGCAGGAATTCATTCAACGTCTTACCGGTATCAATAATGTCTTCCAGAATCACCACATGCCTGTTATTTATATCAGTGTCCAAACCAATGGCTGTGATCACCTGCCCGGAAGATTTAGTGCCTTTATAAGAAGCCAGTTTGATAAAACAGATCTCCGCATCAATATGCAGCTCTTTGAAAAGGTCAGATGCAAACATGAATGATCCGTTCAGAATAGCAATGAACAGGGGGCATTTGCCCGCATAATCTTTGTTGAGCTCAATGGCCAGTTCCTTTATTTTCTCAAGGATCAGCGATTCAGGTAAATAAGAAACAAAGGGTTTGTCGTGAACGGTGATGACTGACATGCTGCTTGGTTTAATAGTTGCAACAGGAATAAAGGGCTGATTTTACCGGCTGATTTTTGTTTGCTTAGCAGTGACCGGCGTCATTGTCCGAAGGTAGAGTTTTTCTCCGGCTGCAGGCCTGGCTTCTTTCCTGAGGTTATTGTATTCCAGCAGGCTTTCTAAACGAACGCCTTCTTTCTGGGCAATATCATGCAATGTTTCATCAGCAGTCACAATATGGACATCAGTTGCTCCTTTTTTTAATTTCCTCTCTAAGAAAATGAGCCTGTCTGTATCCAATACATCCATTTCCGGCAGGTCATTAAACTCGAGCAGTTTGCCCAGCCCGATATTGTATTGATTGGCCAGTGCAAGTAATGAAATGCCTTCAGGGGCATAGATCACTTTAACATGATTAATGGTAAAAATACCGGCTGCGGGGTAAACCGTATTTTTTTTTATGTTCGACGCGGTATTCGGATCTGTTACGACAGCCGTCAGGGTTTCAGCCTCTTC
>JBHAFM010000146.1:0-48134 GCA_041856175.1 Sediminibacterium sp.
TGCAACCCAATGGGTGCCCTAATGATACAGCACCTCCGTGTACATTCACTTTAGCAGGATCGAGTTTCATTTTCTGCATATTGGCGATGCCAACAACTGAAAACGCTTCATTGAGTTCAACAAAATCGATATCACTCATTTGCAGGCCGGCTTTGGCAACAGCTTTTGGAACAGCCATTGAAGGTGTGGTAGTGAACCACTCCGGCGCCTGTTCGGCATCTGCATAACTGCGTATGACTGCCAATGGTTTGATACCCAGTTCGTCTGCTTTTTCTTTGCTCATCAGCACCACAGCAGCTGCACCATCGTTCATGGTAGAAGCGTTGGCTGCAGTAACAGACCCGTCTTTGATAAAAGCGGATTTTAATTCGGGTATCTTATCAAATTTTACGTTGAAAGCATCTTCATCTTTTGCAAACCTGATAGGGTCACCTTTTCGTTGTGGTATGTCAACCGGTACTATTTCATCATTGAATTTACCTTCATTCGTGGCAGCCAGGCTGCGCTTGTAACTTTCAATAGCAAATGCATCCTGCTCCTCCCGGGAGATATTACATTCCCTTGCACATAATTCAGCGGCATTTCCCATTGGGTAATGATGATACACGTCCGTTAAACCATCTTTTGCAAGCCCATCAATCAAATGCACATCGCCGTACTTGTTACCCCAGCGGGTGCTGGCATCATAATAGGGTACATTGCTCATGCTCTCCATCCCGCCGGCAACAACAATAGCTGCATCGCCCAGCAGGATGCTTTGTGCACCTTGTACAATAGCTTTCATACCACTCGCGCATACTTTATTGACAGTAGTACAGATCACATGATCAGGCAAGCCTGCAAACTTAGCGGCCTGTCGTGCAGGCGCCTGCCCTGCGTTGGCTTGTAATACGCATCCCATCAATACTTCTTCCACATCAGCCGGCCTGATACCAGCCCTTTCCACGGCAGCTTTAATAGCAATGGCACCCAATTGCGGCGCTGAAAAATTTTTCAGGGTTCCGCCAAAGCTTCCAATGGGTGTGCGTACAGCGGAGACAATATAAACGGTTCTGTTGGTCATATTTTTAAATTGATGCTGCAAATATAGCAGATATCACTAACAATTGTTAGTTTATAGGCTGTTTCAATCTCTCTTTAAGTATTTTCCCTTGCACTATCGGAATACAACTTCTATCTTGTGTTCTGGAAAGACAGGAATCTCCCTCCTGAACGAACACTACCACAAACTTCAGCAAAGGATTCACCTTTTACAGTACGGGAAATACAAAACATGCTTGATGGATCAGTATGGTATTATCATGTCATTGACATCAACACCTAAAACCAATAACCATGAAAACTTTTACATGGCTCCTGCGCCTTTCACTGGCGTTCACTTCCGGCGTTCTTTTCCTGCCCTCCTGTACAGAGAAAAAACAGTCCGGCAACACATCGGATAGTACTGCTGTTGTAAACAAGACTGCACCAATTACCGGGTTTCGCGTAGCTTTATCGAACCTGAATATTGCTGATCAGAAAGCAATTTTCAGGGGCCTGTCGCCCGATGTCCGCGCTGCGCTTTGGCAGGATCGCATACAGGAAGCCCTGACCATGTCGCTTACCAAAGAACAAAAAGAAGCGCTGCAACAGATCGCTACGCATTTGACCCCGGCAGTTTACAATCCCGATAGTTCTATGCAGCAAAAAGCGTTTGCAGGTTTTTACAGTGAATGGTATACGAAAGCATGGAGTGTTTTTAAACAGGATTCTGCCACATTCGTTACTATAGCCACGCAATTGGGTAGCAAAAATCAAACAGCGATGATTGCACAGGCAGCTCCCGTACCTAGTTGCGACTGTAGCCTGGCGGCAAGGCAGACTAATTGCGATGATTGCTGGCTCACCAACTGCAAAAGGATCACCTGTACCGCTTCTGCTATCGGCTGCGGTTGCTGGTGGCTTTCGGCTTGCGACGGAGTTTGCAAATAAAAAATACCCTTGGCGGCAAAAGCAGACGAGATAGTAGGGTTTTAAACGGTATCGAGTAATCGGATTCCCGTTTTGGTAAATTCAATTTTCCGTTGCTTGTATAAATTGCCCGTTGTCATTTTAAAAGCTTTCTTACTCATCCCGAAGAAATCATAGATCTCCTGCGGGTCGGACTTGTCATGATACGGGAGGTAACCATCATTCTCCTGTAAAAGGCGGAGTATTTTTTCGCCCTCGTCTTCCACTTTCTGAAAGCCTGGCTTGCCAAGTACCACATCTATTTTGTTATCGGGGCGAATGGTCTTAATAAATCCCTGGTATTTATCGCCGATCTCCAGTTCTTTAAACACTTCGTTGCTGTGTAGAATGCCGGTATGCAGGTTATTGATGATCATCACGTAACCCAGTTCTGATTTGCGGTAAACGACCAGGTCAACAAGGTCCATTTCTTTAACGGTCAGCGGATCATTGCTCAGGAGTGATTCGATCTTTTCAGTAGCTGCTACCCTGCCGGTCATCTCATCAAGGTACAATTTCACGAGGTATGCTGCACCTTCGCGCATGCCACCCAGTTGCTTGGATGCCGGTACAAAAAGGTCTTTCATCAACCCCCAATCCAAAAAAGCGCCCTGCCGGGTTACAGCTACCGCTTTCAACTTTACAATCTCTCCTACAGCCCCTTTGGCTTCCTGCGTAGTGGCGATCAAACGGTTATCCGAATCATGGTATACAAATACACGCAACTCATCCCCGATCCTTAATCCTTTGGGTGCAAATCTTTTAGGTAACAGTATCCCTTCTTCCCCATCATCCAGGTAAAACCCGAAATCTACTTTACGGTTAACTTTTAATGTTTGATAGGTGCCCACCTGTACCTGGCTCATGTAGCTATTGACTTTGCTTGGTTGCGAAGATACTAAGATAAGTCGGGAGTGGCCCCTTCCCTTTCTGTTAAGAACTTTAATACTGAATAAACTGAACCTTTGATATTTTGCATTTATATGTTCAGATTTTTTAAAATAATAGCCTGGTTTAGTTGCATCGTGCTGACATTACCTGTTGTTGCACAAACCATCAATGGCAAATGGTACGGCATCGGTTCTGTGCAACATGAGGGAGAGAACAGCAGTTATATGGCAGAACTGTCATTAAAACAACGCGGAAAAATGGTAAGCGGCACTTTCAGTTATTATTTCCGCGATAGTTTGTTTAATGTCCGGTTCACCGGAAGTTTCGACGCTAAGTTGCATCAATTGCGTATCAACCCTTTGCCAATCATTTATTACAGGTCAACCAATACAAAACTTGGCATCGATTGTTCTATGACCGGAAGTTTTACGCTGCTTGCATCCAGGAATGAAAGCCTGCTCACCGGTGCTTTTACCAGCGATAATGATCACCGGCATACGGTGCCGGATCTTAAGTTTCGATTCAGCTTCTCTACAGATACAGCCGCAATATTGGTTGAGAAAGGATTGGATACTGCTGAACAACAAATGGTGAAAGCAGTACCGATTACTGCTGTTGATTCATCATCCGTCATAAAACTCGCAGATTTCTTAGCCAGGGATAAGTCATTGATTAAAGAACTGGAAGTAGAAGCTTCTACCATCAGGGTTGAGTTGTACGACAACGGGGCAATTGATTATGATTCCGTTTCATTGTTTTTAAATAACAAAGAAGTATTACCCAAATCAATGTTAACCCATAAAGCCATCAGACTTAGTCTCAGGTTAGATCCGCAACTGGAATACAATGAACTGAGCATGTATGCAGAGAACCTTGGAATGATACCGCCTAACACCGCTGCCATGATCGTATATGATGGCAATATCCGTCATGAAATAATGCTGACCAGTGATCTGAATAAAAGCGCTACGATCCGTTTAAAGCGGAAAGTGCATCACCAGCAACGTCAATAACTGATCAGATCAGCGTTCAACTTTTTTGCTAGGCCTTTGGCGCCCCAGGCCATTACAATATTGTGGTTGTATTCGAAAACCGGTTTCAGGATGAACGATAATGTATTCATCCATGCTTTGTTCGTAAAGACGTTCCAGTTGTATTGTATTTGAGTGATGCCCTCTTTTTCCTCTAAAAACCATTCTCCCATCCCTTCGAGCTCTCCAAATGCCTCCCCCCTGAGGTATTGATAAGGCTGCACGGCTGTCAGCTTCATATTAAACACCAACCGGTAAGGCAATACGCTTTTCCAGGTGTATTCCCTCACTGAGCCAATGCCATTTACTGCTCCGCTGTGCAACTCTTTCACATCCAATACCCCCTTCCACCAACTGGGCCATTGCACTGAGTCATGAATCGTATCCCACACAACCGGCAATGGCGCCCTGATCTGCCAGCGGGTGATGAATGCATATTCTTTTGGCATAAATAATGGTTTCTCAGCCAAACAATTCAGGCGCTGCATTTTCCTCTTTCGGGCGGTGTTCCCATTCCATCTGGATGGATTTGTTAAAGTCGGTAAGCTTGGCCCCTACTGCTTTCCAACCCATCACTTCCACCATATTGGCCACTTTGAATTTAGCTTTCCTGACCTGGGTTCCCTTGCCTGATTGTACGGCCAGTATCGGGTGTTCGTCCGTAGTGGCTGTTATTAAGTAATTGCCTTTCCCTTCCTTGATGAAGACGAACTGCGTTTTCAACGTGGTGGTCTCTATTTTAAAGCGTTTGATATTGAACTGTGCCTTTTCGTTATCGAGGTATACGGCTGTGACGATCTTTTCCGGGTCGAATTTTTCTATGAGCGCCACTTTCTCGGGCTCAAAGCGCTGGGTCATTTCAGTGTCGGTCAATTCATAACTACCATCTGTATACAACACCAGCAGTTTTTCTTCTTCAAAGCTGCCTAAGAACAGGCCTTTTTCTTCGGTGTTCAGACGGCCGAATTTATCATCGAACCATAATTTCCTGCCGGCTATCGTACTACGGCCTGCTTCTTTGAACTTGACCGTCTTGATGGGATATTTGGTTACCTGGTTGCCCATACTGCTACGCCCCTTGATCTCCAGTTCTTCGAAATAAAAATCAAATTCCTTGATGCGGGCAGAACAATTCGGGCTCAGTATTATTTTCACCACTTCGGCTTCCCCGTTAAGGTTGGCTGTGAAATAATGGACTTTACTTTTATCGGAGCCTTTCGTTAGGTCGTATTCTTTGTCTCGCGTGATGCCTGTTACATTAAAACGCTTGGCATAGCTGGTACCGGAAGCGCCATCCAAATAGATCATATTGTAAGTGGTGCGCTCGTCATTTTTCTGGAACACGGCGGCATGGATGATGTCTTTGCCGATGAATACCTTGTCGGCTACTTTTACCACTTTCATGGTGCCGGATTTGGTGAATGCGATGATATCATCGTAGTCAGAACAGTCGCAAAGGAATTCATCTTTCTTCAGGCTTGTTCCAATAAAACCTTCAGCCCTGTTGAGGTACACTTTGGTATTGGCAATCGCAACGTGCTTTACCTGTATGGTATCAAATTCTTTGATCTCTGTCTTGCGTTCCCGGCCTTTTCCGTATTTCTTTAATAAAGACTCAAAATAAGCCACCGCAAAATCGGTCAGGTTATCCAGGTCGAACTTCACCTGTTTGATATCCGCTTCTATTGCCTTGATCTGTTCATTGAGTTCATTGATATCTAAGCGATAGATCCTTCTGACCGGTTTCTCTGTCAGTTTCAGGATGTCTTCCCGTTCAATTGGCCGTTTTAATTTTTTCTTGAAGGGGGTAAAAGCTTTGTCGATCGACTCGATCACTTTCTCCCATGTTTCGTGTTTCTGTTCGAGTTCCTTGTATATCTTCTCCTCAAAGAATATTTTTTCCAAGGAAGTGAAATGCCATTTGTCTTCCAGTTCCGCGAGTTTGATCTCCAGTTCTTTCTGCAGCAGCTCTTTGGTATTGTCAACAGACACCTTCAGCAACTCATGCACAGTCATGAACTGCGGGCGCTGGTTAACGATCACGCAGGCATTGGGAGAGATGCTGACTTCACAATCGGTAAAAGCATATAAGGCGTCAATGGTGATATCAGGAGAGATGCCGGCAGCAAGGTCAATCTGTATTTCGATATCTTTCGCCGTAACATCTATTACTTTTTTGATCTTGATCTTGCCCTGGTCGTTTGCCTTGGTAATGCTTTCCATCAGTTGAGAAGTAGTCACGCCGTAGGGCACATCACGTATCACTAATGTTTTCTTGTCCAATTCTTCTATATGCGCCCTTACCCTTACTTTGCCGCCGCGTTTGCCTTCATTGTAATTGGCAACATCGATCATTCCGCCGGTCTGAAAATCTGGATACAGTTCAAACTTTCTTCCTTTCAGGCATTTGATGGCAGCTTCAATCAGTTCACAGAAATTATGCGGTAATATTTTGGTTGACAAGCCCACCGCAATACCGTCAGCACCCTGTGCCAGCAATAAGGGGAACTTCATCGGCAATACAACAGGTTCATTTTTCCTGCCATCGTAACTCAATTGCCATTCCGTTGTCTTGGCATTGAATGCCACTTCCAGTGCAAACTTCGATAGCCGCGATTCAATATAACGCGAAGCAGCAGCCTCATCGCCCGTTCTGACGTCGCCCCAGTTGCCTTGCGTATCTACCAATAAATCTTTTTGTCCCAGGTTCACCAATGCGTCCCCGATACTGGCATCGCCATGGGGATGGTATTGCATACTCTGCCCGATGATATTCGCCACTTTATTAAAACGTCCATCATCCATATCTTTCATGGCATGAAGGATACGGCGCTGTACCGGTTTCAGTCCATCTTCAATAGCTGGCACCGCCCTTTCCAATATCACATAAGAAGCATACTCAAGAAACCAGTTCTTATACTGTCCCTGTACCCCCGATTCGTTTTCAAAAACCCTGTTCTCTTTCTTTTCTTTCGCCATACAACTTAATTAAATTCTATAAGTATCTTCTTTCCCGTCTTCCAAAGCATTTAACTCAAATACAACAATGTCCGTATCGGCAATCACTTCATGCCAGGCCCAGGGCTGTATCTTTACCATGACTGGCGCTTTTACTTTCTGCGAGCCTTTTTGATCGCTTCGTACATCAAACCAATTCACCGTAGCTTCACCATTCATGATGATGATCTGCTCGGGGTTTTTGTTTTTAGCCGTTCCCTTATGGTAATGCCTGCCACTGGCGCTGCCTGCTTTCCGGTAAGCGATAATAAATTCGCCCGTTCGGTCCGTATCAAAGAAATGTGTGGACCCGCGTTCGTCTTCTCCTGCCTTCTTAATTGGAATTACTTCGATCATCTCAACAAGTTTTAAAATTTCATACCATTATTCTGCTGTTGCTGTTTCCGCTACTTCAGCCAGGTTATCGCCTGTGCCCGGCAACTTAACAACAATTTCTTTCCATCCTTTGTTCCACTCGCCCGCCACTTCTAATTTACCAGCGGCTACCAGCTCCCTGATACGCCACACTAAGAACACATCTCCTGTTTTCACTTTCATTTTGTTCAATGTATTGGAGAGCAGTTTACCCAATTTCTGCACACCGGCAAGGTTGGCCAAAATATCCTTGTCATAAAACTCCACTTCTTTCCCAACAATCTTCTTGCCACCCTCTAAAAAGCGCACCAAGGCGTTTTCATGGCATAGTTTCTTCCATTCATCCGGGTCTACTTCAAACTCGCTAAGTGTAATGGGCCTGGCTAAGCGCTTTGCTTTCAGGAATTCTTTCGGTTGTATCTCATGCAGGTGGGTGGGATAAAAAATATTGCCTTTTTCATTAATAAACGGAAGGTTGTTCAGGTATAATACCTGTATCCTGCCTTGGTAATCCTTTAACTGGCTCATCAGCCAATAATAGCCGCACACGTCGTGGGCGTTTTGTCCCATCCATATCCAGGCTTCTTCTTCCGGCTGTTCCTCCAGCAATTTCAGCAGGTTGTGTACGGCCAGTTTATCGTCCACAATATTCAGGGAATCCGTGTAAGGAGAAAATTCGAGCAATGCTTTCCACCAATCCCTGCGCTGCTGGTATCCTTCTGTTTCATAGATGTTTGCCAAAGGACCTGCCGCATAGTCATCTTTGATCTCGATGATCTCCCCCTTTATACTTTCATCTAATGCTATGGCCTGCTGCAGGGCTGCTACGTTGGATTGTTCAAATACGATATGAATCATGGGGGATGTAGGATTTAATGATGTCGGATTTAGGATGTAGGATTTGGGATTTAGGAATGGATCATGGGTTCCTCAACGCGGTCTAATTCCACTTTCAGGTTATTGATGATGAATTCCTGTCGTTCCATGGTGTTTTTGCCCATATAATATTCAAGCAGTTGCTGGATATGATCGCCCTGTTCAAGTATCACCGGTTGTACCCGCATGTCCTGGCCTATAAAACGGCCAAATTCTTCCGGTGAAATTTCGCCCAATCCTTTGAAACGGGTGATCTCTGGCTTACTGCCTAATTTTTTGATGGCAGCCTGCTTTTCTGTTTCGTCGTAGCAATAAATGGTTTCCTGCTTATTGCGCACACGGAACAGCGGTGTTTCCAAAATATAAACATGTCCCCGTTTGACCAGGTCGGGGAAGAATTGCAGGAAGAAAGTCATCATCAGCAGGCGGATGTGCATCCCATCCACGTCGGCATCGGTTGCAATGACGATATTGCCGTAGCGGAGGCCTTCTAACCCGTCTTCAATATTCAGTGCATGCTGTAACAGGTTGAACTCTTCATTTTCGTACACCACTTTCTTGGTCAGGCCAAAAGCATTCAGCGGCTTACCCCGTAAACTGAACACTGCCTGCGTATCCACGCTTCTTGACTTGGTGATGCTGCCACTGGCGCTATCGCCTTCGGTAATGAAAATGGTGGAATTATTCTGCAGGGCAATAAACTCTTCCCTGTTCTTCGCTGGCGGTTCATCATTCAGGTGAACACGGCAATCGCGCAATTTTTTATTGTGCAGGTTGGCTTTCTTGGCACGTTCATTGGCTAGTTTTTTAATACCCGCCAGCTCTTTCCGCTCTCTTTCGTTTTGTTCTATTCTTTTTTTCAGGGCATCGGCAATAGCCGGATTGCGATGCAGGTAGTTATCCAATTCTTTTGCCAAAAACTCCAGCACAAAATTTTTCATGCTGGGGCCGTTCTCATAGACCGTCTGTGAACCTAACTTGGTTTTTGTCTGGCTTTCAAATACAGGTTCCTGTACCCGTACAGAAATAGCCGCTACAATACTGGTACGAATGTCTGAAGCTTCATAATCTTTCTTATAAAAATCACGGATCACTTTTACATAAGCTTCCCGGAATGCCTGCTGGTGGGTACCACCCTGGGTGGTGTACTGGCCGTTGACAAATGAAAAGATATCTTCGCCGTAATCATTGTTATGCGATAAAGCAATCTCGATATCCTCCCCTTTCAGGTGGATGATGGGATAACGCAGTTCATCGGGGTTGGTCTTGCGTTGCAGCAGGTCAAGCAAGCCATTTTTGCTCACGTACTTCTTGCCATTCAGCACCATAGCCAAGCCTGCATTCAGATAGCAGTAATTCCACAACTGGTTGTCTAAGTATTCATAAATGAAATGGAAGTTGCGGAAAACAGATTCATCGGGGATGAATACCACCTGTGTGCCGTTCGGCTCTGTTGTCTTTGTCTCTTTATGGTCTTTGATCAATACGCCTTTTTCAAATTCGGCTGTTTTTTCTTTTCCATCCCGGAAGGCGGTCACTTTAAAGTACTGGCTGAGTGCATTCACTGCTTTGGTACCCACGCCATTCAGGCCTACACTTTTCTGGAAGGCTTTGCTGTCGTATTTCGCGCCGGTATTGATCTTACTCACCACATCCACCACTTTACCCAACGGAATACCGCGGCCATAATCGCGTATGGTAACTGTTTTTCCTTCAATGGAAATCTCCACCTGTTTCCCATACCCCATGGTATGTTCATCGATACAGTTATCCACCACCTCTTTGACCAGGACATAGATCCCGTCATCCGGTGCCGATCCATCGCCCAGTTTACCGATATACATCCCCGGGCGCAAACGGATATGCTCCCGCCAGTCCAGCGACCGGATCGATTCTTCATTATACTCGTTCAATTGCTTCCCTTCTGCCATCCCGCAAATCTAACCACCTCCCACCGTGGCCCAATTTTTCTTTTCTACAAACAGGCTGATAATGTGGATAAAACGGCGCAAATCCTATATTTGCGGTATCTTAGCCCCGCAATCATACTTAGAAACCGATCTTACCCGGATTGCCGCACTTTCTGTTGTAAAGGAGGGGGAAAATGACCGGTTTACCGTTTTTTTAAAGGAAAAGGGCCATCAGGAGATAGATCCGCTGGTTCAGACACTGAACCAGGCTGTTACAGCAGGGATCGATTGTACTATTTGTGGTAATTGCTGTAAAAGCCTGATGATCAATGTTTCAGAAGCCGAGGCAGATAGCTTGTCTGCACACTTCCGGCAAAACCGTGCTTCATTCGATGTCCAATACCTCGAAAAAAGCAGTAATGGCATGATGCTGATAAATGCTATGCCCTGTCATTTTTTAACTGCCAATAAATGCACGGTTTACGAACACCGTTTTGAAGGCTGCCGGGAATTTCCGGCCCTGCACCTGCCGCATTTTAAAAGCCGCCTATTTACCACATTGATGCATTACGGCCGCTGTCCCATTATTTTCAATGTAGTAGAACAGTTAAAAGAGGCGTTGGTGTTTGAGAAGAAACCAAATCATTCTTCCACCCTTCAATCTTAGTTTTTGAAGTAATAAACTTAATCAACCACCCATGCTTCATTTCGGCATAGATATTTTACTACAGCAAACCCCGGTATGGAAAACAGCTTCCATAGGCCTTGTCACCAACCATGCCGCAACCACCAACACCCTGCAACCATCCCGCAAAGCATTATTAGATGCAGGTTTTAATATTGTTGTCTTGTTCTCACCTGAACACGGACTGGATGTAACCGGTGCTGATGGCCAGGCGATGAAAGACGGAACAGATGCATTGACTGGTTTGCCAGTGATCAGCTTATACGGTTCAAAGTTAGCACCCTCGCGTGAAGATCTTGCTGGTATTGATCTGCTGCTATTTGATATCCCCGACATTGGCAGCCGTTTTTACACTTACCTGTGGACGATGACCTATGTGATGGAAGCGGCGGCCAACAACAACAAAACACTCATCATACTTGACAGGCCCAATCCTGTTTCCGGAGACCCATCCTTAACGGAAGGCCCCATGCTCAGCAGCATCAACGCTTCTTTTATTGGCAGGTGGCCAATCCCGGTAAGGCATAGTTGTACATTGGGAGAGCTGGCTTTGTACTTTAATGCCTCACAGCAAATCAATACAACAATCCATGTGATCAAATGTGAAGGTTGGGAACGCAGGATGTTCCAGCCGGGTTGGGGTATTCCTTTTCTGCCCACTTCACCGGCCATACAAAGTTTTGAAAGCATGTTATTATATCCCGGCCTCTGCCTGCTGGAAGCTACCAATATCAGTGAAGGCAGGGGAACGAAACAGGCTTTCACCATTGCGGGGACGCCCTGGATCAAAGGCCGCGCTCTGGCGGGCATGCTGAATGAAATGGGATTGGAAGATGTGAGTGTGCAACCTGTTGACTTTATACCAACATCGGGCAGATATGAGGGGCAGTCCTGCAGTGGTGTAAAGTTCCATGTAAAAGAGCCGGCCTATTTTCAATCAGTCACCAATGGTTTGTTGCTGATCAAACTCATTCAAACCCTTTACCCCGGTCATTTTGAATGGGCGCCCTATCCTACCCATGTTAATCCTACAGGCAAGCAGCACCTGGATAAGTTGCTGGGTATCAGCAATAGTGAGGACCTGTTCAGGCTGCCTCTCCCTGCCTTTATTGCAGCCATCACTAAACAGATCGCGTGCCCGGAGTGGAAAACTAAAATCGGAGGCTTCCTGCTTTATTGATGTAATGCATTTCGAGACTAACACACTATCGCCAATTTCATCTTTTCGTTATCTCAACAAGGATTCTTTCCGTAGATTGTTGCAACTTTAAGACATAATCATTCATCATTGTATGTTATATAGCCAGACAAAAGGAAATCATCCCAGGCACATTCTTTTTGTTCATGGAAATTCGCAATCAGGTGAAGTATGGGAGTCGGTTATGTACGAAAGTACGTTGACTGATCATTATTCCTGTACCATGGTAGACCTGCCCGGGCATGGGAATTCCTTTCGCAGCACCACGCCAGCGGTGGATTATTCCTTACAGGGGATGGCCCAGCACCTGAAAGCATTTGTAGCGCAATACCAGGACCGGGAATATATACTGGTTGGTAGTTCCTTAGGTACCAATCTTATTGGTGAAATTGCGGATTCATTAATGAATTGCAAAGGCGTTTTGTTGGTTGGTGCAGATATTATTGGAGAAGGAATTCAACTGGCAACTATATTTCAACCCAATCCCAATGCGGCAACGCTGTTTTCGGCAGATCCTACCCAGGAATCGATCGATGCGTTGGTGCAGGACCTGGCAGAAAATTTGTCTGAAGAACAAAAAATATTGTTGGAGCGGCTATTCAAAAACACTGATCCGCTTGCCAGGACGACTCTTTTTGAGTCCATCGCAAAAGAAGCGTGGAGCGACGAAATAGCCCGGTTGACAGCCTGCGGGTTTCCCATTGCTGTAGCTTATGGGGCGAATGAAAAACTCTGTCATACAGGTTATCTTAATACATCAGCCATCAAAAAATGGAAGGATCAGATTTTTTTAATCCCCGACAGCGGGCATTGCCCGCAATTAGACAACCCGGGGAAACTGGGAGACCTGTTAGCTGATTTTGCAAAGGATTGTTTTAAATGATCCTGTTGCGGATGGCAAACGCAATGAGTTCCGCTACATTTTTAGTTTCCGTTTTGCGCAGCATATTTTGCCGGTGGTTTGAGATCGTGTTTTCACTGATATTCAATTGGGGGGCAATCTGCTTACTGCTTAACCCATCGGCCATTAACGATAGGATATGCTTTTCCCTGGTGCTTAAAACCTTATCTTCCTCGTGAGCATAATAATACTGCGCATCAACCGTTAGTTTATTACCCGTTACAGTGTCTATTCTTTCAATACAATTGAATACCAGGTTATCTCTTTTGATCAGGCTGATATCCGAAGCCATACCCAGACAGTACAAGGGAAGTCCGGTTTGCGAAGAAGTGATATAAGAGCATTTTTGAAGAATTTCAACCCAGTCTCCCACCTTATTTTTAAAACGTGTTGTGAAGGAGAATACATAATCTTTATGTTGCACCTGGTCAGTATTCTTTAAGAAAGCCAGCACATTTGGAAAAAAGCTATTATTGTACACTTGAAAGAAATCCTTTTGTTGCAAACTGCGATAGAATTCTAATCCATTCTCTAAAAATTCTTTTGAGTGATATCCATAAAGGCTTTTCGTATTATCTGTCATGAATATATACTCTTTATTAATATAATCAATGATGACGAATATAGGACAGCCAATAGGGTGGAAAGCGGAAAACGTATCAAACTGCGAAAGCATAGGATGCAACAATGACTGATCGGCTGATTCATTTTTATACAATGAACTATACAGGTAATCCAGATAAGTAAATTCGATATCGCTTTTGTACTTCACCCAGTTTTGTATTAAATAGTAACAAAATAAACAAGAAGCTGCGCATATTTTACAGCCAGCCATTTTTGATGGCCATTGCAATAAACTCCCCCGAATTCTTTACGTTATTACGGATAATCATATTCATAATTGGATGCCGGCTTCATGTTTGTTTGTTATTACAAATGATAACCCATCCCATTTACGTAAGCATCTATCAGCTAAAGTCCTGCGGTAATAAATACCCCTCAATAGTATTCACGATAGATTTGTTATAAATATGTTGTTCTAAAAGGTTTTATAGGCTTCTCCAAATTAAGGCCAAGCCTACAATACGAAACAAGGGGGGGATCATTTACTATAAAAATAGTTATTTTCCACTATTTTTCAGCCAACTCCGGCTTACTATTTTTGATACCACTAAAGAGGGATACTACGCTTAATAAATCCAAAAAACTGCATTATGACATCCTGCTTATACAACCAAAATCTCCATGATGGCGTTCACTTTGATCCTGCTTTGGCACTCACACAGCGGGAGCATGAAATATTGCAATTACTGATCTACCGGGGTACCTTGAACAAAGAAATAGCCCATACCCTGGGTATTTCTTTAAATACGGTAAAACGGCATATCTGCAACATTTTCCAAAAATTGCAGGTCAGGAATCGTGCAGAAGCTGTTTCCTACATACATAAGCTGAAGCATACTGATTTGTTGGTATTACCTAATGACCCGGTTCATAGTTGAATTTTTACCGTCAGTTTTATTCAGGGTTGTAAAATCACTGAAATATGAAGTATCTAATAAAGTTAACCAAACGCGAACAGGAAATTATTCAAATACTTATCACGGGTAAGCTGGATAAAGAGATCGCGGCCGAATTAAGCATTTCTCTTCATACAGTTAAAAAGCACAACAAAAACATCTACAAAAAACTAAACGCCCGTAACCGGTTCGAGGTTATTGCGCTGGCCAATTCGCTTGAAGCAACTAATTTTCTTTAAACTGCACAAGAAAGCCTTAAAGTAAGCTGTTTTAAATGATCCTGTTACGGACGGCGAATGCCACTAACTGTGCCACATTTTTGGTATTTGATTTCCGCAGCATGTTCTGTCTGTGGTTGGAGACTGTATTCTCACTTATTTTTAATTTATGGGCGATCATTTTGGAGCTCAACCCATCTGCCATGCAACCCAGCACATTTTTTTCCTGCCTGCTTAGTAACGCATCTTCTTCATACGGGTAGAAATAATCTGTCTTGATAATTCTATTGTTAATAGAAATCGGATGGTCCATCTTTTCAATGGTATGTATCATTAAATTATCTTTCTTTATAGCTGAAATATTTACAAACATCCCCAGGCAGTACAATGGTAAGCCTGTTTCTTCAGAAGTGATATAAGAAGCCTTTTGTAAAATGTCCACCCAGCTACCATTTCGGCATTTCATACGGTTATTATAAGAAAATACATACTTGTGATGCTCTGTCTGTGGTACGGTTTTGAAAAAATTGACAAATGCCGGGAAAATCTTAGTATTAAAAATATTAAAAAAATTTCTCTGCCAGATATCATTAATGAGCCAGTCTAAGCCGCCTTCCAATACCTCTTTAGGGTGATGACCGGACAGCATTTTTACGCCATCAGTCATAAACAAATATTCTTTCTTAGAATAATCCAATGCAAAAAAAGTAGGCATGAATGTCGAGAAAGAAACCGGATACTGGTTAAACTGTTTCAGCAAGCCGGCAATCTCCTGCTCATCGGTCAGTTCATTAGTGTAATAAGCGTTATGCAGATTACCCATGTAGGTGAAATCGATATCGTTTTTATACTTCATAACAGGAAGTAATAGCCAATACAAGTACTAAAAATAGGTTGAATACCGAGGGGTGTGACAACATAAATATATTTGTTTTCTGCATTTTTTAAACTAATGCTGGCATGATTATATAAAAAATCGCGAGGCTTAGAAAAGCCCCGCGATTGCCATGTATGAGAAATCAGGAGAAAAGAACTATCGTACCCCCTGTTTTAACTGACCCCAGCCGTAGGTAAGGTTTTGAACAACGGTTTGCCCGCCACCTACATTAACCGCAGTAATCAAAGCGTTAGAGCTTGCATCATAGCTGGATGCTGTAATATTACTGTTTCCAATAACAGACTTGTTTTGAGCTTGACTATTATAATACAGGTTCACTGCTGTATTCTGGTTAATAATCCCCCATGCCGCCGGATCGTAGTTATTAGTTGCAACCTGCCCACTTGCCCTTTTCGTTATAAGCACAAAATTCTGAGAAGATGACCCTGGCTGGGCCGTTTGGGCATTATTTACTGAAGTAAAAGTTTTATTCGGCCCTGCTGCTACAAAGAAGTACAAGGAAGGTGTCCTCGTCCATAAATTATCACTGTTGGACAAGATGTCAACAAATCTTGCCTGCAAACTATCCATGGAATTATTATTGGTTCCGGCAAATACAGCTTGAATATATGGAGTTATAGCATTTCCATTTGCATTAAAGTTCCTTGCGTTCCATGCAAAAGAGCTGTTTGCAGAAACAAATGCAGCGGAATTGTTGTATAAATTGAAATCAATACTCTTAAAGTAATATGCTCTGCCATTACTATCCAATGGTGTTACTGCATGGTAACGGTTCACACCATTTGGTACTGACATCCACCAAGGAAAACCTGGCGCCTGTGCAGGCAATCCGCCCACATTGAATTTATTTTCAACACCCAGGTAATACGTAGCAGGAACATTCTGTACAGACGGGATACTATCTATACCAGGTAAAAATCCATTGATTGCAAGCCTGGCAGTGGTATCAAATGTGTTTTGCGAGAAGCGGAAGGAAGCATTATAGGGCAGGTCAGGTACACTGATGCTGTAATTTCCATTTGCGTCAGTTAATGCAGACCAATCATACCGCTGTATTGCATTATTCAGGCTAACATAGGCGAATACATTGATCAGTCTGCCTGTAGCTACCTCAGCGGTTGCGTTCACAAAATTGGTCTGAATGCTTACACTTCCTTTGATGGTATTCCTGGCATTGGCCTGGTTCCATAAACTAATGGTTTGGATTCCTGCAACTGCACCGGACCCGTAGATGCTATACAATGCAGTACCACTGGCATAACCGGTTTTGGTAACGAGCGCAGAGGCCGGATTCGGTACATTGATATTGCCGGCAGCAGCAAACGTTGCGTTTCCGTTCGCGTCTGTGGTTCCCTGCAGGACAGAACTTACCAGTGTTGGGATGGTAACTGTTGCTCCTGCAATTGGCTGGTTTGTTGTTATGTCGCGTACATTAATGATAATATCGCGCTTATTGGCATTGGTCCGGCTGACACTGTCGTTATAGCTGGCACGAGCCTTTGTAAGGCTATCTACATATTTTTGGTACAACCTGTTCAGACTGTCTGTCAGTTTCAGGTTCAGCGCATTCTGCTGTACAGCAAAATTAAACTGCAGTTGCGCCAGCGCCGTGGAGCCTGACTGCCTCAATTGCTCTAACTTGATCTCCTGGTCGTATTTAAACTGCAAAAGATCTTTCTGTGCCTGCAAAGCGTCTTTTTCGTTAAACGCATCTTTTTTACAACCAACCGAAAAAAGAACACATGCTAACAGCAATGCGCCTATCAGTTGGCGGAATGGTGTAATTTTAAACTTTTTCATAAACGATAGTTTGTGTGTTGAATTAATGTGATTTTTGTTTTGATCCCAGATTTTTAATGATCCCCAGTTTGAGTTGAAAAGCGCTCGTGCGGATACTTCCCGTTACGCCGGGATACTCGATGTAAGAATAATTTTTCCTCACACCTGTCAATCCTACGATATAGCTTCCCTGCAGTACCCAATTAATTTTTTTTGCCGGCAACAGTATCTCTGCGTTCGCATTGGCATGGTACCAATTGGGCTCGAAACGGTCTGTATACTGGTTGCCGTTAACAGTACCATAAACACCCTGAACAAACTCTCCTGTTTTGGTGTACTGCTCATACTCGCCTATATTATTGGCCATCCCCGCTCCAAGCCCCAGGTTGCATTTCCACAACTGTTTCGAGGGGATCTGGTAATTGAGGCTAAGCCAGGTATCAAGGGCATGAAGGATATATTGACTTTGCTTAACGTTCTTAAAAGTGAACATAGGATCAAAGCCATAACGGGTATCATCTTTAAAAGTGGTTAGCTGGCCTCCATAACCGCTGTACCCTGCTGTTAACCTGATAAACAGGTTTCTGGCAACAAACCAGTCGCCCAGTAAATGCGCTGCATACGCAACAGCAAATCCTGAATGCGGCTGCTCATCGGTAAAGCCGTTAAAAGATGCTCCATTCACCACTCCTAACCGCCATTTTACCCTGTCCGGTTCCGTCTTACTCTTCTGCTGTGCCTGTAGTCCGCCAAACACCAGGACCATCAGCATACTGAGGAATAGGAGTTTTTGAAAATATTTCATGAAGTGGAAGTTTATATGAATAATCAATGATTGAAATGATGCAACCTTTACAAGGCAGGGGCCCCTTGGCAGGACGGTATGATGAAATAAGGAATACATATAAGCAGTTTGTTGGGTTATGACAATAGTTCTCCGCCCCCCATTCCGGGGTGTTTTTTTGTTCTCTACCTGGCTTTATTTTAATTTGGGTCTACGCTCTTTCGAAAAAAAAATCATTCGCTTCGAGCGTGTTCATCAATGCAATCACTTCTGATCTGTTGCGTGCATTGAGCTTTTTGTAAATACTTTTGTTGTGTTTTTTGACTGTGTCAAGAGAAATATCCAGCTCATCAGCTATTTCCTTATCTAATTTACCCCTAATGAGTATCTGAATGATCTGTTGCTCCCTGACAGTTAGTTTGTTCAAAAGCTTCATAGCAGATTGATTTAGTCATCTTTGCAGCAATTGGGGGGAGCTGGATGATGCAGTAAAAGTACGTTGCCCTGCTGCTACAGAAAATAGCACTTTGGGGTACCATGTTTAAACAGAAAGGGATTACCAAAAATGGTAATCCCTTTCATTCGTATTTACCCTGGTTCAGGGCACTCTATTAGCGTTCGTTACTGATAAATCCTTACATAATCAACTTCCATGGAAGCATTTGTAAATGCAGGATCAACGGGGCCACCAAAGTTTCCGCCCATTGCTACATTCAGGATGATAAAAAAGTTTTGGTTAAACGGCAGGCTGCCTGTGTTGACAAATGTGTAATACAATTGCGTATCGACATAAAATTTTATGGTTGCCGGTGACCACTCCACCACATAATTATGAAAAGCTGTAGTAACGCCAGGTACCACAAGTGTGCTCCCATCGCCGTTGCCACCAAAGTGTCCGGGATAATGAAGGGTTCCATAGATCTTATTTAATTCACTGCCCCTGTGTTCCATAATATCTACTTCGCCGCAGGCAGGCCAGCCCGCAGTATTGATATTATCTCCCAGCATCCAGATAGCCGGCCATGTACCTGCACCGGCCGGCAGTTTTGCCCTCACTTCTATTCTGCCATACGCAAAGGAAAATTTTCCTTTTGTCAATAACCTGGCCGAAGTATACGCTTTGCCGCTATAATTTTCACTGATGGCAGTAATTTTCAATACACCATTAGCCACAGCTGCATTCTGCGGCCTGTTGGTATAATATTCCAGTTCATTATTTCCCCATCCGTTGGCGCCTGTACCAATATCATAACCCCATTTAGCAGGATCAGGTGCGCCTGCTGTTTCGAATTCGTCGGACCAAACCAGCGAAAGAACCACGCTTACTGTGACCTGTACCGACCTGGATATCGTTTGCCCACCGGCGCTTTTGGCAATCACATTGACCGTATAAGTACCCGATGATGGATATTTATAAATAACCATGCCGGAAGGCACCGTTTTAAAAACGCCGTTTCCAAAGTCATACTCATAACTCACCGCATTGGTTGCAGCTGCAACAAAAGATACATTACCACTGTTATCAGTACTTACCGTTGCCGTTACAACAAGGTTTACTGGTGGCTTGCTATCAACAGGTGCTTCTTTCTTTCCACAGGAAGCGAGCAAAACAATCACTGCCAAAATATATCTAGGGAGGTATTTCATCTGTTTCATTATTAACAACAAGTATGTCTATTTTGCTTAGACAGACAAATAACTGTTCCATAACTGCAATATACACAACAATCGTCCAATCTGGATCTTTGCTGTGTTATGTGGTATAATTACTGTATCCATAATGAATAGCTGCGCCTCTACAAAAAAGAAATATAATTGTTAAGTCAGGTGTGCAATTGTGGGGGGGACTGTCAAAGATGCCACAATACACCATCACCATCATCTTTCTCACCGGAACAATGGGAAACAATTGGTATGCACATGCAAACCAGGGCTCTGCTTACTGAAAGCGAAAGAGATAAAATAGTTGCCTTCTTAAAAAACAACAGGTAAACACAGTTACAGGCATTTACTTTTACAATATCAGGCGCGTGACTCCTGTTCAATCTGAATGACAGTGGCGTGATCCGTCTCGAGAATCAAAGCTGCTTCTCTTTCCCTGATGTAGGTGTTGATCTGTACTGCATAAACCAGGGCTCTTATGAGCATAGCCACTGCTCCAAGATACGCAATGAAAAAATAAGCGTCATCCTTGCTCAACGGCCTGTTATCAGCCCTTCTTTTACCTGGTTTTGCAAAAGGCGCCGCTGAAGTTTCGGCAGATTTGCTTTCAGATTTAATATAAGTTAAAATGCCTTTGATGTCCTCCTCTTTCAGATCGGGATGATCGGGCATAGGAACTTTATTAAACTTTTCAAACAGGGTTACCGCATCTTTATCGCCTGCCTTAACCATTGATTGTGAACCATGCACAAAACTGACGATCCACTCGATCGAATGGCGCTGATCAACCCCTGCCAATGCCGGTCCAATGATCACTTTATTGACATTGTGACAAGCCGCACAACGGGTTGAAAATATGGCTTTGCCTGCTTCAATCGGATCTGCATATACAACTCCTCCGGTAATACCTGTCATCAGCAATAGCAAGAATAAGCTTTTAGTTTTCATTTTTCAATTTTTTTATATCCTGAATTAGCTGGTTTACTTCTGCATCATTTGTTCCGGTATAATAGCCCCTGATTCTTTTTTGCCGATCAATCAATACCAGCTTTTCGCTGTGAATAAAATCTTCCGGACCACCATCACCATCTGTAGCTACTACCATGAAACTGTTGCGTGCGAGTTTATATATCTCTTTTTTATCGCCTGTAAGCAGGTGCCAGTTATGTGTATCTAAGCTGAAACGGTCTGAGTATCTCTTTAATGCTGTAACACTGTCTCTCACCGGATCAACAGAGAACGAATTGAACAGAAGCAATTCATCCGTTTTAAAACTTTCCTGTACTCTTTTCAAACTTTTTGTCAGTTTTGGACAAACAGCCGGGCAATGTGTGAAAAAGAAATCGGCTACTATTATTCTGTTTTTCCAGTCCGCCGTTGTCACCGTCTGCCCGTCCTGGTCTTCCATCACAAAATCGCTAATAGTATGTTCCATCCTACTGCCGGCGCTATCGGTAACCGGCCCAAGTATGGGCAATACCCGCATCCTGTTCTCATACCAGTTCATCACTGCATAGCCGGCCAGCGGCAAAACAAAAACAAGGACTGCAAAAAGCCATATGGTTGACCTGTTTCTCATTTACTGCCGGGTTCCATCGGTACCGGGTTATCAATAGTGAACCGTGGCGCCTTGGGTCCGCTGTTTTTATCTACATTCAGCAATGCCGGTATATATGCAAGCACCAGGACGATGATCATGGTAATAATCCATGGTTTGAATTTGTCGAACAGGGGTACTCTTGCTTCATCGTGATACGCTTCACTAACAGGAATCTCCAATACACCGGCTTCACTTTTTTTACGCAGTATTGTTCCAAAAAAAACAATAATGAACAACATACCTGCAACAAACATGATGATGCCGCCAAGCATGGCCATTGTGGTAGTAGGTACCCAATCACTTCGGAACAATTCATTCTTAGGATCAAGGTAACTGATCCCGAGATTGGTTCTTCTTGGTTCGCCCCGTAACCCGCCCCAGCTCATCCCGAAAGAAAATATCAGCATTCCTATTACCCATACATATGGAATAATAGTAGCCACTTTGCGCATAAATACCTTTTTGCCGCTCATGGTAGAATAGAGATACAGACTCATGCCTACTATACCCAGGAATACTGGTCCCGCTACTGTCATATGAAAATGCCCCGGCAGCCATGCAGTATTATGTACTACACTGTTCAGCGAATAGGAAGCATTGATAATACCGGTCACCCCACCAAAGATGAATAGTATCAATCCTCCAATAAAATAAGAGAATAGGTACTTGGTTTCATCGAAATAAGGCAGCTTAAGCATCCATCCAAACCAACCTTTGGAGCCTCTTTGCTTTCCTGCATATTCAAGTGAAGCAGCAAGTGTGAACGCCGTAATAAAACTTGGGATGGTTACTCCATAGGTAAGCATACCCTGGAAAAATTTTACTCCCTGTGTAATAGTAGGATCACTATACTGGTGGTGTACGCCTACCGGGATAGAAAACAAAAGAAAGAGAAACAATGCAATTCTTCCTGCCAGGTCGGAGTACAATTTACCGCCTGCAATTTTTGGCAGGATGGTGTAGAACATAATATAAGCCGGCAATAACCAGAAATACACCAGCGCATGTCCGAAGAACCAGAACAGCGTTCTTGCAAGGTTCACATTCACCCCTTTTGTCCAGCCCATAGACCATGGGATCAATAATACCAGCACTTCATATGCAACCGCAAGTGTACATACAAACCAGATGGTAAAATTAACCAGCGTACCAATGATAGCCAACGGAGTTTTCACTTCAGTATTTTCATTTTTCCAACTATTGTACATTACCGCCCAGTTAAAGAAAGGCACCCATGAACCAACGATCAGTAAAGCTGTCCCCAGGTAAAACAATGGGTGCGCTTTCAGTGGGGGGTAAAAGGTATATAATACAGAAGCTTTCCCGGCAAGCATGGCCCAGGCAGCCATGAGTGTTCCGCTAAGCATCAACACAAAGCCCAGCCACATGAGTTTTTTATTGGGCTCTTTTTTGAGGTAAAAAGTCATGGTAACATGCCCAAAAGCCACTGCAAAAAAAGTAGTGAGCACAATAGCATTGATCACCCCATGTAAAGTGAGTCCCTGGTAATAATTCAGCTTCATAAATGAAGTGTCGCGTAAAACGCCGGCCCGGTAGATCGTCTGCATGAGTCCATGATAGATACCAATGGTCAATAATGCAACCGGTATAGCCAGTTCAAGAAAAATAATCCTTTTAAAAGTCTTTGTTACTTGCATAGCCTGTTGGTTTTTTACTTAGCATCGGGATAGTTTACAATCACCTGTGCGTGCATGTTCTGGTGGCCAACGCCGCAGAATTCATGGCAGACAATATCATATACGCCCGGCTTATCGAATTTTACAGTTGTTTTATTGATCGCTCCGTACACGGCCATCATGTTCACATTTTTCTGTGCAATGTTGAACCCATGTACCACGTCTTTAGAAGTGAGGTAGAAATCCACTTCGCTGCCTACCGGTATATATATTTCAGAAGGCTGAAACTGCCACATCGAAGCAACGGAGAAGACCTGGTATGTTTTCTCATCCAGCTTGGTTACTTTGGGTTCCGTATACGCTTTGTTGTACGGCAGGCATTCCGGTATATTACTTTTATATTTTTTCATTGCATAAAGCAATGAAAAAACAAAAAGGCCCATTAATGCCATGGAAGAAAGAATGATTCTTTTTTCAATTTTATCTATTGCCATTAGCTGTTGTTTTATTTAGTTTCTTTCAATCATTAAGAAATAGATGCCATACCAGAATAAAAGGGCAAAAATGACCAGTACAATAAAAAATGCAATGGCCCCGGCAGGGAAGAATGGTTTGTCTTTTGAAGTATCCATAAGCGTTTTTTGATAATCCGGTGCAAAAATATCGGTTGCTTCCTGCGGGGAGGATGATTTAAAGTATTTTGGGGACCTGATTTTCGTCACCCTGCCTACTGACACATATCAGGTATTATACTTTGTAACACGACAGGGGGATGATCAATATCTCATATCCCGGTAACTTTAATCATGCCTGCTGTGTGTTTGTCCGGATAATTTTGTTTTATGTTAGATAATACTTCGATAGACCCGTTGTTGATAAAAAAATATAACCAGCCTGTTCCAAGATATACCAGTTACCCCACTGTTCCTTTCTGGCAGAATGAAATAGAAATGGACCAATGGCAGAAAATGTTTGCCGGGCAATTTGCCGTGCATAATGTGACCAATGGCATGAGCATTTATATTCACCTCCCTTTTTGTGAGTCGCTCTGCACTTACTGCGGCTGCAATAAAAAAATAACCACCAACCATTCCGTAGAAGAAACTTACCTGTCAGCCATCGAAAAAGAATGGAAACTATACCGGGGGCTGATGAAACAGACGCCTATTATCAGGGAAATACACCTGGGTGGCGGTACGCCCACTTTCTTTTCTCCCCTTAACCTGTTGCAACTTGTAAAAAGGTTGCTTAAAAACAGCATTATTCACCCCATGCATGAATTCAGTATTGAGGGTCACCCGAACAATACTACCAAAGAACATCTGAAAATGTTGTCTTCATTGGGTTTCCGGCGCATCAGCTATGGTGTGCAGGACCTTGATCCGGAAGTGCAACGCATCATCAACCGTATTCAGCCATTTAAGCATGTACAGCATGTAACAGAAGAGGCTAGAACTGCCGGATTCGCTTCCGTAAATTTCGACCTTATCTATGGCCTCCCCCTTCAGACCCTTGAAAGCTTAGAGCAGACCATTAACCAGGTGATAAGCCTGCGGCCCGACAGGATTGCATTTTACAGTTACGCACATGTACCCTGGACAAGCAGGGGGCAACGCTTATTTGATGAATCGCAGTTACCCGGACCGGAAGAAAAAATTCAGCTATACCTCAAAGGTCAGGAACTGTTACTCACAAACGGCTATCGCGATATTGGCATGGATCACTTTGCATTGCCGCACGACGATCTTTATATAGCCAAGAAGAATGGCAAACTACACAGGAATTTTATGGGATATACCACACAGAACAGTGATCTGTTACTTGGATTAGGTGTATCGGCTATCAGCGATATCGGAAGCGCGTTTGCGCAAAATGAAAAAACGTTACACGATTATTATAATGCTATGAATGAACGCCGGCTTGCCATTAAGCGCGGTTATTTCCTGAATGATGAGGACCTTGTTTTCCGGCAATACATCAAAGATATTTCCTGCGGGGGTGCTACTAAATTTCGCCCGGAACACCTGTCCCTGCTGGAAACCTACAGCTTCCCATTACTTGGGCAGATGGCAGTGGACGGCCTGGTGGAATATGATCAGAAACAATTAGCACTTACCGATAAAGGGCACTATTTTATCCGTAATGTGTGCAGTGCTTTTGATATGCACCTGCAACGGGATCGCTCCTTATTGAACAGGTCACTCTTCAGTAAGGCAATATAAATCTCATTGGCATCCGCCCTTTTCTTCAGATTTTTTCCAAAAAAAGTTGTTTTACGTCTTATCCTATTAAATAGGCAATGCCTTTATTAACAGGTATACAAAGATCGCTTATCTTTTTACTTGTAAACAACTTATAAATAAGGTCCCGAGCCATTTTATATTCATCATGTATGGGGCAGGGATGTGATGAAGAACATTGGTTCAACCCCAGTCCGCACTCCTTGAACAATGCTTTACCTTCAATGGCTTCAACAATATTAATAACCGGCTGCTTTAATTGTTCCTTGGAAATATGGAATCCGCCAGAAGGCCCTTTGACACTATTGATTACATTTTGTCTGGCAAGGGATTGCAGAATTTTTCCTACCGTATGTTCACTGGCATCAATATACTCAGCAACTTCTTTTATTCCGGCATTGCTTCCCGATCCATATTGTGAAGCAAGATAAATAACAGCTTTAACTGCCGTCTTACTTGTAAGATTCAACATACCCTATTCATTTAAAAATTTCTGTCCTTCTTCCGATATCATGGCATGGTTCCAGGGCGGATCGAATGTCAACCGCACCTCTACCCCATCGCCGGGAAATGTGGCCTGCAGTGCCTGCTTTACACCATCAGTGATGGATTCGCCCATGGGACAGAACTGTGTTGTTAATGTCATGGATGTATATATCTTTCTGTCGGTCTCATCAAAATCAAGCTGGTAAATCAATCCAAGATCCACCACGTTAAGCCCTATTTCCGGATCCATTACATGCTGTAATGACGCCAGCGCAATGGTACATTTAATATTGTTATTGGTAATAACATTCATGTTGTCCGGGGTTTGTGTATGATGATCTTTACAACATTCAAATTATACAATAATGCCGACAGGAACAGGAGCAAAGAAGCAATTTTTATTACAGCCATACAAGAGCAAAGAACGCCTGCTGTAAACAGGAGGAAGCCTGCAAGATAAGCGAGAGACATGCCTGTAAAGATCTTCTCATTGAATAAATCCTTGGGATTAGGCGTCTTTCCCAATCCTGCTATCTGGTGATATACTTTATTCCATACAATAAAAGGCAGTGTTTTAAATGTCATACCCATGATAATGGCAGTGATCCAGCCGAAGAAAACAGCAAATCCATACGCCAGCACCAGCCGGCTGTTTTCCATAGCCAATGACAATCCGATGATCAGCACAATAAGGATCAACACAGGGAATACGGTCATGGAAACGGAAAGGATGGATATCTTAACCTGGTCATCCACCTGCTTGCGTATCCTCGCCTTGTAAGATTGGTAACAATAATACCCAAACAACAGTAAAGCTACAAGCACTGCAGCAACCGGAATAAAGTAAATAGCCGGCCGGCGGTAATACAGGAAGAGAATAATAAATGCCACCAATCCGCTGTTAATGAGCAGGTATACCCGCCACAACAATTTCACATTGGTATATTTTGAAATGAGGAACATAGGTATCAGCCGCGAACCAACACCTATGACCAGCAGCAAAAACCAGCCTACGATGCCCATATGCGCATGCATGGAAAGATAATGCAGGGAGTCTGCCGGCAGAATATTACTGCTGAAATTACATACCAGTAAAAGTCCGACCAGTGTTGTTGAGAACAACCACAATGCCGCTGTGAAAACAAATACAGCGTGCACATTCTCATTCCTGCTTCCGGCAAAACTAGCGATAAGGTTAAGGAGGTAACAAAGAATAGCCCCATTGATCATTCCGGCGCCGCATTGCGTTGCCGGACCCATGTTAAAAGTATAAAAACCATATACCAGCAACGGAATACCCAGCGCCGCCAGGATAAAAGAAACATAGGCCAATATATTGCTGTATAATTTTCCTTCTATCAGTACGGGTACCAATTGGTGACTGGCGCCAAGAATAATCATAGTACCCCAGCCCAGCGCCATAAGATGTGTAATAGCCAGGGTATGCGGATGAAAATAATGTTGGTTAAATGCGTCTGCAGAAAATAACAAAAGAGTTGCCGCTGCTAAAAACGACAAGGCTGCATAACTGTAAAAGGGAATGACTGCTTTATGAGACGTGCTTTTAACAGGGATCATATTTGAAGGCGTCCCAGTCATATCAGTTCCTGAAAATTAAAAGGTGTACTTCCCCGTCGCTGATCTCTTTGATGCGGTATCCGAATTTTCTTTCCATTAACTCCGGCAATAAAAAAACCGGTATTCTTTTATGATAAACGAACAATGCAGTTCCTACCTCCATGCGATCCAGTGCATCGAGTATGGTGAGCATCGGTTGTGGCATTTCGAGCGTACGAACGTCTATCACCCGCATGGCATTTTTATATTGTGCAAGAACCGCGTCCCAACCCGCAGCGGCATCGGTTGCTGCCGGTTGCACTGCCAGGGGTTCAGGCGTTTTTTTATAAAACCAGGCCTCCACCAAGTCATCATTGATCGCATTAGCAAAAGATTCAAAACCCTGTTTTCCCAGTAAATGCATCAATGGGGTTGGTTCAAAACTGTTGATAATCTTCAGCGCCTGTCCCGCCTGGATGGTTTTGACCTTTTCAACGATCAAGGAAAGCGGGTCCTTGCCGGAAGCAATGACCGGACGCACATCGAGCACAATAACCTGTGCTTCATTCAGGGCAGCAATAAAACCAGGCACCTGTTTTTCCCCCTCCGTAGCAGGCAGCACTCCATCGTCAATTTCAAAGCCCAATGGTTTTAATTTCGCAAAGAAATCGGCAATGGTGCAGCCGCCAAGCTTTGAGGCCATGGCAATGCTTGTTCTGCCTGCCATTAACTTCCGGAGAAAGGGATTTCTCAGTTTTTCAAATTTAGGGCTGATACCTATAATCGCTTCCAGCGCCTCCGGCCTTTGTTTTAAAATAACAGCGATCCTGGTATTGGCATTAATATTCATGATTAGTCAGGTTGTTTGCCACAGCAGCAGGCACAGCGTTTAAGTATCCCCACTTACGCAGCATTCAATTGTTTCTCCAGTTCCAGCGCTTTTGGAAAAAGGATGTTGTTTTCGAGGTGTATATGCGTATGCAGGTCATCTTCAAATTCCTCCAGCATTTTGTAGAACAGGCTGTAGCTTGCACAGGCATCTTCCGGTAATGCGAAGTTATTACTAAGGCTTCTTATTTTTTCAACCGCTTTTCCTACTATCTCATGTTCCATTTCCATCATGTTAATGGGACTCTGCACAGTTCCGAAATGGGCGGCCTGTAGAGGTAATGACTGGCTGGTGGAGACTACCAGTTGTTTAACATAAGGAAACAATACCTTTTCTTCTTTCACCATATGGGCCGATAATTCTGCATTCACTTCTTCCACCAGCTGTTGAATGGATAGTAACTCGGGATGTTGCGCGCCATGCACACCGGCTACCTTAGCAGCATACCCTCTCAGTTCCGGCAATACTTTTCTGACGTACGCATGGTGCGTATTAATGATATAATCTGCCAGGAAATCAGAACTCCATTCTGTGTAAGGCAGGGGGCGGGCTGCAGGTTGCTTATCGGCCTGCTGCAATTCCTGTTCAACTTTGGTAACATCCAGTCCTTTCTCTTCACAAGCCTCCTTAACGGTTTTCTTTCCGCCGCAGCAAAAATCGAGACCGTACTTTTTAAAGACCTCCGCTTTACGCAGGTCTTTCGCGGCAATTTGTCCCAATGTCTCATCGCTTTCACCCGTGATGCGTTTGGTAATATTTACCTTCCACCATACCGGCCCCTGTTCCAGGTACTCCCAGTTAAATATATTACCCCTTTCGCCCAGGAGCTGGTAATACAGCGGTTTGGGGTCATGGTCATTATGAAGGGTCAGGGTCTCACCCTCTTTCAGTTCATCAAAACGAACAAAAATAGTGGGGTGCTTCTGCCGTGGTTCCAGCAGGGTTACATTCAGGATGTTTTCAATTATTGTGTTCATGGCTTCTACATTTTAAGAAATGATTATACTGCAAAGATAGTGGTAATTTTAAATAAAAGTATTTATTTACTTTTATTAATTTTACTCTTTTACCGATTTATTAGTGCAGGCAAAAGGTATTGGAACTAGCCAGATAAAATCCATACTTGTATCAATACCCGACATAACTTTAATCATCTAAAATATTGATGCGTGCAGGTTAAAATTCTTCTTCATATAGTTTCTTTGCAGTATGAATACTAACCGAGAAAAGATAAATAATCAAGTCCCCGATCTGCAGCGCACTATTTACCGGTTCTCGCTCTTCAATTTTTCCCTTATAACACTAATCGGTCTCTTTCTTCGTTCCGTACCTATAACTGGACTGACCGTTCCATATTATAGGAACATTTTGCACAGTCATTCGCATTTTGCTTTTGGCGGCTGGGTAATGCCAGCATTGCTTGTACTGATCATGAAATACTTTCCAGAACTAAGGGCAAATATCTCATACCGTCACTGGCGTAATATTGCAGCCTTGCTATTGCTTTCTTCCTATGGCATGCTGCTCAGTTTCCCTTTCCAGGGTTATGCTCCTGTCAGCATCAGTTTTTCAACGCTATCTGTCCTCGCCTCCTTCTATCTTGCGGTAGCCATCTGGCGGGTGAAGGATATTAACAGGAACACTACGGCCATGCGTTTTCTTTTGGCCGGACTGGTATACCTTGTTCTCTCCGCTGCAGGGCCTTTTGCCACAGCTCCGCTCATTGCAATGGGTAAAGCCGGAACACCGCTTTATGCGAATGTCATTTATTTCTATCTCCATTTCCAGTATAACGGCTGGTTCTGTTTTGCGCTGCTGGGGGTACTTTACCAGATAATCGGGGATGACAGAACGAGGCATGGAAAACGGGTATTCGTTTTATTGAATAGCGCATGTGCTCCCGCTTATTTTCTGTCAACACTCTGGAGTCACCCGCCGTTTTTCTTTTATATAGTAGGCGGAATAGGTGCATTATTACAATTGGTGGCATTGTTTTTTTTACTGTCCGGTATTTCTGACAGTAAAACCAACAGGAAACTGCACTGGATGATCAGGCTGGCACTTTTTTCGTTTGCAATAAAGATCATATTGCAACTGGCTGGCACGTTTCCGGCCATAGCCAATATGGCTTTTGTTCACCGGAACTTTATCATCGCTTACCTGCACCTCGTACTGCTTGGGTTTGTTTCCTTTTTTGTGCTCGGCGCTATGCATAAAAACAATTTACCAAACACCATACTGAAAAAAGCGCAGTCGTGGTTTGTGGCAGCGTGGGTCATTACTGAACTCCTGTTGGCATTACAGGCTTATGGCGAAACTGCAGGCTTTATTATCCCCGCTTTTAATAAATGGCTCCTGGCAGCCAGTTGCATTTTTCCCCCGGCCGCATTTGCATGCTGGTTTTGTTACCAGAGAAGCTGACCGGTCTACATATCTTTTCTTCTGAATATTTTCACTGCCAGCCATAGCGGTAAAGTGATCCATAAAAGCATGATGCCCAGTGTAAATACGATTCCTGTTCCACTCCCAAAAAAATCTTTATACAGGGCCCCGGTATAACCCATTAATGCACTCACATCCATTTTTAGCATAATAAAAATACGGCCCAGGTCGATCGGGTTCAGCGCAGAAAGCAGGAGTGTGAATTTTTCCATCGGGTAATCACTCAGGGTGAACAGAATCAGCATTACCAGGCCATCATAGATCAATGCAAAATAAAACCAGAGCAATAGCGTTGTACCAATACCTCTTGCTTTATCTCTCGCTCTTACAGCCGCAAGAAACGCTATGGAAGTAAAAGCAAGTGTCAACGCGCCGCCCGTAAGCAATAAAGACAGCCCTGTTGCGTCAAAGGCAAAAAGGATAACAGGAATGCCTACTCCAAGGAGGAACGCACTCAATAATGATAAAGCAACACCGCAATATTCACTCAGTAATATCCTGGTCCGGCTCAGCGGCTGAGACAGCATCAGTTCAATAAATTCATACGAATTATAATAATGGATGGTGGTAAATATCATACTGATCAATGGAACAACGATCAGTACAATCGTGAGCAGACTCATAATAGCCTTGCTGTTATTTTCCTCCAATTGAAAAAGGCTGAAGGAAACGAGCAGCAGGAATAAGGTATATATAATGACAACCCTGTTGCGAAGGATATCATATAAAACATAACGGGATAGCTTCTGCATGGTTGTTTAGTTTATATTATCCGCTGTCTTCTTAGCCAGCACTTCATCAATCCATAATGCCCCTTTCTTTTCACTTCCCATAACGCGGGCGATTGCCTTACCCAGCTTTCCTTCTCCGGTCTCCTGCTGCAATTGCGCAACATCTTTTAAAAAGATCATCTTACCTTCCTGCAGGTACATCACGTGGGTAGTCAGGTCATCCAGGTCACTCAGCACATGCGAGGTGATCAGGATGAGCTTGTTTTTTTTCTTCTCCGCAATGATCTTTTCTTTCAGTATTTCGGAAGAAAGCGGATCAAGGCCGGCTGTTGGCTCATCGAGGATCAATATGCCGGGATTGAAATAAAAAGCCAGCGCAGCGCTTACCTTTTGACGTGTGCCACCACTAAGCGTACGCATAGGTTTATCAAAAATAGAAACCAGGTTAAATTTTACCAGCAGATCGGTATCCAGATCTTCTTCCGTTTTCATTCTTATGTCTTTGAGCATCCTGAATAACTGTCCTACTTTCATATTGTCCGGGTATCGGCCTATCTGTGGCATATAGCCGATATGATTCCTGTATTGCGGGTCGTCATTGATCATTTGCTGGTTGATAAATATTTTTCCATTATCCGGCTTTACCATACCAAGAACGCTTTTGATCAGTGTGGTTTTGCCAGACCCGTTGGGGCCGATCAATGATACCACCTGGCCGCTGCAGAACAGGGCACTGATATCATCAAGAACCTGTAGCTTCTTGAATCTTTTCTTCAGGTTTTCTATCCGTATCATAATTTATTAGGCTTTAATGCCGGTTGAAGGTCAACCAGGTTTTCGGGGGTAAGACTGGGTATAGCTTTTTCTGTTTTATCCAGCAGCGATACCATAAAACTTCTCATCAGCATAAGTGTACTGGGGGTTTGCTCAATGATCATCGAATACATACTTACCGGGTGGTAAGGCACATCGCCAATGCCATCCCTGTTAATATCATATCCCTCATATTTATCCCAATAGTTATTATAAAATTTATTCAACATCATTGTACCATTAGTGGCCACATCAAAACTATTTCCATAGAAATTATTGTGGTAAAAGGTATTATCATCGCAACTGGCTTGTACCTTAATAGCCCAGCCGTTATTTTTAAACGTATTTTTCACTACCTCCATACGGCTGGTTCCTTCCATATGAATACCCGTTGTGTTTTTCACAAAAATATTATTACCTATATATCCGTCTGACAGTTCTTTGAGTAGGAGTCCATAAGCAGATCCGCCCCAGTTCGCTTCAAAATGATTCCCCTCCATCCTTACTTTCTTTGAAAACATAACTGCAACACCAGCACCATTGTTCCGAAAAACATTCTGGATGTAGTGGTCGCTGTGTGAGAACATAAAGTGTAACCCATACCGGATATTTTTCTCGCTCAGGTTTTTCCGGATTATCGATTCGGTAACAAATTCAAGATAAATGCCATCTCTGTGACCGGTAATACGATTGCCCTCGATCAGCGCATGGTGGCACTTCCATAAATGAATGCCATTACCGCTCATCTGTTCCGTTTTAGGAATACCCATAATGATATTGCTACGGATAGTACAATAGGAACTATTGGAGATATGAATGGCAAAATAAGAATATTGGATAATGCTTTCTTCCAGCAGAATATGGCTGGCGTCTATGACCTTAACGGAAGCGAAGTCGTTCATTGACGAATAACCGGCGTTCCGGAACTGCATTTTCTTAACGGTAATATTGTTACCATTGATCGTAAGCAGTTCATCCTTGTGATCACCATCCAGTATCGTATTGCCCTCACCCATGAGGGTTATGGCTTTTTGGATAACTACATTCCCTTCCTTGTACACACCATTCTTCAGCAGAATGCTATCGCCATTTTTAGCAATACGCACCGCTTCTGTGAGGCTGCTTACCGGCTGACCGTAGCCGGCTACAATGACCCGTGAAGAAGCTGCGTAATGAATAAACAGCAATAATATAAGAAGTGCTAAGCGCATGCATTATTTCAATTTATCAGGCAACAACTGCCAGTCAAGAATTTCAGCCTGTTTACCTTGCGCAAAAGCAATTGCAGCTTCTTTTGTTTCGAAGCCTGCTGCATTGCCACCCATCGGGCTTTTCAGTACAGGACTAATGACAAAGCCGGCCTTATCTGCTTCCAGGAATGTATTGGGCTTCTGAAAGTTGATAACGAGAAATTGGGCAATCGCCTTCTCCTCCACCGACGCCGATCTCAGGAAGGCAATCATACAATGCAGGTCATCGAATTTATAGATCCGTCCCTTCTTAGTAATCAGCTCGCCTCCATACCGGGTATCGCCGATGTCCATCTTGCAGAAACTGCAAACATCTTTGCCTTGTTGAAACGGTTCCGGTTTTGTAGTGCAGGAAGTAAAAAGAAATAGCGGCAGCAGGAAAGCCGTAACAGCAGTGAAACCGGTTTTGCCATTCTTCTTATGATGCCGGTACCATTCTAAAAACCATACTGTAAATGCCAGTGTGCCTGCCGCAATAACCACCCATCCGCCCACATCGGGAAATGAGTAGGCATCGAAATTCAATAATCTTTTATGGCCGATAACCGGCGGCTGGTATGAAAATCCCGGTACCTGTATTGGGGCCTTGGGATCCAGGTTATGTCCATAATCATATCCCCACTGGTAAAAATCGTACATGGCAAGTATACCGCCAACAGCGGTTAGAACGAGATATATAAACAGAAATTTTCTTTTCCCTGTAATCGCAACGGTCATTCCGAATAACAGAAAAAAAGTAACTACATAGGGCAGGAATTTAAATTCCGGGAACATGCCCGCCGTAATATGTTTCATGCCGATATAATGGTTCAAACCATTGATCACGCTCACATCGCCCGACAATCCGTTTATCCAGATATTCATCGTGAGCCCTTCCGGGTATTGCGGTGCAAACAGGTCGATACGCCAGGCGGGCAAAAAGAAAACAACAATCAGGGCTCCCGATGCAAAGGCCACCAGAATTCTTGAAGCAACGCTCAATCTGTTGTTCATGATCATAGGTTTAAATCCGTTTCTTCAGGTTATCAGGGTTTGGCCGGTGTTGTTTCAGCAGCGGGCTGGTTTGTACCGGTGCTGAAAGCAAGCGGCATATTGGTTCCGGGAGGGCTGACACGGATGTATCCCTGCATTTCCTGGTGTAATGCAGAACAGAAGTCGGTACAATACATCGGGAAGATACCCACTTTCTCAGGTACCCATTTTAATGTTTGTGTTTCGCCCGGCATGATGAGCAATTCGGCATTGTTGGCTCCCTTTATTGCAAAGCCATGCGGAATATCCCAATCCTGTTCAAGGTTGGTAACATGAAAGTAAACGGTCTCGCCCAATTTCACGCCTTCAATATTATCCGGTGTAAAGTGCGAACGGATAGCTGTCATATACACGTGTATTTCATTTCCTTTTCGCTCCACTTTTGTAAACTTATCTCCTTTAGCTGCATAAGCGTTTGCGTTCTCTTCGATCTTATAGATTTTCTGGCTATTCTTCATAATAAGCTCAGCAGGGATCGCTTCAGCATAGTGCGGCTCTCCAATTGTAGGGAAATCCAATAATAGTTTCATTTTATCCCCACTTATATCGTACAACTGGGCGCTTTGTGCAAGCTCAGGGCCAGTAGGCAGATAACGGTCTTTGGTGATTTTGTTATATGCAATAACATATTTACCCCATGGTTTTTTAGTAGGTCCCCCGGGAACACTCAGGTGCCCAACAGAATAGTAAGTAGGCGCACGATCCAGCACTTTCAGGTCACTTACCCGCCACTTAACAATTTCAGATGATACAAAGAAAGAGGTATAGGCATTCCCTTTATCATCAAATTCAGTGTGCAAAGGTCCAAGACCTGGTTTCTGTACTTCACCATGTAATACCGCTTCGTATTTTAATACTGGAATACCATCGTATTCGCCATCATAGTTTTTGGCAGCAATGGCATTTTGTATTTTAGTAAAAGAGAATACAGGAATGGTGGCTGCCAGTTTACCACTGCCTACGATGTACTCACCTGTAGGGTCTGTGTCGCAGCCGTGAGGTGATTTCGGGCAGGGCATAAAATAAACCATATCCGGGCAATCCTTTGGATCCAGCACCAATACCTGGTTCTCGATGGTGGAAGTAGCCATGTGTTTTTTCTCGTCATATTTATTATGCGCATACTTTACTGCTTTTTTCGCGCCCCTGCCGGCTTTGGCATACTCTTCGGCTTTTTTCCAGTTTACCGCCATGATAAAGTCTTTGTCTTTTTGCGACGCATTGACTTCCAATAAGGTGTTTGCTTTTTCAGAGTTATAGCAACTGAAGAAGAACCAGTCTTTCGATTTCCCTTTACCTGCGTGCGCCAGATCGAAGTTGACACCGGGTGTAAGTATCTGGAAAGCAATATTCATCTCACCAGATGTTTTGTCAACAGCAATAAAGCTGACAGTCCCTTTAAAATTTTGTTTGTAGGTATTAATAGCCACGTCCTGCTTATCTCCGATAGGTATACTAAAACGGGTGCCCGCCACTACATATTCCGTATTTTCTGTAATAAAAGGCGAAGAATGGTTACCTGCACTATTAGGTATTTCGATGATCTCATTGGTACGGAAGGTTTTCAGATCAACCCGCGCAATACGGGGGGTATTGTTGGCATTGGCAAAAACCCATCGTCCGTCTTGCATCCCGTCTGTTTGCGACAAAGCAATATGGTGCAGGTCATCCCAGGGAACAATACCATTTGATGTATTCAGCATTGGCTTGCTTTCTTCGCTGTATCCATAGCCTTTTTCAGGGTCTACCGAGAAAACTGGTATTACGCGGAATAAACGGCCGGAGGGTATTCCGTACACCGACATTTGTCCGCTGAATCCTCCGGAAACAAAATTGTAAAACTCATCGTACTTTCCCGGAGCAACATATACTTTGGAGGCAGCATCGCCGCTAACCGCAGACTGCGATCCTTTGGGCTTGCAGCTTTGTATAAGTAAAAAGCCAACCACTGCCAGGCAAATGGTGAACAGGGGTTTAATGGAAGGAAATTTCATATTTGTATTGTTTAGCAGTTAAAAATATTTGCTCATTTATTCACCCGTTATCATTGGTTCTTACAGGCTTTATCTTTCGCCGTCATTGCTCCGCATGAATTCAACCACTTTCCGGGCCTCTTCTTTGGAAAGATTCTGGTTAGGCATCCTTACTAAACATTGTTCCAGTAGTTTCTGTGCATCCGGGTCTTTTTCAAGCATCATGTCAACATTGGTGATCATGTTCATGATCCAGACAGGTTTCCGTCTTTTGGTCACATTTTTCCAACCCGGGCCTACCAGCTTCTCTTCGCTTAGTTTGTGGCAGGACTGGCATTTCAATTCATAAAAACCTTTCCCGGCACTCACCCATTCTCCATTCAGTGGATTGGAAACAATAACGTCGCTTTCCTTCAATTCTGCACCATGAACTTCAGGCTGGTTTTTGGTCAGCTCCTGAATGTCCACCGTTTTTTCGTCTTTTTTCACCCCCTCTGTACAGGCAATAGCGAAGAGGGTTACACAGATGAGAACAATTGTCAGCGGTCTGATAACTTTCATGTTTGATCAATTTTAATGTTTAATAAAAGGAAGGTCAGCCTTCATCTAATACCAATGTAGCCGTCTCAATACTTTAGATCAAAGGACATTGTTGTCTTTTATGGGTCAAAAGTATTCCAGCCCGCATCGTCTCAGGATGACAAACATCAGAGATATTGATGATCTTAATCAGCCGGCCGGCAAAAGGAGGCGGGTACTTTTGTTTTTATGGTGTTTTCCAAATCTTTCGGCTATGCTTTGCGTGGCGTTTTATATGTGGCGGTTCTGAATGAAGAAAAGAAGAAAATACAGCTGGACGAAATAGCAGAAGCGCTAACAGTACCACGTTATTTTCTGGGTAAAGTAATGCGCCTGATGGCAAAAGAGGGGATTGTTAATTCTGAGAAGGGGCATAATGGTGGGTTCTCTATTAATGAGGCGACATTGCAAACCTCCCTGTTAACAATAGTTTCGTTAACAGAAGGAATAAAAAGATCCGATTCCTGTGTATTGCGGTTCCGTAAGTGCAATACATACAACCCCTGTCCCTTGCACAATGAAATTGAATCGTTACGAAAACAATGGACTAATCTGCTGGCAACAACAGTTTTAAGTGACCTGATGAAAAAAGATGCGCCTGACTTTATCAGGAGTATTGCCACGGTCTGATTAGCTCATGCGGTACGACGTATTCATTACACAGCGATAACTTTTCAAACCATCCTTTAAAGTAATAACAAATGTCAGACGAAAAATTCTCACAACCGGTTACAATTAACAAAGCGACCTCAGTAACGGATATCGTTCTAAATGATTATCGCACAGCCGATGTATTCCTGAAATATGATATTGAGTTCTGTTGCGGTGGCAAATGGCCGTTAGAAATGGTTTGTGCTTCCAGGGACCTGGATGTGACCGAAGTACTCCGGGAGCTTACAAAAGCGTCAAGAGCCGTTCAGTTTTCCAATAACCTCCGGTTTCATGACTGGAGTACCAATTTTCTGATCGATTTTATCATTAATGTACACCACGAATACCTCAAAACCGCCGTACCTGTGGCGCTGGAATATGTAACCCGTTTTATGGAGGGACATCTCAAGAAATTCCCTGAGTTACAGCCTCTGCAAGAGATCGTAGCAAAACTTCATGGAGATATCCCATCTCATTTACTCAGCGAAGAAGGAACATTTTTCCCCTATATCAGGCAGATCAGCAATGCCCATCTCTATCGTGAGCCATATGCCAGCCTGCTCGTAAAAACATTGCGTAAACCATTACAGGTCACCATGCGGCAGGAACACGATGTGATAAATAAATTACTGCAGCAAATGCGGAGACTGACAAACGATTACACTATACCCGATAAAGCCTGCGTTACCCACCGGGTCACTTTTCATAAATTACAGGAACTGGATAATGATCTTACGCAGCATTTATACCTTGAGAATGATATCCTTTTTCCAAGGGCAATAGAGATTGAGAAAGAATTATTGGCCTGACTGCCCGGTTCTTAAAAGGAGATATCCTACGTCTTTTATTTATCCTTTATTATATTTACGGGTATTATGCATTGAATTTTTTTTCAGTATGCTGGACCATGCACATATGACATCAATGTTCGAGAATGCTACGGAGGGTATTATACTTACCGGGCATCATGGCAACATTGTACTGGTAAACCCCGCCGCGGAAAGAATGTTTGGTTATGCAGGCAATGAGATCATTGGCCAGCCTGTTGAAATACTCATCCCCTCACAATTCAAACCACATCACCAGCTTTTAAGAGAAGGATTTCATCAAAAACCCTCTAACCGTGTTATGGGGCAAGGCCGGGAATTGTTTGGAAGAAAAAAAGATGGCACCAACCTCCCCGTAGAAGTTAGCCTCAGCCATTACAAAAAAGAAGATGAATTATTTGTGATTGCCTTTATCGTGGATATCACACACCGGAAAGAGATTGAGCATAACATGCTGGAGCAGCAAAAACAATTACAGAAAGTAAGTAGTGAGATAAGAAAACTTAATGCCGAACTGGAAATAAAAGTAGAAGAAAGGACCGTTATCCTGAAAGAAGCCCTGCAAAGGCTGGAACAGTCACAGACAGAGCTAAGCGAAGCGCTGGACAAAGAAAGACAGCTGAATGAAATAAAAAGCCGCTTCGTTTCGATGGCTTCACATGAATTCAGAACGCCGCTTAGTACCGTACTATCTTCTGCTTCACTGCTTGCAAAATATCAAACAACTGAAGAACAGGATAAACGCAACCGACATATTGACAAGATCAAACATTCTGTACGGCATTTAAATGATATCCTGGAGGACTTCCTTTCATTAGGTAAATTAGATGAGGGGAAAGTAACCACTAATATTACCGGGTTCGACCTAAAAGAGTTTACAAATGAGACCATTGAGGACATGAAGGGCCTGCTTAAAAAAGACCAGCAAATGTTATCTGTATATCATGGTAATACGACTATCTATTCTGACAAAAAGCTGCTGCGGAATATTATCATCAACCTAATTACGAATGCCATTAAGTTTTCGGATGAAGGAAGTCCTATCAGGATAGCGGCCACAGTTGAGAACGGGAAAGCCAATATTACAGTTAGCGACAAAGGAATAGGCATTCCAAAAAAAGACATCGATCACCTGTTTTCTAGTTTTTTCCGTGGAGCCAACGCAAGTAATATCGCAGGAACAGGGCTTGGGCTTCATATTGTGAAACGCTATACCGACCTGCTGCAGGGAACTGTACAGCTACAAAGTGAACTCAATGAAGGCACAACTATTACTATTTCAATTCCTGTAAACCAACCTGAACGATGAAAACGATACTGGTCATCGATGACAATACAGATATACGCGAAAATACAGCAGAAATCCTGGAAATGTCTGGCTATAGAACCGTAACAGCCGAAAATGGAAAAAAGGGTGTTGAACTTGCTTTAAAAGAAAAGCCTGACCTGATCGTGTGCGATATTATGATGCCGGAACTGGATGGATACGGCGTGTTGCACCTGCTGCGAAGGAACCCCGAGACCTTATATATCCCTTTTATTTTCCTGACTGCTAAAACCGACCGGACGGATCTTAGAAAAGGGATGGAGATGGGGGCAGATGATTATATCACTAAACCTTTTGAAGATATTGAATTGCTCAATGCCATTGAGGTCCGGCTCAAAAAAATACAGGTACTTGACCATAAATATGCTATGTCGCAATCAGGCATCAGCCAGTTTCTGAAAGACATTAAAAACACCGGCATACTCGACCACCTGGCAGAACAATACAGCATTGAGCCCTACAGTAAAAAGCAAACACTTTACTATGTGGGTAAGCGTCCCAGGTACTTATATTATCTTGTAAAAGGGAAAGTAAAAGGAGTTCGCGTGCACGAAGACGGCAAAGAATATATCCCCGATATTTTCAGTGAAGGAGATTTTATCGGGTATCATGCCCTGATAGAAGATAATAATTATACCGACAGTACTGTAATTCTCGAAGATGCCGAGATCATGCAAATACCTAAAGAAGATTTCCTGCAGATGATCTATAAAGATATCAGTGTTGCGGCAAAATTCATCCATATAATTACACAAAATGTCAAAGAAAAAGAAGAGCGGTTATTAAACCTCGCTTATAGTTCGTTGCGGAAACGGGTAGCGAAAGCATTAGTAGACCTGCATAAAAAATACAATACAAGCAGCGGCTCCAATCCAATTGAAATATCGCGTGAAGATATTGCGCATTACATCGGTACGGCAACCGAATCGTTGATAAGAACACTGAGCGATTTTAAAGCAGAAAACCGAATTTATATCAAAGAAGGAAAAATCGTTATCACAAATATTGACAAGCTGCAAAACCTCCTGTTTTAATACCAGAAAGGTATACAGGTTTATTACCATTTTTTAGCTTCTTTTCGTTACTCCTGTCACGTATCCATTGAATATAATAGGTTGCCGGCTATTGCTGGTTACCTGGAGGGTTGCGTACCCGCTTTTAGAAATGTTAAGGAACAACTGCTGCGTATCCTGTATGTCTTTTGGCTTGATCATGATATTCCAACCACCTTTCTTTTCTTCTTTAAGGGTATATTCAAATTTCTTTGATTTAAAGTCTATCCCGCCTGATGCCGCCATTTGTACGCTATAGGCTGTTCCGAAATAAGGAAGATCGGCCAGTATGGAATCTTTGGATACTATTACACTATACTCAGAAGTTAACTGGCGGGTACTGCCACTCATGGAAAGAGAAGACTGTGCTTTGAAAACATACTGTTGGGCTGTTACCATACTCCTGATGGCCGCCTCTGTTTTTGCCTCTCTTTCCTTTTTAGTGTCTTGTGCGTGCGCCTCATTCCAGTAACCTGCAAACAGTAAAAAAAAGAGTGTTACCCGTAAAATTTGGTTACGTGTTTTCATGGTATCCCATTAAGAAATGAAACATTATCCACTTTAAGGCTATACTAATTTAGTACTAATTTCACAATAACGAATTACAGGTAATTATCGGATATTTGCTCCAACTACATACCTAATCGCTGTGGCGTCACTGCCATCATTGGATAAAATTCATACTCGTTTATTTTGGATGCAGGGTCATGCGCAATCAATTCTTTCATTTGCGCTTCACTGTCAACCGCAATAATACCAAGTCCGTACATGCCTTTCAGAAGATCAAGTACCGGGCCGAAAACAAGCATAATATCTTTATCCATGTAGTTATTCCAAATGGTACCCGGGTTCTATCCGGTATTAACATAACTATAAACCATAGATAACCCATAGAGTCTTCCTGGTAACAAAGGGGTTACTGCGAAACTGCCGCAGGGATACCCAGGGGCAGTTCAAAGGAAGTAAATAGAATATCCCGCTTCCCTTCATACAAAATTCCGATCCGGTTGTCTTTCAGGTCAACCAGGGATGAATAACCATAGAAATACCTGTTGTCTACAAGTATGTTGTATTCCGGGGGCCAGCTTTTGCCGTCGTCTAAACTGAACTGTATGGTCAGGTTATGCCGGCCCTTTTGTGTATGGGGATTTGAAAAAGCCAGGACAGTTCTTCCTTTGTACTGAAATGAGATCATACTGCCCATACAAATAGGGTCTATGAGGCGATTGGATGGAGTACCATAGCCTGCCCAGCTCTTCCCGAAGTTGCCGGTAACTGCGAGATGCCTGAAATCCCCTTTGTTGTCACGCATATTGAGCAACAATTTACCGTTACTCAGTTCGGCAACTGCAGACTCGGTAGTACCCGGGGAAGCGCCTGCGCCAACCAGCCAGCTTGCGCCTTTGTCTTTACTGTAAAGAAGCGTACTGTAAGGAATACCGGCTGCATTTTTAAATTGAGCCGGGAACACAAGCGTTCCATCTGTATGTGAAATGCCGCTGCCAGGGCCCTGAAAAAATATCCTCCATTCGGGTATTTTTACCTGCGAAGTGATGTTGGTGATGGTATCCCAGGTATTGCCATTATCGCGACTGCAGGTTAGTACACACTGGCCTGTTTCATCGGGAGTAAGTCCGGGCCCCGAACTGAGAAATCCATGGTCTCCCCTGCTCCAGAGTGCTGCCACCCATACATTGTTTGTCTGCTTATCCACTAAAATGGCAGGGTCGCCGATACCGTTCAGTATTTTCCCCTCATTATTCCTGTGCATGATTATTTTCATAGAACTCCAGCTGGCGCCCCCGTCATCACTGAAAGACATGCCAATATCGATCGCACCGGGCAGGTCCCATACCGAATGATGCCTTACATCATAAACGGCTACCAGTCTCCCGGTATTGGTGCTTACAATACCAGGGATGCGGTAGGTATGCACCCCATCCTCTCCAACATCCCTCACAACTTTACCGATGGGCAACCTGTTCCAGGGGCTTTCCTGTTCTGGCAAGGAAAAGGGCTGGTCCATCTCTGCAAATTTTACCCGGGTAAATCTGGCGCTGATATTTTTTGCCAATGCAAGGTTTGATTTGAGCCTTATGGTAATAACCAAGGCAACAGAGTCCTCAAAAGTGAATATCGTAGGCAGCTTAAACCTGAAAGTACCTGAAGCCATGTCAGCAGACCGGACACTGTCGATCAGTGTCAATGAATCACAACTATTTGCCCTGTTAGAAAGGAAAACAGTTTGAATGTTGTGTAATGATTCAATGCTGAAAACGCCATACAGGCTATCCATAAAGTCAGCCCTCCGGTAACGGATCTCAAGTACCGGATCAGTTGTCCTGTTGATAAAAACAGGGTGCTGCGTTACTACCGTTCTGCATGGCGATGCTTTCGGGAGTAAAATGCCGTTATGACGCGGCTGCGCACTGACAGAAAAACTACCCACCAGGAGTGTTACAGATACGATACAGCTCCTTACAAAATGGATTTTCATAAGTAAAGTATTTGTTTGCAGCACTCACCAACCTGGGTTATTGATCATGTTCTTATTTGATTGAAGCTCGGTGGAAGGGATCGGCAGCCATTCATCTTTCCCTTTCTTAAAAGGATTATACGAAGCATATTTTTTAAAGTTCGGGTCTGTACTTTCCAGGTAAGCAAACCTGGCGGCGACTTTACCCCAGCGAAGCAGGTCATAAAAACGATGACCTTCATCTGTCAGCTCCAGAATCCGCTCCTGCTCAATCGTATTCATGTCTGGCGTACCGGTAAGAACCGGCATATTTACAGAAGGCCTTTGTCTTACCTGGTTGATGGCAGCCAATGGTGTAATGCCACCCGCGGGTGTAGATCCGCTTTGTATAACGGCTTCGGCATACATCAGTAAAATATCGGCATAGCGTATATAGCGGTAGTTAACACCGTTGGCACGGGCAGACGCATTGAACTGTGACTGAGTAAGTGTAAAGTCAATTCCTTTCTTATTTGTGGCATTATAATTAGGAGCATATTTAGTGATCAATAAAGCGGGCTGCACCTGGCCTGCAAAACCCGAAACACCCTGCCCAGGTCTTTTCTGCACCGACTGATCATTAAATATTAGCGTGTTGAATACCCTGGGATCAATATTTCCACCCGCATCAACAGACTGTTTAAAAGCATTCAGCACCCAATCATGCACAATTGCTTCGTTGGCGCCGTTGAAAGCCCCGCAGGGAGCGATGCCTCTTCCGTCTGACCATACACCGGAGCTGGATGTGCCGGGATTGAAGTTAATATTAACTAAATCACCCTTGTATTGAAACTCAAACAGCGACTCATCATTGTTGCCATTGGCAACGTCAAAATTATCACCATAATTATTTACCAGTCTGTATGCGCCGTATTTTCCCCCAATGATATCACTGAATTCATTAGCCGCCAATGTATAATAGGCAGCCTGGTTTTCAATACCTGCTTTGTAGAGATAAACTTTACCCAGCAGTGCAGCAGCCGATCCGGCAGTGAGTCTGCCGAGGTTATTTCCCGTCCAGTAACCTTTCAGCGGCAACAAAGATTTTGCCGCTTTCAAGTCTGCAATAACAGAATCCCAAACGGCTGCAGGCGGCGCCTGTGGCTTCAGGTAATCTGCTGCTGTTTTAGGCGTAGCAGTGTACAATTTAATATTACGGTAGCTCATCAGTAAAGCAAAATGACTAAAAGCCCTGAGACTGAGCGCTTCTCCCAGGTAAGCGTTTTTTAATTTGGCATCATTAAATGCAACATTGGATATATGCTCCAATACATCATTCGCTGCGTAGAGTGCAACATACATGAATTGCCAGGGTTCCTGGTTGGTATAAAAAGTACCATCTACCGTATGCTGTCCGATCCTTCCATAATCCGCTGCGGTAGACATTTCATCGCCTCTTAATAGCATGGCATTCTTTCCTTCCAAACCAAAACTCCTCGGTGTAACTACGTAGCCATAAATGCCCAGTACAGCAAGATTCACGTCTTGCGGTGTTTTATAAAATGAACTTACCGACAATTGGGTTGGGTTCACTGAATAGCTGTCAAGCTTCTTTTGACAACCGAATAACAGCATCGAACCAATGGAGAGGCCAAGTATATGGAATAGGTATATTGACTTTTTCATCTGAATTACTTTTATTTTTTAATTACTTTATGCTTTTGATGTATGCAGGTTCTGTTAAAATGAAGCCTGTACCCCTATGCTGAATGTTCTGTCGCGTGGATAATTCCTTGCATCCACTCCCCTGTTAAACAATACATTGGAGCCGGTTCCCCTGCCATCAGTACCTTGTCCGGGTAGTGCTCCGGCTGCTGATCCCAATTCAGGATCATAACCGGAATATTTGGTGAACGTTAATAAGTTCTGAACCCCTGCATAAGCCCTGATCTTGTTAAACGGAAGTTGTTTAAACTTTTCTTTCAGAAACGAGTATCCGATCTGCAGGTTTTTTACCCGCAAATAAGAACCGTCTTCAATATAAAAACTGCTGGGAAGCGCATTCCCGCCTACCCGGTTATTGACAGACAACCGCGGACTGGCCGTATTGGTGTTTTGTGGTGTCCATGCGTTGAGTGCATCGGTAGTTTTAGCATAGTCCAATTGAAAATAGCTGGCATATTTAGTGAGGTTGAATAGCTGGTTTCCATAGGATCCGATGATGTATAAAGTAAAATCGAGGTCTTTATAATTACCGGAAAAATTCAAGCTATACTCCAGCTTCGGAAAGGGGCTGCCGATCATTGTTTTATCGCTGTTGTTAATTTTGCCGTCGTTATTCAGATCAGCGAATATTAAATCTCCCATCTTCTTGCCGCTGCCTTTTTCCGGCCCTGCGGCTACCTGTGCATCATTCTGATAGATGCCGCTCACTTGGTATCCCCAGAACGCGCCAACCGGTAATCCGGGCTGTGTGATGGTAGGTCTGTCACCAAAAAAAGCGCTCATAGGATAACCATTGATCGGCAATACATTATCGCCCAGTGCAATGACCTTGTTTTTTATTTGTGCCGCATTCGCTGTTACATGATACTTAAAAGCGCCTGCCGTCTTATGATAGGCTAATGAAATTTCCAGGCCTTTGTTCTCAATGCTGGCAGAGTTATAAACGGCAGAACCGGCGGAACCATTGTACAGTCCTTGTCCCGAAGATGGTGGCGGCGTCAGGCTTGCCAGCAAATCAATATTTCTCTTAACAAAATAATCCACGCTTAAAGTGATCCTGTTGTTCAGGATGCCCAGATCAATACCAATATTGGTTGTTTTGGAAGTCTCCCATTTTAAATTTGAATTGGCCAGTTGCGTCACAGCGCCATATTGCCTGGTGTTGCCAAAGATCACGGGTATCGTGGAGTTGACAGTAGAAAAATAACTATAGGGAGGGATAAAATTCGCGCCCAACTCACCATAGCTGGCTCTTATCTTAGCTAGGGAGATCAAATTGGATGAAAAGAAGGGTTCGTTGTGGATATTCCATCCCGCAGAGACCGAGGGAAACAGGCCAGAGCGGTTGGCGTCAGAGAATTTTGTTGATCTGTCATTACGGGCACTCAGGGAAAGTAAATAGCGGCTTTTGTAACTGTAGTTCAATCTTCCGAACAGCGATAACAAGGCCGAACTATATTCCGATCCTGAAGCTGAAACACTTCCCTGGGGGATGGTGATAGCATTATTAGGAAAATTATTGTCACCAGAAGTATTGATGATATTCCTGTTCTTCTCTGATAACCAGCTTTGTCCCAGTAGTGCATCTATATCATGACCTTTGAATTCTCTCTTGAAGGAGAGTAAATTATCAAGGGCATATTGAAAATATTCGCCCCTGCTCTCCATCAAAGATCGTTGCTGGGTAAACTGTGTTACACCGGTCAAATCGGTCAATGTGTAATTGGGCGAATTATACTGGTTGTTGCTAACTGAATAGTTGCCGCTTAAACCCAGGCTGTAGACAAGGCCTTTGCTTATCTCATAACTTGCTTTGGCGCTGCCGGTAAAGTTTGTTGTATTTTCCAGCCAGGCCGACAATGCACCGGCAGCAACAGAGTTTGACAGGTTGACACCGCCTTTGTCAACGTAATAGTTTGAATTACCTGTATTAAATCCATTTGAATTGATGCCAATCAGTGTGTTGTCAGGATTGATATTGGCAATCGTAGGTATTGTAAAACCACTATTCAAAGATGCATAAGCATAGTTAGGCCTGTTCTCATTTCTGTTGACAGAAAAAGATTCTTCGATTTTAAACCTGTCGCGGGTCTGGGTTGAATTTAACCTGAAGTCGTAGCGTTTAAACCCGGAATTTACCAACAGGCTTTGCTGGTCAAAATAATTGAAACTTGTATAAAACGAAGCGTCTTTCTGACCACCGGAAATATCAACGCCAACATTATACATAGGCGCGTATCTAAACCATAGCTTTTGATAATCCTGGTCAACAGATGGATTAAACTGGGCATCGTTGAAGGAAGCCCTTGGTGTTCCTGCCGCATCGGAAACACCATTCATCAGATCTGCATATTGCCTGGCATTCAGGAAAGAAAGCATTTTTGAAGGCGTTTGGACACTATAGCTGGTATTGAAATTGATCTTTGTCTTACCTGAGCTGCCTTTTCTGGTAGTAACCAATACTACCCCATTTGCTGCCCGTGATCCATAAATTGCAGCAGAGGAAGCATCTTTTAAGATTTCAACACTTTCAATATCATTGGGATTCACAGCACTCAGATCAGAAGAAAAAGCGCCGTCGATCACATATAATGGCGCAACATTCGTTAATGAACTGGCTCCCCTGATAACAATATTTACAGCAGCGCCGGCAACGCCGCCATCTGTCTGAACTGTTACACCGGGGGTTCTTCCCTGAAGTGCAGTGGCGACATTACCAACCGATAATTTCTGTATCTCTTTAGACGAAACCGATGCAACCGCACCTGTAACATTACCTTTCTTTTGTGTGCCGTAACCAACAATAACTATTTCGCCAAGTGCCTGAACCTGAATTTTCAGTGACACATTCAAACTGGTCAGGTTTTTAACCGGGATTGCCTGAGTTGCATAACCATTGTAGCTGAAAACAAGTATATCCGAAGCTGTAGCCTTTATAGCATAGGTTCCGTCGGCTGAAGATTGTGTTCCCCTGCTGGTTCCTTTTACCATCACGGAGGCACCCTGCAATGGCTGGTTGTTGTTTTCAGCAATAATCCGGCCGGTGATCATTTGTGCCTGGACTTGTGCAACAAAAAAGAGAAGTACTCCTGAGAGGATCAACCATGTTCGAAAGAAAGTAATTTTTTGCTTCATAATGGCTAGCGTTTTGTAA
>JBHAFM010000147.1:0-2644 GCA_041856175.1 Sediminibacterium sp.
CAACTGGATCAAATACGATGGCATTACCGACGGTATGGAAGCGATGACACGCATCCGTTACAAGGACAAGGGCGCGCTCAGTAATTTATACCATGATGATCAGGGTATCCGCGCAAGATTCTATGAGCATGTTAAAAGCATTGCACCCGGACAAAGCGCTGTCTTCTATGAAGGCAATGACGTGATCGGCGGGGGTATCATTCAGCGGGGGAAACTGATTTTATAAACAGGGCCGCAAACATCGAATCGGCTTTTTTATCATACCCTTTCAACAATTCCATTTTTACCAGTTTGATGGATGGATCTGCTGCTATCCATGCAGCCACTTCTTCATTCTCCTTCTTAAAGACAGAGCAGGTGATGTACAACAGGTAACTGCCTGCTGAAAGATGCAGAAGTATGTTGCCAACGATTTTCTTTTGCAATGCAGCATACGCAGTTATCCGGTCTTGTATGAAATAGTATAACTGTTCGGGGGTTCTTCCCCAGGTGCCGCTGCCGCTGCAGGGGGCATCGCAGATAATGAGTTTAGATGACAGATTGCGGATTGTGGATTGCGGATTTGTAAGGTCTGCAACAAATGAGTGATAATTTTTGACCCCTGCTTTTTCAAAACGTTGTGCAAGGTTCCGAAGGATAGAAGGGCGTATATCGGAGACTGTAAGCGAAATATTTTTAAGGACATCTTTTGCAAGGATGGATTTTCCGCCGCTGGCGGCACAGCAATCCCAAATGGTAAGTGGCGAACCTGTTGACTGGGCAGGCACGTGGTGCATGGTGAGCTGAAGGAAGTCAGCTATCCGCTGAGAGCTGTAATCCTGGATCACAGCTTCTTTATCGATGACAATAACTGCATCTATTTTGCTTGTATTAGGAAGGGCAAGACAAGTGGCTGATAATTGCTGAAAGGGTATGGATGCAGTTGTCAGCTTCTTTATAACAGACACCTCCTGCCCGGGCCTGATACGCAGAAAGAGATCGGGTTGGATCAAATGTGAGACAGCAAAAGCAGTTGCGTCAATACCACTACTCAGTTCATCGGCCCGTGGAAAAATAGCTGTTGTTGCAAAAGTGGGTTCAATTGTTTTTATAAAATCAACCCTTCGTTGCAGCACCGGCGTCCACTGATCTAACCAGTCCTGTTCAAATAAGGCAGCCCACTCGCCCGGTTCATGCTGGCAGAGAAATAATGCAACCCGTATGCTTTGTTCAACCGGCAGTGACTTAAGTGCATGCCCTGATCTGTAATAACAATAACAGAGATGTGAGATATGCCTTCGATCTTTAGAGCCATATTTTTTGTTCTGTGAGAAATGATTCTTTAAGAAAGCAGCCAGGGGTATTGCCCCATCATACTGGTCAATAATAGCCGCAGCCGATTTTATATATTGGTTCGCATACTTCATCCGGGACATAAAAATAATGCCACCGGGGTTAGCAGCGGCATAATAATTTTATCCTGGTAAAAGTCCTATTGATAGTAATAGGTAGCTTTTGAAATGATGCCACCTGGGTTTTGGGTGATGACAGCGGATGCTGGGAAATTATTGGCATTATACTGGCAGATAACGGTAGACATATTGGTGTCTGTCGTTTTGCCATCAGCTGATACTGATACTGCTTTTATTATATTGTTTTTTGCTGTCAGCTGGCCAATCCCTGAAAGGTGGGCTTCATTCCCTAACTGCAAAGCTGTCTTTTTATCATCATAGAGCAATGTTACTGTAAGGGTATCATTTGCCGTAATAGTTGACTATGAATATATTTTAGCTATGCTCATGTTTCCTGAAAGGTCATACGTATACTCAATTTTGCCAGCGAGTGTGTATATACTACCGGGTTTGTTTCTGTAATCAAAAATATTTGTGACACGTCCGTTTGTATAGGTAAAAGCGGTACTATCGGTAATATCCAGGGCACCCAACCAAAAGTATTTGCAATCGTTACATTCTTTACCAGCAAACTTCCGTTTGAGGAACCTGTCGGAGCCGGTGGATTTATGTCGCCAGGCGTATAAGCTTTTTCACAGGAAGAAAACGCAAGTAAACCAACAATACCCAGGATACATGATCGTAGATTCATGATATTGAATTTAATAAATCTAATATACATAAAGAAAAGCCTTAAAGTAAAAAAAGCCCGCAAATTGGCGGGCTTAGGAAACTATTAGTTTTAGTTATTAAGGTTCACGGTGTTATACTTCCAGCAAAGTTTTAACCGGGTCTTTTCCGAACAACAACAGTTCGGGGTTTTCCAGCAATTCCTTCACACGGACAAGGAAGCTTACACTTTCACGACCGTCTATAATGCGGTGGTCATAGCTCAGCGCCAGATACATCATGGGGCGTATCACCACCTGGCCGTTAATCGCCATAGGTCTTTCCTGTATTTTATGCATACCCAGGATAGCACTTTGCGGTATGTTGATGATCGGTGTGCTCATGAGGCTGCCGAATACACCGCCATTGGTGATCGTGAAAGTACCGCCCTGCAGGTCTTCAGCAGTCAGCTTGCTGTCCCTTGCCTTACCGGCAAGTTCCACTACTTTCTTTTCTATCTCGGCCATTCCAAGGCTTTCCACGTTACGCATCACCGGTACCGTTAATCCGCGCGGTGTGCTTACAGCAATACTGATATCGGCATA
>JBHAFM010000148.1:0-13983 GCA_041856175.1 Sediminibacterium sp.
AAAGGAAAAGCTGCAGACGAATCCGGAAGAAGAAGAATTGAGTAAGGGAAGCCTGTTTGCAACGGGATTAGTGGCAGGGGGCGCCGTTGCCGGTGTGGTCATTGCCTTTGTGGCAGGGTCGGATGCCGGTGAACGGCTGCTGCAAAAGATCAGCCTCGAAAACAACCTGCTGCATGGGTTAACGCAGGATGGTTATTTTTTGTTAGGTGCTGCTTTCTTTGCACTGATGGGGTTGATGTTGTACAAAGTGGCGATGAAGAAAACAGGGTAGCTTTTAAACCTTTCCTGTTCGGGATCATCCAATTCCCAAATCGCCCTTATGAAACTAAGCCGGATGTACAAAACCTTTACAGTAGGTGCTGTGCTGACAGTGCTGTCGGCCTTTGCAGAAGGAAACAACCATAACGCCGGAACCAGGATCAATATGCCATACAGGAAAATGGGTCTTTCACAAAGGCAGGCGGCTGCGCACCTGTTGAGCCGTTTTACATTTGGCATCCGTCCCGGGGAGATTGATGAAGTAATGAAGATGGGGCCTGATAAATGGCTGAAACAACAATTGGAAGCTAACCTGCCTGATGAAGAAGTTGCAAAGCGCCTCACCGGTTATGATGCACTTGATCTGAACAATGACAGCATTGTCAATACTTACCTCAATGGCGGGCAGGTGTTACGCATGGCAGTGAGGAAGAATGTTGTCAATAAAGATTCAGTACAGGCAGCGGGCAAAAAAGAATACCAGGATAAGCTCCGTGCATTCATGACCCAGGAAGGGTATAAGCCGATGCAGGAGCTGCAACGCCAGCTCATCAATCAAAAAATTATCCGGTCGGCATACGGGCAGAACCAGTTGCAGGAAGTGATGACAGATTTCTGGTTCAATCATTTCAATGTATCGCTGACCAAGAACCAGTGCGAACAGTTTGTACTTACTTATGAACGTGATGCCATCCGTGCCAATGCATTGGGCAATTTTGAAACGATGCTGGTAGCCACTGCCAAACATCCAGCCATGTTGGAATACCTTGATAATGCCTCGAGTGTAAGCAATAATAATGAACTGAGCAGGAAACAGGAGAGAGCCGCTCCTATGCAACGTGTAAAACAGCAACAGGGGCTTAATGAAAATTATGCACGCGAGATCATGGAACTGCACACATTGGGAGTGGATGGCGGCTATACGCAGAAAGATGTAACAGAACTGGCAAGGGCACTGACTGGCTGGAGTCCGGCGCCCTTGTATAACGACGGGCTGGCTAAAAAAATAATAGACAGGGTTGCTGCAGAACGAATGGAAAAGCAGGGATTTGTAAGGGAGGGTGATTTTCTGTTCCGGGCTAATAAACATGATGAAGGAGAGAAGACAATCCTTGGCAGAACCTTTGCTGCCAATGGTGGTTACAAAGAAGGCATGGATATCTTACACATGCTGGCCAATCATTCTTCCACAGCAACATTCATCTGTACAAAAATAGCAACGCGCTTTGTAGCTGATACGCCATCTACAGACCTCGTGAATAGAATGGCGGGTGTTTTTTTACAAAGCAAAGGTGATATCAGGTCAGTCATTATTGCAATGGTCAACAGCAGGGAATTTTGGGATGACCATGCTTTCCGCGAAAAAATAAAATCTCCTTTCGAGTTTGCCATCAGCGCCATACGTGCTACTGATGCCGATGTACAGCAACCTTTCCAGGTATATAACTGGTGCATGAAAATGGGACAACGGTTTTATTACTACCAGGCACCCACCGGTTTTCCTGACAGGGCTGCTTACTGGATCAATACGGGATCATTGCTGAACCGGATGAATTTCGGACTGGCATTTGCAACCGAGAAAATACCGGGTATTAAATTGAACCTTATTGGGCTGAACAATAATCATGAACCCGAAAGTGCGGATGCTGCCTTAGAAGTGTACAGCAAGCTGTTGTTGCCGGAAAGAAACCATGAAGCAAACATCAGGCGTTTAACAGCCATGGTGCGTGATGTGAACCTGGCAAAAAAAATCAATGAAAAAGCAACTTTGAATGAGAAAACCAATACCATTGCCATGACGTATGTTGCGGGCAACAATGCGATGGTATCACAGGTAGCAGGGATTATTATTGGTTCGCCGGAATTTCAGCGTAAGTAGGTTGGCACGGATTAAGCGGAGTAACACGAATTGCACTAATTAGCGCGAATTGTACGGATTAGGAGCGATGATTTTTTAATGATAAATATAATTGTATGATCAATCGCAGGGCATTCATGAAATCGGGCGCGCTGGCGCTGTTTGCGGCCGGCTTTGGCGGGGTGCCGTCTTTTGTTGCGCGTGCTGCTGACAGCAGGAAGATCCTTTCGCCCTATAAAAAGAATAAAGTATTGGTCTGTATTTTTCAGCGGGGAGCGATGGATGGGTTGATGGCAGTGAGTCCGTATACAGATCCGAACCTGAAAATGCTCCGGCCAACTTTATACATGAGCCCGGCACAGACGGAAGGCAAAATGATTGACCTCGATGGCAGGTTTGGGCTGCATCCTTCCTTAGAAAGCCTGTCGCCTTTCTTCACTGAAGGGCACATGGCAATTGTGCATGGTGTGGGTAGCCCGAATACTACCCGCAGCCATTTTGATGCGCAGGATTATATGGAAAGCGGCACACCTTTTAATAAGGGCACAGCCAGCGGCTGGCTGAACAGGGCAGTAGGGTTAATGGGACATGATGCCACACCATTCCGTGCCGTAAGTATTACCGGTGCGTTGCCGCGCAGTCTTTATGGCGACCAGGAAGCGCTGGCCATCAGTAACCTGCAGGATTTTGCCATACAGATGCGCGGCAACCCGGCAGCAACAAATATGGCGGCCCAATCGTTTGAACAGTTATACGATCAAACATCAAGCGAGGTACTGAACCGCACCGGAAAGGAAAGTTTTGACGCGGTCAAAATGCTGAACGTAAACAATATCAGGAACTACCAGCCCGCTGCAGGTGTTGTGTATCCTGCATCGGCATTGGGTAATTCATTAAAACAGATTGCTACATTGATAAAGATGGAAGTGGGTATGGAAGTAGCTTTTGCTGAAAGTGGCGGATGGGATACGCATTACAACCAGGGCACTGCCAATGGTGTGCTGGCACGTAACCTGAAAGACTTTGGCGACAGCATTGCAGCATTCTGGAAAGACCTTGCTGCTTACCAGGATGAAGTGACTGTCATGACTATGACAGAGTTCGGCCGGACCGCCTACCAGAACGGAACAGGCGGAACCGATCATGGACGGGCCAGCTGCTCTTTTATATTAGGCAATGATGTGCAGGGAGGTAAAGTATACCATAACATTAAAACACTGGCGAAAGAAGACCTGGAAGATGGGCGTGATCTGCCTGTGAGCACCGATTTCCGTTCCGTATTCAGCGCAGTGGCCAACGGACATTTAAAGATCAATGACAACAGGCAGTTGTTCCCCGCATGGGATGGGATACCATTGCATTTGATGAAAGGTTGAGTGGTTGCCTATAGTATGGGAGATAACATGGAATGTACATAGTATTAGTACGGATTGACTCGCTGTCTACCCCGGATCGGGGTCTCTATAAGGTTAGATCGGGGTCTCTATAAGGTTATGATGATATCTCTGTAAGGTCTCTATAAGGTCCCTATAATGTCTCTATAAGGCCTCTGTAATAGCTTGTCCTAAAATAACTGCACGCTCTTATGCTCATACCAGCTTATTTGCTGGTTGTACAGTGCTGCTTCATTAAAAAATAACCTATCTTAGGTTCGAGCCCTGAGTGTAATTAAAATTACACTTTAAAATTGATGTAATGGCAAAGATTGTTCACGCTGCTGTTGAATTAAAGGGCACGTTAGGCGGACTAACCTATATCAGGAGTTCGAAGTATGGTAACCATGTCCGTGCTGCCAGGGGTACATTTACAAAGACAGGATGCAATGATGTGCTCAGCAAGAATGCGGGCCGCACCGGGTTATTGAATGCTGCTATGTCGCCGGTGTATCAATTTCTCAAAACTTATTATCCCGGTTGTACAGGCAATGAACTTTGGCCTGAAATGCTGCGCAGGGCACGGCTTGCAGGTGCCAATGATCTCCTGTCACTGATGCTTCAATTGGAAAAACTTGAATTGCACCCTCGGTACCCGCTTACAAAACCGGTTCATAACCTTCAGCTGGCTGTACAAAACAGGCAGCAAAAAATACGCGTTGATTTTACCGCCAGTTTTCATCCTGTATTTAACTATGCAAGGAAAGCCAATGGCTATTATTTTGATATAGCCGTATTGTTTCGCGATAAGGCAGGCGGACTGGCAGCAGATACCATCAGCACAGAATGGGTAAGCTATAAGGATGAAGTACCAGCGTATGAGCTGGTATTTAAAAAGCCTGCAAACGCGTGCTGTTACCTGGTAGTGATGAAAGTGCAGGGCGGATGCAATGCAGAAGAGATGAACTTTGTGGATATGAGGGGTGTGCAGGTAGTGAAGGTTGGGGTTTGTTAGTGTTAATTACTGAAAGCATCCATGGCAATGGTTGGTTTCCCGGTACTGTCGAAAGCACCCTTATTGTAATTTACCCAGTTGTAGCATTCAGGCTCCCAATAAAACACACCAAGTCCTTTGCCATTTGTTACGGATTTTGTTTTAGTAATGATATCAGTAAGAAAGGCTTTGCTGTTTACCGGGTCTTTGAAATCCATGCCCACTTCGCATAGCATCACTTCTTTTCCATACCTGTCTGCCATATCATTCATAGTGGCAAGGCATTGCGCATCCAAAGCCTGCCAGTTATTGGTTTCAGGATATAACGAGAGACCGATCACATCCCAGTTAGCACCATTTGCTTTCAGGCCATCAAAGATCCACCTGAATAAAGCATTATCGTACCCATTGGAAATATGCACGATCACTTTTGTTGATGCACTGACGCTTTTAATGGCATTAAAACCACTATTGATCAGCTGTGCAAAGTTTTTCATATTCACAGAAGCCCTTCCTTCTTCCCATAACATGCCATCATTGGTTTCGTTACCTACCTGTGCCCATTCCGGCGTGATACCATTTGATTGCAGGGTGTTCATGACGGCTGAAGTATGGCTGGCAACTGCATTAGCAAGGACGTTGATATCATATCCAGCCCAGGCGGCGGGCTTTTGCTGGTGACCGGGATCGGCCCATACATCACTGTAATGAAAGTCGATCATTATTTTCAGTCCAAGCTTTTTTGCACGCAGCGCTTTAACCAGTACATCATTGGTATTGCACCAGCCATTGGCAGGATTGACCCATACCCTGAGCCTGACAGCATTCATGCCTTTTTCTTTCAGGAGCTGCATGCATTCTTCCTGTACCCCGGTGTTATTGTAAAATTTGTACCCGGCGTTTTCCATTTCAGTAAGCCAGCTGATATCGGCGCCTTTTATAAATGAAGAAGCAATGCCGGCGACAGGTGTGTTATTCGGATTAACAGGCTGGCTGCATCCGGAGGATAACAGGAAAATGAGCAGGCAGGAGGTTAAATGGATTCTTTTCATGGCATCAATATAATAATAATATTTAGCGACCCTGCTGCTCAATTTCTGTGGTAACAGCAAAGGCTTCTTCCTACTCACTATTGCAGTGGGGGCGAAAAGCTCGCTGGTTCGAGTAAACAATATTTTGGGTCACATTTGGATATCAAAATAGAAAAAAAGCATTGAGCAGCTAATGAAATAACTGATGCTCTATTAGTTATATTAATTTCCGTTTCTTTCGGGAAGAAAAGACCTTGAACTTAAAGTCTAACCATCAATATGGCCCCTGGCTTACCCATAAAAGCCTTGAAACCAGGCATTTATTTCAGTAAAAGAGATGCCGCCAGAATTTCCTCTTTTCCCTTTCTTTTTTTAAAAAATAGCATTAACTTAACAGTGCAGTTGCTCCTAAAAATTCCTGCCATGGATTGCGTAAGAGACATATTGCATGCAAAGGGGAATATGGTATATGCGGTAAACGCAGAGGAATACGTATACGAAGCGCTTGAAACACTGGAAGATAAAAACATCGGCGCATTGGTCGTGGTGGATAAAAACGGGAAATTGCACGGCATCTTTACAGAACGGGACTACGCCCGTAAAATAATCCTCAAAGGACGCTCCTCCAGAGAAACCAGGGTTCGGGATATTATGACCGACGACGTGGTGTTTGTTACCCCTGACACAAAGATCGAAGAATGTATGGAATTGATGACCCATCATTTCATCCGCCATTTGCCCGTGCTTGATAACGGTGAACTGGTTGGTATCATCTCTATTGGTGATGTGGTAAAGTATATAATCAATCAGAAGGATTTCATTATAAAGAACCTGGAGCACTACATTACAAGCTGAGTGAAGATGATATTAGACCGGTGTCAAGGGTTATTTGTCAGTACCTGATTTAAGTCATTTCTTTTTGTGCAAATACATGTTGCATTGGTGCAGTAAGCATCAATGAAATAATTGTTCTATGCCGGGAAATGAAATTAATAGTATCCCATTTTGGCCTGTGCTGTTGTATGCAACGGTGGTGATTCTATTGCTTGCTGTTATTCTTGGGTTATCCTACATACTGGGGCAACATCACCACGATCGTGCTACTGCAAAACCTTATGAAGGCGGTATAGAACAAACAGGATCTGCGCGGCTCCGTTTTTCAGCACAGTTTTATTTAGTGGCCATGTTATTTGTGATTTTTGATGTGGAGGCAGTGTTCATTATGCTATGGGCGCTGGGCTTCCGGGAATTGGGCTGGCCTGGTTATATCGGGGCGGCAGTATTTATCGGGCAATTGGTGATTGTATTAGTGTATGAGTGGGGCATCGGTGCATTAAACATTGGCCCCGATGCTAAGCAGATACTGAAAGCGTATAAATTGAAGACAATAAAGAAGTAAATAGATGAAATGGTGGCTAAGTAATACAAACGATGCAACCGGTAAAATTTCCGGTACTGGCAACATGGAAGAAGTGGTTGGTAAAAGTATTATGCTTACCACGGTACAGGATCTGCTGGCCTGGGGCCGTAAGAATTCCATGTGGCCTTTCCATTTCGGGTTAAGCTGCTGTTTTGTAGAGATGGCTACTAGCATTACCAGTAAATATGATGTGGCCAGGTTTGGGGCGGAAGTGATTCGCGGTACGCCGAGGGAAGCAGATGTGATGGTCATTGCAGGAACGGTCTTTATTAAAATGGTGCCCATCATCAAACGCCTGCATGAACAGATGATGGAACCCCGCTGGGTGATCTCCATGGGCAGTTGTGCCAATAGCGGTGGCATGTATGATATCTACAGTGTAGTACAGGGAGTAGATAAATTTCTGCCGGTCGACGTATACATACCCGGCTGCCCGCCGCGACCCGATGCGTTTATGCAGGGCCTGATGTTGCTGGGGGAAGCCGTAGGAAAAGAAAAACGTCCGCTGAGCTGGACAATTGGTGAGCAGGGAGTAATTAAACCTCAACTTATCTCAATGAAGGAAAGGAAACGGGAAGAAAGAATGGGTATGATTGACTTCAGCGGAGTGGATGGAGTGTAAGTTGACAAGCTGGAAATGAACTTTAACATATGCCGGGTGACAGCACCATAATGGAGCATCTTCAACAACATTTCTGCGCTGATGTTTTTCCGCAACAACATACCGCTGATGAGATACTTACTTTGTGGGTATCGAAAGAAAATATCGTTCCTGTTATCCAATACCTCAAAGCTGCTGTTGAACAACCGTATGAACTCCTTTACGATATCGCCGGTATTGATGAACGTGACAGGACTAAGAAAGCGGCAACACCTGCTGCAGATTTTACCATCGTATATCACCTGTTCTCATTTGAACGGAATGATTTTGTCCGCCTGAAAGTAGCTTTGCAGGGCGACTATCCTTCCCTGCCTTCTATCACTGCTGTTTTTAAAAATGCCAACTGGTATGAGCGCGAAGTGTATGATATGTTTGGCATCCGCTTCAACGGCCATCCTCACCTGCAGCGTATTCTGATGCCGCTTACCTGGCAGGGACATCCACTCCGGAAAGAACATCCTGCAAGGGCAACAGAAATGGGTCCTTTTCAATTGTGGGACGAAAAACAGGATCGGGAACAGGAAGCATTGCGCTTTAAACCTGAAGAATGGGGTATGCAACAGGAGAGTGAAGATGCTGATTTTATGTTCCTGAATATAGGCCCGCAGCATCCCGGTACACATGGTGTGCTGAGAATCATACTCCAGTTGGATGGTGAAGATATTGTAGACGCCGTACCGGAAATCGGTTTCCATCACCGGGGTGCGGAAAAGATGGGTGAAAGGCAGAGCTGGCATACTTATATTCCATATACAGACCGGGTCGACTATTTGGGAGGCGTTATGAATAACCTGGCCTACCTCTTAGCGGTAGAAAAGTTAGCAGGCATTGAAGTGCCTGACAGGGTGAAAGTGATCAGGGTGATGTTGTGCGAATTGTTTCGCATCAACAGCCACCTGGTTTGGTTAGGAACATTTGCGCAAGACCTGGGCCAGCTGTCGCCTGTGTTCTATGCTTTTACCGATCGTGAAAAAATCTTCGACATCATTGAAGCCATCTGCGGCGGACGCATGCACCCCAACTGGTTTCGCATCGGTGGCGTAGCACAGGATCTGCCAAAAGGCTGGGATAAACTGGTCCGGGATTTTGTTGGTTATTTTCCCAGGCAACTCCGTGAATATAAAAACATGGTAATGCGCAACAGCCTGTTCAAGGCCCGTACAAAGGGTATTGGTATTTACACAAAGGAAGAAGCTGTTGAATGGGGCGTAACCGGCCCTGGCCTGAGGGCCTGTGGCTTTGAATGGGACTTTAGAAAAAAACGCCCCTACTCCGGTTACGAAATGTTCGACTTTGATATTCCCATTGCACAAAACGGCGATTGCTTTGACCGCTCTGTAGTGCGGGTAGAAGAAATGTTGCAAAGCCTGCGTATTGTAGAACAATGCCTCAATAATATGCCGGAAGGAAACTACAAAGCCGATCATCCATTAACAACACCGCCCCTTAAAAAATACACGATGCAGGATATTGAAACACTGATCACCCATTTTTTGAATGTGAGCTGGGGACCGGTCATTCCTGCAGGTGAAGCGATGAGTTGTATTGAGGCAACCAAGGGAGCCAACAGTTATTATCTGATCAGTGACGGGAATACGGCTGCCTACCGGGTACGCATCCGTACACCGTCATTTCCGCATATGCAGATGGTGCCATATATCAGCAGAGGATATACGGTGGCTGATTTGTTGTCGATACTGGGTAGTGTGGATTATGTACTGGCAGATATTGACAGGTAACGCAAATAAACAGGTAATAAAAGATGCATATGCCATTAACCGCAATTGAAATACAAGCCATTGACCATGAGGTTGAGCTGGTGCCCTATAAAAAAGCGGCTGTCATTGAAGCATTGAAAATTGTTCAACAACACAGGGGATGGATAAGCGATGAAAGTATTGATGCTATTGCCGGGCACCTGGAGATAAGTGCGGCAGAAGTGGACAGCGTGGCCACATTTTACAACCTCATTTTCCGGAAACCGGTTGGCCGGCATATGATCCTGTTATGCGATAGCATTTCCTGTTACGTGATGGGCTATCAAAAAATATATGAAGCATTGCAACAAAGATTGAAGATAAAATTTGGCGAAACCACGACAGATAAAAAATTCACTTTCCTCCCTAATTGCTGCTTGGGTTGCTGTGACCGTGCACCGGCTTTGATGATAGATGAAGAACTGTACAGGGATGTGACAGTGGAAATGCTGGATGAGATCATATCGAAGTATACGTGAACAGTGAGCCAGGTACGCACTCACTAATTCGCTGCTTATAAAAATAATGTAAGGAACTGCAATACAATGGAACGTCCGCTTACAAAAAATATCCATCCCGGCCGCCCGCCACTCCATCTCAAAGCATATGAGATGACGGGTGGTTATGCCGCTGTTCGCAAAGTACTGAAGGAAATGACACCCCTTGAAGTGCAACAATTAGTGCAGGACAGTAACCTGAAAGGCCGGGGCGGAGCAGGTTTCAATACCGGCATGAAATGGAGCTTTGTTCCGATGGGGCCGGATGCACCAGCGACAAAATACCTTATTGCCAATGCAGATGAAATGGAGCCTGGTACATTTAAAGACCGTATGCTGCTAGAAGGTGATCCCCACCAGCTGATTGAAGGAATGATCATTTCCGCTTACGCCATACAGGCAAACATATCTTATATCTTTTTACGATGGGCTTACAGAGAAATTGCGCAGTTATTGCAGCAGTGCATTCATGATGCTTATGAGGCAGGTTACTTAGGGAAAAATATTATGGGAACTGGTTACCATCTCCACATGCACCTGCACACAGGAGTAGGCCGTTATATATGCGGGGAAGAAACAGCTTTATTAAACGCACTGGAAGGTAAACGCGCCACACCCAGGGCTAAGCCCCCGTTTCCACAGATCAGCGGATTGTTTGGGAAACCCACCATCGTGAATAATGTAGAAACATTGTGTTGTGTGCCGCATATTGTAAACAATGGTGCCTATTGGTTTAAGTGTTTGAGCAACAGTGAAGATGCCGGCACAAAAATTTATGGCGTCAGCGGCAAGGTAAACAAACCGGGCGCCTGGGAACTGCCCATGGGCGTCAGCATGCGGGAACTGATTGAAGAACATGCTGGCGGGATGAAGAAGGGGTATCAGCTGAAAGGAGTATTACCCGGCGGTGCTTCAACAGACTTTTTAACAGCGCAGCACTTAGATACCAGCATGGATTTTAAATCTATAGCGGCAGCTGGCAGCCGCCTGGGTACCGGTAATATGGTAGTGATGGATAATGCTACCTGTCCCGTTGGCTTTGTACATAACCTGCAGCATTTTTTTGCACAGGAAAGCTGTGGCTGGTGCACTCCCTGCAGGGAAGGATTGCCATGGGTAGAAAAAATCCTGTTGTCTATTGAAAAAGGAATGGGCAGGGCGGAAGACATGGAACTGTTGCAAATGCACACGCAGCTTCTTGGTCCTGGCAACACTTTCTGCGCCTTTGCTCCCGGGGCAATGGAACCGTTGCAAAGTGCATTGAAATATTTCAAAGAAGATTTTGACAAACATATTGAGCAAAAAAAATGCCCGTATAACTGAATATAAAATAAATGGCAACATGCCAACTATTTATATAGATAACAAACCTTTTGAAGTAAAAGCCGGTAAGAACCTGTTGGAATCCTGTTTGAGCTTAGGTTTTGACCTGCCTTATTTCTGCTGGCATCCTGCATTAGGTAGCGTGGGTGCCTGCAGGCAGTGTGCCATTAAGCTATTTAAAGATGAAAGCGACACACAGGGCAAACTTGTAATGAGCTGCATGGAAGCCGTGAGAGAAGGTTTGCGTATGTCTGTTAATGATACAGGTGCGAAAGCTTTTCGCGAGCAGGTCATTGAATGGCTGATGACCAATCACCCGCATGATTGCCCGGTATGTGATGAGGGGGGCAGCTGTCATTTACAGGATATGACTGTGATGACGGGGCATGATTACCGTCGCTACCAGTTTAAAAAGCGTACGTACAGGAACCAGTACCTGGGCCCGCTTATTCACCATGAAATGAATCGTTGCATACAGTGTTACAGGTGCGTCCGGTTTTACCGGGATTATGCCGGTGGAGAAGACCTGAATGTTTTTGCCGCACATAACCATGTTTATTTTGGCAGGGAGAAAGATGGCATACTGCAAAGCCCGTTTAGCGGCAACCTTGCAGAAGTTTGTCCCACCGGCGTATTTACAGACAAAACATTGAAAGCGCATTACACCCGCAAATGGGATCTTACATCGGCTCCTTCTGTTTGCCAGCATTGCAGCCTCGGATGCAATATTATTGCAGGCGAACGCTATGGGGCATTGCGCTGCATTACCAACCGCTATAACAATCATGTAAACGGATATTTTTTATGTGACCGCGGCCGTTTCGGGTATGAGTTTGTGAATAGTGAGAACAGGATTCAACAGGCTGTCATTCGTAACAGGCCTGTTGAAGCAGTTGATGAAGCAACCCTGATGGAGCATTTGAAAAAACTCATCACTAACAATAAATTGGTGGGTGTCGGTTCACCGCGTGCTTCTGTGGAGAGTAACTTTTCCCTGATGCAATTAGTGGGGAAAGAAAATTTTTACCAGGGTGTAAATAAAGATGAGGTTTTCTTAGAAAGATTGGTTGTTGATATTTTAAGCACCGGTGAAGTACACAGTTCTTCGCTCAAAGAAATTGAACAGGCTGATGCGCTACTGGTACTGGGAGAAGACATTTGGAACACTGCCCCCATGATGGCACTGGCTGTGCGACAGTCGGTGATGAAGACTGCCGCTGCCCGGGCATTGCAGCAGGCGCATTTGTCTGCATGGCATGATGCTGCTGTGAAAGAGTTGGTACAGGAGGAGAAAGGTTTCTTCGCTAATATTACTGTTACGGCTTCTTCGCTTGATGAAATAGCAACCCATACGCATCGTGCAGCGCCTGGCGACATGGCAAGATTGGGATTTGCCATTGCCCGTGAACTCAATCCTTCATTACCTCCTGTACCCGGCACTGATGAAGCTTTAATGTTAAAAGCGAAAGCTATTGCAATGGCTTTACAACAAGCCAGGCAACCGGTTATCATCAGTGGGACTTCCTGTTACAATGAAGCGCTTATCAAAGCTGCTTTTGATATTGCTGTATCATTGAATACGGCAGAAAGAAAAGCGGGCCTTTCTTATGTATTGCCGGAATGCAACAGCATGGGACTTGCCATGATGCTGGCCCCATCTTTCGAAAGAGCTATAGAGAGAATAGAACGCGACAAAGAGAGGACTGTCATCATCATTGAAAATGATCTGTACAGGAACCTCCCTGCAATCAAAGCAGATGCCTTCTTTAATAACTGCAGGAATATTATTGTGCTGGATTCACTGCACAACAGAACCACTGAGAAAGCACAGGTGCTGATACCGGCTGCCACTTTTGCCGAAGCAGATGGTACCTTGGTTAACAATGAAGGTCGTGCGCAACGTTTTTACCAGGTGTTTGTGCCGGCAAAAAATAACAGCAGGGAAAGCTGGCGATGGCTGTGGAGGATGAAAGCATTGCAAACGGAGGCTGGCAATGGCCGGGAACATCATCCGGATGACTTATTGGAACAGTTAGAAAAGGTATTGCCGCAATTTGCAGGTATTTCACAAGTAGCGCCGCCACGCAGTTTTCGCATACACGGACAACCCATTCCCCGTGAACCACACCGTTATAGCGGCCGCACTGCCATGCTGGCCAATATCAATGTAAGTGAACCCAAACCATTGCAGGATGATGATTCGCCCCTGACATTTACAATGGAAGGATATAAAGGGATCCCGCCATCCCCACTGACCCCCTTCTTCTGGTCGCCCGGATGGAATTCTGTGCAATCAGTGAACAAATACCAGCAGGAAACGGGAGGCGCGTTACTGGATGATGATCCGGGGGTGAAACTATTCAGCGGAAAAACTGGAACGGTAACTGCTTTCTTTAAAGATATACCTGAGGCATTTGCTGCGCGACAGCAAAAATGGCTGTTATTACCGCAGTACCATCTCTTTGGCTCCGGCGAATTAAGTGTGTATACGAAGGCAATTGAGGAACTGACGCCGGAGCCCTTTATCAGCCTGTCGGAGTATGACGCTGAACAATTAGATGTGACCAATGGATCTGTTGTATGCATAAAGACGAATGAAACAACCTATTCCCTTCCGGTATTGATAAGAAAAGAATTATGTAATGGCATTGCAATTATGCCTGCCGGCATGCGCGGAATGGAGGCAATACCATGGGGGACATGGGTGAGCATAGAAAAAGACAATGATGCGTTAAGTAACCAACGAGACCAGCAAAGCTTATGACAGTGATGCAACATATATGGATTGTGCTGGGTGTATTGTTCGTGCTG
>JBHAFM010000149.1:0-14418 GCA_041856175.1 Sediminibacterium sp.
AAAGTGGCACGTGAACTGGGTTCAGAACGTCGCAAGACAGTTCGGTCCCTATCTGTGGTGGGCGCAAGTAAATTGAGTGGACATGACCTTAGTACGAGAGGACCGGGTCGTACGTGCCGCTGGTGTATCTGTTGTGGTGCCAACTGCAATGCAGAGTAGCTATGCACGGACAGGATAAACGCTGAAAGCATCTAAGCGTGAAACCTTCCACAAGATGAGTTTACTTTTAAGGGTCGTCAAAGACTATGACGTTGATAGGCTATAGGTGTAAAGCTGGTAACAGCAAAGCCAAGTAGTACTAATTACCCGTAAGCTTTATTTTTTTTCTTGTCAGGCTAGAGAAGTAGCTTCCCAATATGTAACTTATTTATTAAGATCTTATGGTGGTTTTGCCGGGGGTGTTCACCTCTTCCCATTCCGAACAGAGAAGTTAAGTCCCCCATGGCCGATGGTACTTGCATTAGCTGGGAGAGTAGGTAGCTGCCATATTTATTCAAAGCCCGTTCACGAAAGTGTCCGGGCTTTTTTATTGCCCCTATACCCCAGGCAAGCTAACTAATACCCACACCAGCCATCACCAAATCCTATATCCTAAATCACGCCACATCCTCCCCGGTCGCTGCCATCAACAATTGAAACCAATCTTCCCGCTCTAATTTCAACTGGCAGGCCTTTTTTGCCTGTATCAATCGTTCAATCCTGGTGGTGCCGATCACGGGTAATATACCGGAAGGATGGGTATGCAGCCAGGCCAGCAATATTTCATTGATGCCTGTGCCATATTGTACGGATAGTTTGGCTGCAGTAGCATGGATAGCCCTGAAACGCGGGTGACTGTCATCCGTAAACAGGCCGCCACCCAAGGGCGCCCATGCCATGGGAATGATATTGTGACGCAAACAGTTGTCTAAGCTGCCATCTGTAAAAGCAGCGAGATGGATGACCGAAATTTCTAACTGGTTAAAATCGATCGGGATATATTTTATCAGTGTATCAACCTGGTGGGGCAGGAAATTAGAGACACCGAAGGATAGTATCTTTCCCTGGCTCTTCAACTGGTCAATCGCTGCAGCAACCTCTGACGGATCTAACAAAGGATCGGGCCGGTGAATCAATAATACGTCCAGGTGGTCAGTGCCAAAGTTTTCTAATGACTGCTCAACCGATTGTACGATATGTGTTGCAGAAGTATTGTATGACTTAACCTGGTGATGGGGTCTGTTGGTAGTGACCATCTGTATGCCGCATTTGGTAATGAGCTTCAGTTGTCGCCTCAGGCCGGGTGACTGTTTCAGCGCATCGCCGAACTCTTCCTCGGTAGTATAATCGCCGTATATGTCTGCGTGATCAAAACTGTAAATGCCCTGCTCAAGACATGCTTCAATGGTTTGGCGGTATTCGGCTGTGCTGAAACCAGCGCCCCATTTGCCCCAGCGCATGCAGCCGGCAATAGGTGCTGTAATTGGTAATGATTTGTTCATAGTTCTAAAATAAGTATTCCTTGGATCCAGCTGTGTATTAGGCATAAAAAAGTCCGGCAAAAGCCGGACTTGAATAGTTAGTGTTGTGTTAATGGATTAATACCTGTTATATCCACCACCGCCGTTTCCACGATCGCGGTTATACCCGCCACCGCCACCACGGTTGCCACCACCACCATAACCGCCACGGCTTCCGCCGCCACCGCCAAAGCTTTTCTTTTTGAAACCACCTCTTTCGCCTTCAGGGCGTGGAGTAGATTCGTTTACAACAATCTTGCGACCCAAAACTTCTGTGTCATGCAGGTTGCTGATAGCTGTGCGGGCTGCTTCGTCATCAGACATTTCAACAAAACCAAAACCTTTGCTGCGGTCATTGTTGAATTTGTCAGTAACAATCTTTGCGCTGCTTACTTCGCCAAACGGGGTAAACAGGTTCTGCAGGTCTTCGCTGGTCATGTTCCAGTTCAGGTTTCCAACGTAAATGTTCATTTCTTTTAAAAGATTAAGTGATCAAAAACCAATGAGAAATCAGTAACCAAAAACCCTGAAGCATTTACGTAAAAAACCTTCTGAGAAATGGAAGCACTGTCATTGGACACCCGAAGGTATGGATTTTATGGAATTGTCAATTTTTTTTTCCGAAATGGGGCCGGGAAGACAAAAAAGCCCCGACCGTCCAGGTCGGGGCCTCAAATATGCGTTCCGGGAAGGATTATTCACCTATCACTTCAAAGTCGATCTCGGTAACATTGCCATTACCGAAGTCGATAGAAGCCTTGTAAGCGCCTAATTCTTTCACTTCATCTACAATAGAAATGCGTTTGCGGTCAATCTCGTAGCCTTTCTGGTCACGGATGGCGCGGGCGATCTGTAAAGAAGTAACGGCGCCGAAAATCTTGCCGCTGGTACCGGTTTTGGCACCGATCTTAACAGGGGAAGCTTTCAGTACTTCGATCACTTTATTGATCTCCGCCAGCATGATCGCTTCTTTCTTGGTCTTTACCTTCAAACGCTCTTCCAACTGCTTTAAGTTAGAAGGATTTGCTTCTACAGCAAATTTCTGAGGAATGAGGAAGTTACGGGCATAACCGTTTTTCACTGATACCAGTTCATTACGGCCACCCAGGTTGTCTACGTCTTGAATTAAAATAACTTGCATGATCTTTTTGTTAGTCCCAAGAGCCCAGTTTTTCAAACTGTCTTCCCGCTGTGCGGGAATTAGGGAAGGTTACTAATGAATATTCCTATTTCAATAAATCCGTTACATAAGGCAGTAAAGCCATTTGACGGGCTTTCTTTACTGCATCACTTACTTTACGCTGGTATTTCAGTGAGTTACCGCTGAGGCGGCGGGGCAATAATTTACCCTGCTCATTCACGAATTTTTTCAGGAACTCAATGTCTTTGTAATCAACGTATTTAATGCCGTATTTTTTGAAGCGGCAGAATTTTTTCTTTGGCTTCTCCTGTTTGATGGCGGTCAGGTATTTGATCTCATTCTTTGCCATGATTAACCCTCCGTTTTTTCAGTTACAGCAAATCCGCCATTTCTTTTCTTGTAGTTGTACTCGACGGCGTATTTATCGAGCCTGGTTACCATGTGACGCATTACCTGTTCGTCACGGAGCAGCTGGATCTTCAGCTTCTCATTAAGATCGGTTGGCCCTGTGTATTCCAGTACCCAGTAGATGCCTGTGGTTTTTTTCTGGATAGGGTAAGCCAGTGATTTTAATCCCCATGGATTACTGTCAACAGTTGCACCGCCATTCTCAGCGATGAAATCTGCATACTTTTTCTGAGAAGCTTTGAAGTCTTCTTCAGACAGTACAGGGGTAAAAATCACCATCAATTCGTAATTACTCATTACCTGAATTTTTAGGTTATAAATTGGTTTTTCCCAGTGGATTCCCGCAGCACGGGAAAATCTGCCAAAACAGATTTGGGGCTGCAAAGGTAGGGGAAACGAGGGTAAAATCCTACATCAAAAAATCCTGCATTATCATCGCTTGAGCAGCACCAGGTAAGTCGGAAAGTGGTCGCTATACCCGCCCCTGTAAATATCCCCATCCCAGGTACGCATCGGGTACCCTTTGAACCTGCCCGTATTTTCCATCATATAAGGCTGATTGAATATGTGTTGTGTGTGCAGAAAGAATCCTTTCTGCTGTTTGTTCAGCCAGGACTGGGAAAGGATGATCTGGTCGAACAACCCCCAGCTATCCCGGTTGGCCAGCGTTCCGATGCCCTTCCGGTACAGTTTTGTCCAGGGATTGAACAACTCGCCTGGCGCTAACGCCAGCCGGTTGCCCCTGGCTTTCAGTACCCGGCTGATACTGGTATTATCCGGGTCATCATTCAGGTCGCCCATGACGATGATCTTGGCCTCCGGATCTGTTTGCAGGATATGGTCGAGGTGCTGCCGGCAAACGGCTGCTGCGGTTTCCCTTGCAGGGGAACTTCTTTCTTCACCACCCCGCCTGCTGGGCCAGTGGTTGACATAAATATGTACCGGCTCATCGTCCAATAATCCTTTGACATATAAAATATCGCGGGTGAAACGATGTTCTTTACTGCCCCCGGGTAAATGGACGGACAATGGTTCACTCACTAATGGTTTAAAATATTTTGGGTTGTACAACAAAGCCACATCAATACCGCGACTATCTTTCGAATCATAATGGATGTACTGATACCGGCGGTGCCTGAGTAAGGACTGCCTGATAAGGTCATTAAGTACGGTATCATTCTCAATCTCTGCCACACCCAGCAAAGCGGCGCCATCCGGCGAAAGATCAGTACCCATGCTACTGATCACAGTGGCCAGCTTACCCAGCTTATCATGGTAAACAGCAGCCGTGTAATGTTTGTCACCCGCCGGCGTAAACTCATCGTCATTGACTACTGGGTTGTCAGTGGTATCATACAAATTTTCAAGATTGTAAAAAGCAACAATACATACTTTATACCTGCTGAGCTGTGCACAGGTTACCAACGCAGTAAACAGCAGAAGACAACAGCATAACATCTTTCTCATCACAACATATTTGACCTAAACCTACGGGAATACTACGCCAGCTACAGTAGGTATTTACCGCAAAAATGATGAACGGCGTTCAGACCGGAGTGATGGCATTTAGTTTTATCCGGTACCTGCTGTGCAAACGTGGGGCAGGCATTTTCTTTCATTATTAAAACAGGTTATTATGCGGAGAAATTTAGGGTTATTGGGTTTGCTGTGTGTGACAGGCATGGTAGCGGGACAGGAAACAAGGCTGTACGACAGTACACAGGCGGGCCAGTGGAACGATCACATGGGAGCAGACATTCCTGTGTTATTGCTGTATGAACACGACAGGAATGAAAACGGCGGACAATACATCGCCCCACTGTTAACAGCCAACAGGGATCCGTTTTATACGGCCGCCAGTTTTCACTTCAGTGCTTTGCGTTTCCGGATACGCGGATACGATGCTACTTTTTTTGAGACGGGGATAAATGGGTTGCCGATGAATGCACCGGATGATGGTCATACGCCATGGCGGCTTTGGGGTGGATTGAATGACGTGATGCGGAACACGGTTATATCACATGGTTTGCGAAACAGTGATTTTTCATTCGGGACGATAGGGCATGCGGTCTCTGTTGATATAAGGGCTTCACGGCAGCGCAGGCAGACACAATTTGGTTATGCGGCTTCCAATCGTTCCTACGCGCATCGCTGGTCATTTACACACAGCACCGGGATGCAAAGAAACGGATGGGCATTTTCATTCAGCGGCAGCAGGCGTTTTGCAGCAGAAGGGTATACACCGGGCACTTTTTATGACGGATGGAGTTATTTTATCGCAGCGGATAAAAAACTGGGCGATCAGCAATTGCTGTCTGTCACCCTCTTAGGCGCTCCGTTGAAAAACGGGCGACAGGGGCCGGTATTGCATGAATCGGTTGCACTGTTCGGGGAAGGGTACAATCCGTATTGGGGGTATCAATCCGGCAAAAAAAGGAATGCCAATACAGGCAGTATACACCAGCCTGTTGTCCTCATCACACATGAGCTACGCCTGCATCATCGCAGCAGGTTATTGACCAGCGCGGGCATGGTCATGGGAGATCAGAGCAGTACAGGGCTGGACTGGTACCGTGCCGCAGACCCCAGGCCTGACTATTACCGTTACCTGCCCTCTTTTCAAACAGATACACTGGCGAAGGAAACGATTGCAGCAGCTATGAAGCAGGATGTACAGCTGCAGCAGGTCAACTGGCAAAAAATGTATGATGTGAACAGGAAGAGCGTGGAAACCATACACGATGCCAATGGTGTCAAAGGCAGTTCCATCAGGGGATTGCGGTCGCATTATATTGTTGAGGAAAGAGTAAGCAGGTTGCAGTGGTTTAACCTGAACAGCACTTATAATGCCATGCCCGCGCAACATGTTGCTGTAACTGCGGGCATTAATGTCCAGCTGCAGCAGCAACGTTATTTCAAAAGAGTACAGGATTTGCTCGGCGGCGAATTTTACGTTAACTGGAACCAGTTCGCAGAACGTGATTTTCCAAACGACAGGAATGCATGGCAGCATGACCTGGATCATCCAGACAGGATATTGCGATATGGCGATCAATTCGGGTATGATTATACCATCCGTATCAAACATATTGCCGGTTGGGCGCAAGTGGCAGTGACAAAAAACAAAACTGATTTTTTTGCTGCAGCTGCCTGTTCAAATACGCAATATACCCGTGAGGGACATGTAAGACATGGATTGTTCCCGGGCACTTCTTTTGGAAAAACACCTCCCGTCAGTTTCACCAACCATGCATTCAAAGTAGGAGTTACGTATAAACTCAATGGCAGGAAGTATGTATACCTGCATGCTGCGTTACGTTCAAAAGCGCCCCTGGCAACTGATATATTCATTTCTCCCCGGACAAGGGGCACACAACAGGAGCAATTGCTGAATGAAAAAATAACAGCAGCAGAGATCGGGTATGTGTTGAATGCGCCGGCCATTAAACTCAGGCTGTCGGGCTATGTCACCAGTTTCACTGATGGTATGCGCGTGCTTACCTTTTATCACGATGAGTATCGCACGCTTGTTAATTATGCCATCAGTAATATGCACAAACTGCATTATGGTATAGAATCAGGAGCGGAGGTTAAACTATCTGCAAGATGGTCTGCCGCCATGGCCATGGCAGTGGGCAGGTATTATTACAATAGCAGGCAGGAAGTGGCGGTGAGCCAGGACAACGATGACTATATTGTAGCAAAGGACCTGCTCTATACTAAAAATTTCAGCATACCCGGCACACCGCAGGAAGCGTATCATGTGGAATGCCGTTACCAGTCACCCGCCTACTTTTTTTTGAACATCTCCGCTAATTATTTCAGGCAACAATGGCTTGATTTTAATCCGGTGCGGAGAAGCTACCAGGCTTTGCAGGGAGTAACGGGACACAGCGACCAATGGAATGCCATTATACAGCAAACCAGGCTGCCACCCTGTTTCACCCTTGATCTTTTCACCGGCAAATCGTGGCGCCTGGCAACGAAGCAAAAAAATGTTTACAGGACTTTATTGCTGAACACCGGCATTGCCAACCTCCTCAATAACCGGGGGATGGTTACCGGGGGCTATGAACAAATGCGGTTTGATACGGACACGAAAGACATCAATAAGTTCCCGCCTAAATTTTACTATGCGTATGGTCTCAATTTTTTTGCAGGGCTTACCCTGCGTTTATAAATTATTACAATCATGATGAAAACAAAATATATGCAACTACCTGTAATGATAGTTGTGCTGCTGCCCCTCTTAGCGGCCGTTACCAATTGCAACAAACCCTTTGATGAGCCACCGGTTTATACCGTACCGTCAATAACGGCTAACACAACCATCAGGACATTGCGAAGTCTGCATGCCCCTGGCGGACTTGAACAGATTATGGATGATGCTATTGTGGAAGGTGTTGTGATTGCTGATGACAGGGAAGACAATTTTTATAAATCCTTAGTGATCCAGGACAGTACCGGCGGCATTACAGTACGCATGGATGGCTATACTTTATTCAATACATACCCTGTTGGAAGCAGGATATTTATCAGGCTGAAAGGGTTATGGCTGGGAGAGTATGGAAGAATGGTGCAATTGGGCGGTGGCGTTGACAGGAAAGATCCTGCAGCGCCGGTTTTAACGGCCATCGCCCCGTCGCTCTTTAACCGGTATATAGTGAGGAGTGGCACACATCATGTGATAGAGCCGATGGTTGTTACGATGGATCAATTAGCAGATTCCTTGCAGAGCCGGCTGATCAGGATAGAACAGGTGGAATTTTCCCCTGCTGACACAGGCAGGCCTTATGCAGACGTGATCAATAAGCAGGCAGTGAATCATACCCTGAAAGCCTGTGGTGGTGGGAGTGTATATGTCAGGACAAGCGCCTTTGCAAAATTTGCGGGTATGCATACGCCAGGAGGAAACGGTAGTATCACTGGAATATACAGTGTGTTTAAAACAGAAAAACAATTGATCATCAGGGATACGGCAGATGTGCAGTTAGAAGGTCTCCGGTGTGTTGTTTCAGGACCTCGTTTGTTGTTCAGCGAGGACTTCGAAGACATCACTATTGATACCGACCTTGCTTTGGCAGGATGGAAAAATATTGCTGAGGCAGGAGATAGTAAATTCCGGGGTAAACGACTCGCCGGCAATAGTTATGCAGAAGTATCGGCTTTTGCCACCGGCCAGCCGAATGTAATCACCTGGCTTATTACCCCGGCCATCAGCCTTGGCAATAAGGCTAATGCGCTGTTGAATGTTAAGACCAAAGACGGATTTGATAACGGGGCAGTATTACAGGTAATGGTCTCCACCAATTACGACGGAGGCAATACACCCTGGAAGGCCAGGTGGACGCCCCTTAATGCCAATATTTCCAAGGGATCGGTTTCGGGCATAGCCCCGGGCTGGGCCAATTCCGGCAATATCAGCCTCAAAAGCTATTCCGGCAGTAATATCTATATCGCATTTCGCTATAACGGTGCCGATCCTGGCAAGACCGATGGAAAACGCACTACTACGTTTAGGGTTGATGATATCATCATTAGCGGTAATTGACGGGGGTGGGAAATCCTACATCTAAAAACAATGCCATCCTGTCAGTAAACCTTTATTTGGTATTTTCTTTGTTCTTTTGCACCTCAAAAAGAAAACAGCAATATGCAAAAAGGTCAGATACGTGTACATACGGAGAATATCTTCCCCATTATTAAAAAATTCCTTTATAGTGACCACGAGATATTTTTACGTGAGCTGGTGAGTAATGCGGTAGATGCCTCGCAGAAATTAAAGACCCTTTCTTCTATCGGTGAAGCCAAAGGAGAACTGGGTGAACTGAGAATTGATGTGGTATTGGACGCTAAGGAAAAAACACTGAGCATTATTGACCATGGCGTGGGTATGACCAGCGAGGAAGTTGATAAATATATCAACCAGGTGGCATTCAGTGGTGCCGAAGAATTTGTCAGCAAGTACAAAGACGCCAATATCATTGGTCATTTCGGACTTGGTTTTTACAGCGCTTTCATGGTGAGTGATAAAGTGGAAATCTATTCGAAGAGCTTTAAAGAAGAAAGCGGTGTTTTCTGGAGTTGCGACGGCAGCCCGGAATTTGAATTATACAATGTAGATTACAACGACCGCGGTACCAAGATCGTGTTGCACATCAATGAAGATAGTGCTGAATTTCTCGAAGCAGGCCGTATCAAAGGCATCCTCGAAAGGTTCTGTAAATTCCTGCCCATTGCTATTTATTTTTCTGAGGCCGGCGAAAAGAAAGAAGGGGAGGAGAAATCCATCAATAATACCGACCCCATCTGGGTAAAGAAACCTTCTGAGCTGAGCAAGGAAGATTATGAGAAATTCTACAGGGAACTGTATCCATTTGGCGAAACGCCTTTGTTCTGGATACACCTGAATGTGGATTATCCTTTCAACCTTACCGGTGTACTTTATTTCCCCAAAATCAAACAGAGTTACGAAATACAGAAAGATAAGATACAGTTATACTGCAACCAGGTATTCGTAACCGATGAGGTCAAAGATATTGTGCCCGAGTTCCTGATGTTGCTGCATGGAGTGATTGATAGTCCGGATATCCCCCTGAATGTAAGCCGCAGCTACCTGCAGGGCGATCCGAATGTTAAAAAGATCAATGCACACATCACCAAAAAAGTAGCAGATAAGTTAGAAGAGATATTCCGCAACGAAAGGACCTCATTTGAAGAGAAGTGGGAGAGCCTGGGCCTGTTTGTGAAATACGGTATGATGACGGATGATAAGTTCCTGGAGAAAGCGAACAAATTCCTGGTAATGGAAGATGTAGCCGGCAAGTTCTATACCCTGGAAGAATACAAGACTGCAACAGAAACATTGCAGAAAAATAAAGAAGGCAGGCAGGTGATCCTGTACACCACCAACCCGGTGCAACAGGATGCTTATGTGCAGGCCTGCAAAGAGAAAGGATACATTGTGGTGAAGATGGAAACATTGGTCGATGCAGCATTCATCAACAACATGGAGATGAAATGGGAGAATGTAATTTTTGTGCGTGTAGATGCAGATATCATAGACAACCTGATTGATAAACAGGAAAGCAGCGACAGTGTACTGAGCAAAGAGGAAGAAAGCAAGCTGAAAGAATTATTCTCTCTGCAGATTGCAGACCTTACCGTAACAACAGAAGTAAAGGGACTGAGCGCCGGCACAGCGCCGGTGGTAGCTACCCGTCCTGAATTTATGCGCCGGATGAAAGACATGGCCGGAGTAGGCGGGGGCATGACGGCTTTCTATGCACAAATGCCCGATGAAGTTACGCTCACAGTCAATGGAAACCATCCCATTTACCAGGCACTGCTGAAAGAAAGCGATACTGCGGTGCAGCAAAAGCAGGTGAGGAACCTGGCCGACCTGGCCCTGTTATCACAGGGTTTATTAAAGGGTAATGATCTTACCAGCTTTATTAACCGCAGTGTGGAACTGATGCAGGGATAAAACAATCGTAATTGATCGTAAAAGCTGCTTGCTGTAAAAGGTGAGCAGCTTTTTTTATTAATTTCATCCAATGCAGGAAGAACCGGGATCAAAAAATATCGTACTACGCATCAAACAGGTTATCAGGGAAACGGCTGATACAAAATCATTTTTACTGGAGCCGGTTAATCATGCACCTCTGCACTATACATCCGGGCAGTTTTTAACCTTGCTGTTCCATAAAAGAAACGGTGAAGAAGCCAGGAGGAATTATTCTATTGCATCGGCAGCCGTCCTTTCTGAACCACTGGCTATTACAGTAAAACGGATTGCCAATGGTGAGTATTCGCGCTGGCTGGTAGATAAGGCGAAAGAAGGCGATGAATTGGTAACCATTGGTGCATCCGGTTTTTTTACTTTGCCTGGCGACCTGCAGGAAGATACAGTATTGTTTTTCTTCGCAGCCGGAAGCGGCATTGTACCTGTTTTCTCCCTGATCAAAACAGCACTGCATCAACACCAGCAGGTACCTGTTGTGTTGATCTACAGTAACACTTCTCCATCCAATACGATCTTCTACCAACAGTTGCAGGTGTTACAGCAGCAGTTTGCAGGCAGGCTGCAGGTTATTTTCCTGTTCAGTACCGCTGCTGATCTTTCCAAAGCAAGGTTGAATGTTGACCTACTGCAACGATTGCTTAAACAGCATGCAACCGGGCCGGCGGGAGACCAGCTATTTTATTTATGCGGCCCTTTTGATTACATGCGGATGATAACGATAGCATTGCAGGGGAATGGTGTACCAGCGGCCAATATTCGTAAGGAAATATTTAATATTGAAAAACCTGCGCAAAAAATAGTTCCGCCAGACCAGGATGCGCATGGGGTTCATGTAGTGCTGTCACAACAGGAATATGATTTTCATGCACAGTATCCCGCTACTATTTTACAGTCGGCCAAGGCCCTGGGTATTCCATTACCCTATAGTTGCGAAAGCGGCCAGTGCGGTACCTGCGCGGCAACCTGTGTAAAAGGAAAGGTATGGATGTGGCACAACGATGTACTCTTGGATGAAGAAATAGCCAAAGGGCGCGTATTAACCTGCACTGGTTATGCAGTTGAAGGAGATGTGGTGCTTATGTACGGCGATTAAGTGGATATAGCCAGCCTGAAATCGATCATCTTCAATTGTAATTTCTTTTCTCCGTTCCATTCATTTTCATCGATCGTAAAAACAATATCTACCGGCGCATTCATCTGGAGCAAATGGAATTTATCGGCCATATTGAAACCAATACCGGTAAATGAAATGTTGTGCTGCTTGACGACAAAACGGATATGTTGTTCTTTTACAATTTTAGAAAACCCTGTGTCGGTTACATTATGTGCAATGAACACCGGGCGCGTATTGTCGGGCCCGAAGGGTTCCATCTGGTGAAGGATACTGTGGAAGGAAGGGGTGATTTCTGAAAAACTGATGGTTGCATCAATCAGGATCTCAGGGATCAGTAAATTGTCTGTGATCTGCTCGCCGACCACTCTTTCAAAAGCATCAGCGAAAGCCTGCACATTTTCAGGCAGTAAAGTCATGCCGGCAGCGGCAAAGTGTCCGCCATAACCCAGCAAATGTTCCCTGCAGGCATAAATCGCTTCATATAAATTAAAACCAGCCACGCTTCTTGCGCTGCCTGCCACATAATCACCACTGCGCGTTAATACAACGGTTGGTCGGTAATACTTTTCAATCAGCCTGCTGGCTACAATGCCTACCACGCCTTTGTGCCAGTGCTCCTGGTAAACAACAGTTGTTTTGCGGGTGACGTTTTTTTCATCACTTTCTATCAGCGCCAACGCTTCTTCAGTAATGGAACTGTCTGCTTCGCGGCGGTCGGCATTGTCGCTGTGCAGCATCTCTGCAAAAGCAAGGGCATTGGTATATTCCTTTTCAATAAAAAGCTGCACCGCTTTGCTGGCATCATCCATTCGTCCCGCTGCGTTCACACGCGGCGCTATGACAAACACAAGATTGGTAATGGACATCTGTTTTTGAACGCCGGCCAGCTGCATCAATGCTTTGATACCCGGACAGGGATCTTCATTTACTTTTTTCAACCCGTAATAGGCCAATGTTCTGTTCTCGCCGGTAATGGGTACAATGTCTGCTGCAATGGCGGTGGCTACCAGGTCAAGATAGGAGAGGTAGGTATGATCGGGCAAAGAAAGTTTTTCACTGAGAGCCATCATCAGTTTGAAACCAACACCGCAACCGCATAATTCTTTATAAGGATAATGACAGCCCGCCTGTTTGGGATTGAGTATGGCAACAGCAGGAGGTAATTCATTACCAGGTAAATGGTGGTCACATACGATGAAGTCAATGTCAAGGGTTTGTGCATACCTGAGCAGGTCAACCGATTTAATACCGCAATCCAGTGAAATGACCAGCGTAAAGCCATTGTCTTTGGCAAAATCAATACCCAATTGCGAAACACCATATCCCTCACGGTAACGGTGAGGGATATAAAAATCGATAGTATCGCAGATGTTTTTAAGAAACTGGAACATGCTGGCAACAGCCGTTGTTCCGTCTACATCATAATCGCCAAATACCAATATTTTTTCCTGTTGTTCAATGGCTTGTACAATCCTGCCCACTGCTTTGTCCATGTCCTTCATCAGCCAGGGACTGTGAAGGTCTGCCAGGCTGGGGCGGAAATATTGCTTTGCTTTTTCAAAATCATCCAGGCCCCTTTGCACAAGAATACTGCAGAGCGTTTTGCTGATCTTTAAAACCTCCCTGAGGCTATTTGTTTTTGCCTCATCGGGAACTGATATGTGCCAGCGTTTCTGCATCAGTAGTTACGGTCGGTGGTATAACGAACCAGTTCTTCCAATGCCTGGCGCACATCGGAATCGGGGAAGTCATGCAGGATGGCAAGGGCTTCGTCACGGAATGACAGCATCTTTTCAGTGGCATACCGGATTCCGCCATATTTGGTTACCGCATCAATGACTGTTTGCACTTTGTCTTTCTGCTGGTTTTCATTTTTGATGATGTAAATCAATTTCCGCTTCAGTTCAGCAGGGCAGTGATTGAGGGTATAGATCAACGGAAGGGTTAATTTTTTCTCCTTGATATCATTGCCGGTGGGTTTGCCAATATCCTGACTGCCATAATCGAACAGGTCGTCCTTGATCTGGAAAGCCATGCCTACTTTTTCGCCAAACATTTGTAGTCGTGCTATGTCAGCTTCGTTACTGAAAGTAGTAGAAGCGCCTGCTGCACAAGCGGAAGACAGGAGAGAAGCCGTTTTACCATTAATAATTTCATAGTAAACGTTTTCATTGAGGTTAAGACGCCTGGATTTTTCCATCTGCAACAGCTCCCCTTCGCTCATTTTACGAACAGCATCGTTCAGTATCTCCAGTATGCGATGTTCTTTATTGCTGAGTGATAAGAGCATCCCTTTTGTCAGCAGGTAATCGCCCACCAATACGGCAATTTTATTTTTCCAGAGGGCATTAATAGAAAAAAAACCCCTTCTTTCATGGGCATCATCCACTACATCGTCGTGCACAAGGCTGGCTGTGTGAACCAGTTCTACCAATGAAGCGGCCCTGTAAGTACTTTCATTGATCTCACCCCCCAGACGGGCGCTGAGTAAAACAAACATAGGCCGCAATTGCTTTCCTTTTCTTTTAACAATATATTGCATAATCCGATCTAACAGCGGTACCCTGCTTTGTACAGCCTCTTTAAAGTGCTTTTCAAATTCATCCAACTCGTCTTTTATTACCTGAAGGGCTAATTTCATAGCTTTTTGTATAGTGGTGCAATATAATAATTATGTGCAGCAGAATAATATAGTGTGTTAATTAGCCATAACTTACAATAATTTTGCAGA
>JBHAFM010000150.1:0-21091 GCA_041856175.1 Sediminibacterium sp.
ACCACTGCGCGGGCCCGAGCTGAGCATGCGGATATCATTGGCAATCTTCATCAGGCTAACTGCTACTGTCTTCAAAGCGCCGTGCGCTTCAACGATGGCGTCATGCGCAGCAAGCGCTTCAAATTTATTTTCAGCCGTAACAAAAGGCAGTCCTGTTAAGCCGGTAATATGGTTGGCTACATTCACCGCATAATCCTTAGGTGTATTGATGCCGGTGCCTACTGCAGTTCCACCCAATGCCAGTTCACTCAGGTGTGCAAGGGTATTGTTGATGGCGCGAAGACCATGATCGAGCTGGCTTACATAACCGCTGATCTCCTGTCCCACTGTCAAAGGTGTTGCATCCATGAAATGTGTGCGGCCGATCTTTACCACGTGCATGAAGGCCTTGCTCTTCTCTGCCAATGTATCTCTCAGCTTTTTAATGCCGGGGATCGTTACTTCCACCAATATTTTGTAAGCAGCAATATGCATGGCTGTTGGGAAAGTATCGTTGGATGATTGTGATTTGTTGACATCATCATTGGGATGCAGGAATTTTTCTTTGTCGGTCAATGCACCGCCTTTGATCACATGCCCACGGTAAGCCACTACTTCATTCACGTTCATATTGCTCTGGGTGCCACTGCCTGTTTGCCATACGACAAGCGGAAACTGGTCATCTAACTGGCCTGCCAGTATCTCATCACAAACCTGCCCGATCAACTTTGCTTTTTCTTCCGGTAATACACCCGCATCTAAGTTGGTCAGTGCCGCTGCTTTTTTCAGGTAAGCAAAAGCCTTAATGATTTCTTTGGGCATTTTATTGATGTCCTGCGCAATTCTAAAATTCTCAATACTGCGCTGGGTCTGTGCACCCCAATAAACATTTGCGGGCACATGTACTTCACCCATGGTGTCTTTTTCGATACGGAATTCCATATATAGCTGGTTTTATGATTGGCTGTTTTAGTAATGCTTCGCACGCAAAATTTTGACGGTGCAAAGGTAGTTTAAGATCGTGAGACGGGAGAGTTGCCGTTTAACAAATTATGCATACATGCATTATAATAATTTTCTATCTTGACCGCCCTAAAACTTTATTTATGAAATGGATGAGATCTGTACTATTTACAGTATTGGCTTTTGTTGTCCAGCTTGCAGCCGCACAGCACAAATATGAATGGAAACAGGCTGTTTCAGCGGGGTATACCTATAAATATGTAACCAGCGATCCTATGAAAGCCCGGTTCTATACGTTGAAGAACGGGTTAACGGTTGTATTATCCGTTAATAAAAAAGAACCCCGTATTGCTGTAAGGGTACCGGTAAGGGCAGGCAGTAATACAGATCCTAAAGACCATACGGGACTGGCGCACTATTTAGAGCACTTGTTGTTCAAAGGGACAGACAAATACGGTACGCTCGACTGGGCTAAGGAAAAACCCCTGCTGGATAAAATAGACGCTCTGTACGAGCAATACAATTCAACCACAGACGAAGCCAGGAGAAAAGAGATCTATAAAGAGATAGACAAAACTTCCGGCGAAGCCGCCAAATTCTCTATTGCCAATGAATACGATAAAATGATGGGGGCCATGGGCGGACAGGGCACTAACGCACATACCTGGGTAGAAGAGACCGTGTATGAAGAAGATATTCCTGCCAATGCGGTGGAGAAATTTATTGCCCTGCAGGCAGAACGTTTCCGCAATCCCGTATTGCGCATTTTTCATACGGAACTTGAAGCGGTATATGAAGAGAAAAACCGCACCCTTGATGAAGACGCCTGGAAACTGCAGGAAGCATCGCACTACTACCTGTTCCCTACGCATAATTACGGCCAGCAAACCACCATCGGTACCATTGAGCACCTGAAAAACCCTTCCATCAGGGCCATCCGTGATTACTATTACAAATACTATGTACCCAATAATATGGCTATTGTAATGTCCGGCGACCTGGATCCGGATAAAGTGATCAAAATGATCGATGCACAATTTGCTTACATGAAAACAAAACCGGTACAGGAATACAAACCAGTACCTGAGCAACCAATTGATGGCCCCGTGGTGAAGGATATTTTTGGTCCCAGTGCAGAGAGCATGCAATTGTACTACAGGATAGGCCCGGCTGATTCAAGAGAGGCGCTGGTGGCCGACTTAGTATCTTCCATCCTGTCAAACGGGAAGGCAGGCCTGCTCGATCTGAACCTGAACAAGCAGCAGAAAGTATTACGTTCCGGTGCGGGTACAAGACAGTATAAGGATTATGGCGTGTTCAGCATATCTGGTTCGCCCAAACAGGGACAAACACTGGAAGAAGTGAAAGACCTGTTGATGGAACAGATCAATATTCTGAAGAAAGGAGACTTTGATGAATCACTGATCAAAGCGATTGTGGCGAATTACAAGTTGCTGCAGTTACAGGGCCTGGAAGATAATGGTAACAGGGTCAGGGAAATTACTGATGGGTTTATTAAAAACAAAGGCGTCAAATGGAATGAAGATGTGGCGCAGTTGGATGAGATGAATAAAGTAACCAAAAAAGAAGTGGTTGCTTTTGCCAACCGTTTCTTTACAGATAGAGATTATGTGCTCTTATACAAACGCAAAGGAGAATCTAAGAATGTTGTGAAAGTGGAGAAACCTGCTATTACTCCCGTGGAGACCAATGCGGGCAAGCAATCGCCCTTTGTGAAAATGATCAACGACAAACCATTGCTGTCCGTAAAACCGGTATGGCTCGATTTCAGCAAAGACATACAAAAAGCAAAGAGCGGTCATGCAGAAGTATTGTATGTGCAGAATAAAGACAACAGCCTGTTTAGGCTGAATTACCGGTTCAGTATGGGAGGATGGAACGACAGGCTGCTGCCATTGGCATTGCAATACCTGCAATTCGTGGGAACGGATAAATATTCAGCAGAACAGATCAGTAAAGAATTTTATAACCTCGCCTGTAGTTTTAATGCAAGCAGCGGTAATGAAGAAACCACGGTTTCGCTTAACGGGTTGCAGGAGAATTTTGACAAGGCTGCTGGTTTGCTGGAACATTTAATACACAATTGTAAAGCGGATGAAACTGCGATGGAAGGGTTGAAGAGCCGTTTAATGCGTACCCGTACGAATAACAAATTGAACAAGTCTATGATCATGAGCGCACTGCGTAATTATGGAACCTATGGTGTAAAGAACCCGTTCAACTATACGCTCACAGATGCTGAGATCAATAACCTGAAAGCTGCAGACCTTATTGCTATCCTGCATCGCCTGTTTGATTATGAACACAGGATCATTTATTATGGCCCGAAACCATTGACTGATTTTACAGCGGGTATTACAAAGATCCATTCCTTGCCCGCGGACTGGATCGCAGCAAAAACACCGGTTAAGTTTAACAGGAGCAAACAGACACAGGATGAGGTACTGTTTGCAGACTATGACATGGTGCAGTCTGAAATCTTTTGGGTACGTAACCTGGAAACCTACGATCCGAAGAAAGAAGCGCTGGTGAATGTCTTCAATAATTATTTTGGAACAGGTATGGGAGCCATCGTATTCCAGACCATCCGGGAGTCAAAGGCATTGGCTTATGCTACTGTTGCTATTATGCAAACACCAGTCAAAAAAGAAGACAACTACGGATTCATTGCCTATGTAGGTTGCCAGGCCGATAAGTTTAATGATGCCATTGCAGGAATGAATGAGCTGCTGACCAACCTGCCCGAAGCCGAACAAAATTTAGATAATGCTAAGAAAAGCCTGATCAAGGATTACGAAACGGAGCGGATCACGAAAGATGATATCATCTTTACCTATCTCGCCAACCAGAAGAAAGGCGTTGACCATGACCTGCGGAAAGATAACTATGCGCAGGTGCCATCTATCAGCCTGAATGATCTCAAACAGCTGCATGCAAACGATCTTTCAAAGAAACCATACACGTATTGCGTGGTGGCTTCTGAGAAAAAAGTGAAAGAGGATGACCTGAAAAAATACGGTGCAGTGAAGAAGCTTAAGCTGGAGGAATTATTTGGATATTGATGGAAAGGATGGATAAAATAGCTTAATCGTTTGCTTATGGCTGATGGAGGGGTTGTTTTAATTTCGGATTCATAAAACAGATACAAATGAAACAACTATTTGCCTGCTGCCTGTTATCGGTGATGGCACTGGTTACAACAGCGCAAACCTATCAGCCCACATGGGAGTCGTTGGACAAAAGACCTGTACCGCAATGGTTCACCAATAGCAAGTTTGGTATTTTCATACACTGGGGTGTTTACTCCGTTCCAGGCTGGTGTACCAAAGGCAACTATGCAGAATGGTACCAGCAGGGGTTACAAACCAAAGACTCTGCAAGGAAAGCTTTTCACCAGCAGAAATTTGGCAACCTCACTTATTATCAGCTGGCAGACCAGTTTAAGGCAGAACTGTTCAAGCCGGATGAATGGGCAAAGTTGTTTGAACAGTCAGGCGCCAAATACATTGTGCTCACATCCAAACACCACGATGGGTTTACTTTGTGGCCCAGCAAAGATGCCAACAGGACCTGGGGCTTTCCCTGGAACGCCGCAGACGTTGGTCCGCACCGTGACCTGTTAGGCGACCTGTTCAAAGCTGTACGTAAAACATCGGTACATGCAGGCATGTACTATTCATTGTATGAGTGGTTTAACCCGTTGTGGAAATCAGACCCTAAGCGCTATGCCACAGAACATGTATGGCCACAGATGAAAGAGCTCATCAATACTTACCAGCCCGATGTATTCTGGACAGATGGCGATTGGGATGCAAGTGATGAAACCTGGAAATCAAAAGAATTCCTTGCCTGGGTGTACAATGAAAGCCCTGTTAAAGACAAGATAGTTACTTATGACCGGTGGGGCGCTGGTATCCGTTTCAAGCATGGCGGTGTGTTTACACCCGAATACCAGCCCGATCTTGATTTTGCAGATCATGTGTGGGAAGAGAGTCGCGGTATGGGCTACTCCTATGGGTACAACCGTGAAGAAGATGCCTGGGATTATAACTCAACGCAGTCACTGATCTATCATTTATTGGACAAAGTGAGCCGCGGCGGTAACTTCTTATTAGACATTGGCCCAGATGAGCATGGTAAGATACCACCCATTATGCAGGAAAGATTATTGCAGATGGGAGAATGGCTGAAGATCAACGGCGAAGCCATCTACAATACATCCAGGTGGAAAACAACGAACCAGTGGAGCGAAGGCAGAAGAGATTACAAAGCCAATAAACATGAAGACATCATGCTGAAGCTGACAGTTGATCCTGAACCAGGCTACGCCGTTAAAGAAGTTTTTTACACCTATAATGCTGCCAGCCATGCATTGTATGCCATCTTCCCCAAATATCCATCGAACCGTAAGCTGGTATTGAAGGACCTGGGCTATACAGCAACAGGTGACATCAGTTTTTTGTCAACCGGCGAAAAACTTAGTTATACCAAATCAGGCAATGATATTGTAGTGCAGTTACCCGAATATGATCCCAACAAAATCAAAGCGCCTTATGCTTATGCTGTGCGTATTGATCAGTCAAAATAACTACAGCCATAGATAACCAATGAGCAGTACATGAAATCAAACCCCCTGTACTGTTCATTGATCTATTTACCGGTAAAATCAGCTTTGCGTTTCTCTAAGAAGGCACTGGTGCCTTCTTTCATATCTGCGGTGCCGAAGCACTCGCCAAAAGCAGTTACTTCAATAGCATAACCGTTTTTAGTTTCATCAAATACGGCGTTGGCAGCTTCAATACATTTGGCCACAGCAACGGGAGCTTTTGAATTGATGGTTGTTAACACAGCAATTGCTTTAATAAGCAACTCTTCCTGCGGTACCACGTAATTAACAAGCCCATATTGTAAGGCAGTAGCGGCATCAATCATGCCGGCGCTCATCAGTAATTCCAGTGCACGTCCCTTACCAATCAATTGAACTAAGCGCTGGGTACCGCCATAGCCGGGAATCAGGCCCAGGTTTACTTCGGGCTGACCAAATTTGGCGTTATCAGACGCAATCCTGAAATGACAGCTCATGGCCAGTTCGCAACCACCACCTAAAGCAAACCCGTTTACGCAGGCAATAATGGGTTTGGGCGCGTGTTCAATCCTGGAAAAAATATCCTGCCCGTTTTTAGCCAGCCACATGCCTTCCGTCACATTCAGTCCAACGAATTCACTGATGTCTGCACCGGCTACAAATGCTTTGGCGCCAGCGCCGGTGAGTATTACTGATCGGATCTCCGGATTGCCGTAAACTTCATCCAACAAGGTATTGAGGTCGCTCATGACCTGCCGGTTCAAAGCATTCAGTTTATCGGGCCGATTGATGGTGATGGTAAAAATTCCATTCTCAAGTGACGTGAGCAGGGTCTGGTACATGGCAATTTATTTTAAGCAAATGTAAAAGGATTGGGTCTGTGGTACTGAAAGATGATACATGGTGAAACGCAGCTGATCAGAAAGGCCGGTGTGCCCTTACCCATGCAGTAATATAGTTTGCAATATCGCCGGTAGGTGTTCCGGGTGCAAAAAGGGTGCCAACGCCCATTTCGTTTAAAATTTTGATATCCTCTTCCGGTATAATACCGCCGCCCGTAAGGAGCACATCGTTCATCTTTTTCTCTTTCAATAAGGCAATGATCTTGGGAAAAACGGTCATGTGAGCACCGCTGAGAATGCTGATGCCGATGGCATCCACGTCTTCCTGCAAAGCAGCATTGACAAGCATTTCGGGTGTTTGACGCAAGCCGGTATAGATCACTTCCATGCCAGCATCGCGCAGGGCGGAAGCGATCACTTTGGCGCCACGGTCATGGCCATCCAATCCAACTTTGGCAACCAGTACGCGAATGGGACGTTTGTTATTACTCATGCAATCGTTTATTAATTCATACAACAACCCTTGCCTGCAGCTGCAACAAAAATAAGTTTAATGCTGGTTTTCCAGCTGCTTCAGTGTGAACTCAATTCTTCGAAGTGTTTCTGTTTTGCCAATCAACGCAGCTATATCAAACACACCCGGGCCAAATTTGCCACCCACCAGCATAATGCGTAAGGGAAGCATCAGCTCACCTGGTTTTAACTGGTTGGCAGCAGCGAGTTCCTTGAATGCTGTTTCGAGGCCACCGGCTTCCCATAAAGTACTGAGCTCATAGGTCCTGATCAGTTCTGTAAAGAAAAGATTTTTCTTGTCATCCCATTTGGGTTTGATGGCGTCAGTATCAATAACGGCGGGTAACCGAAAAAAGAAAGCAGCCTGTTGTACAAAATCAGGCAGCAGGGTACAGCGCTCTTTTACTAATTCAATTGCTTTTGAAAGTAACTGATGGTCAGATACGGCAATGCCATTTTTTTCGAGGAGTGGTTTCACCTCAGGTTCCAGAACGGCCGCTTCGGACCGCTTGATCCATTCATGGTTGTACCATTTTGCTTTCTCGTAGTCAAACTTGGCGCCACCCTTGTGAACCCTGTCAATAGAGAATTTGTGAACCAGGTCTTTCAATGAAAAGATCTCCTGGTCGGTTCCATCATTCCAGCCGAGCATGGCCAGCATGTTAACGAAGGCTTCGGGTAAGAAACCTCTTTCGCGGAAGCCGATCGTGGTTTCATTGGTCTTAGGGTCGGTCCAGTCCATCGCAAATACAGGAAATCCCAACCGGTCGCCATCCCTTTTGCTCAACTTACCATTACCATCCGGTTTTAAGATAAGCGGCAGGTGCGCCCATTGCGGCATATCGGTTTCCCAGCCTAAATATTTCCATAAGAGTAAGTGAACAGGAGCAGAGGGAAGCCACTCTTCACCGCGGAAAGCGTGGCTGATCTGCATCTGGTAATCATCCACTACCACAGCAAGGTGATAGGTAGGCATACCATCTGCTTTCATCAATACTTTATCATCAACCTGCGATGTGTTGAAAGATACTTCGCCACGGATCATATCGGTAAAGCTGATGGTTTCATTCACGGGCATCTTAATACGGATCACGTGCGGTACACCTTCGTCTGCTAAACGTTTTACTTCAGCGGGGTCCATTGTTAAGGCATTGCGCATTTTTTCCCTTAACAGGTGATTGTATTGCGGCGAAGGGTTATCCGTTGTTTTAAAATTGTTACGCATGGCTTCCAATTCGGCAGGCGTATCAAAAGCATAGTAAGCATGCCCTGCTGTTACCAATTGTTCTGCATACTGACGATACCTCTCTTTGCGTTCACTTTGACGATAGGGTGCATGGGGACCGCCATGAAGAGGGCTTTCATCGGGTGTTAGTCCACACCATTTCAGTGTATTGAAAATATATGCTTCAGCGCCGGGAACAAAGCGCGACTGGTCAGTATCTTCAATCCTCAAAATAAAATCGCCGCCATGCTGTTTGGCAAACAGGTAATTGAACAAAACGGTTCTTACACCACCTAAGTGTAATCCGCCGGTAGGCGATGGAGCGAAACGTACGCGTACTCTTTTACTCATAGGGCGCAAAGATAGCTGTTAGCCGACAGATGCTGCCTAACAGCTATCTTTACAGTATGTATCTGGTAAAAACGCCCTGGTGGCTGCGGGCATTGTACCCGGGATTGACCTGGCGTATCCGAACGCGCGAGAAAGTCATTTACCTGACTTTTGATGATGGTCCGCATGAAACCGCCACTCCATTTGTATTGGAACAATTGAAGCAGTATGGGGCCAAAGCCACTTTTTTCTGTATAGGCAAAAATGTGGCAGCATATCCGGCCATCTATCAAAGGATATTGGACGAGGGGCATACAACAGGCAATCACACCTATCACCATCTCAACGGCTGGAAAACATCCAACGAAACCTACCTGGCCGATGTAACGGAGGCGGGCAAACTGATCCGGTCGCCACTTTTTCGTCCCCCTTATGGCCGACTCAGCAGGGCGCAAATACGATTGATTCATCAATTGGCCGAAACTACAAAGGAGCCAGGAATAAAGCGTGTGAAACAGATTATTATGTGGGATGTGCTCAGTGGGGATTTCGATACCAATCTTACGCCTGAGGCCTGTCTTGCTTATGTACTGTATCATGCCAGGCCCGGTTCCATCATTGTTTTTCATGATAGTACGAAGGCCTGGGAAAAAATGTCTTATGCATTGCCGAAGGTGCTGGACTATTTTTCAGGCGCGGGGTACCAGTTCAAAAGCATTCACTAACATATTATCCAGTAACAGGAATTTTGCAGTATGAACATTATAGACACCCATTGTCATTTGTATTCAGAAGAGTTCAGGGAGGATATTGATGCCGTGATCAGTCGTGCCAGGGATTACGGGGTCACTAAATTTTATTTACCGGCAATTGACAGCACGGAGATCGATGCCATGTTGCAGCTGGAGGCAAGGTATCCGGGTGTGTGCATAGCCATGATGGGCCTGCATCCCTGTTATGTGAAAGAAAATTACAAACAGGAGCTGGCTGTTGCAGAAGAATGGCTCCATCAAAGGCCATTTGCAGCAGTGGGGGAGATAGGGCTCGATTTTTATTGGGATACAACTTTTGTAAAAGAGCAGCAGGAAGCATTTATGGTACAGATGCAATGGGCATTGGACAGGAAAATGGCTATCGTCATCCATACCCGTAATGCCATGCAGGAAACCATTGATATGGTAAAAGCCTTTGCTGCCAGGGGGCTAAGGGGTATTTTTCATTGTTTCAGCGGCAGCGCGGCATCGGCGCAGCAGATCGTGGACATGGGTTTTTACTTAGGCATTGGTGGGGTGATCACTTATAAGAATGGGGGGTTGCCGGCGGCGTTGGAGAAAATAGGCCTGGAGCACCTGGTATTGGAAACAGATGCTCCCTATTTAACCCCTGTTCCGTTCAGGGGTAAAAGGAATGAGAGCAGTTATTTGCAATATGTATTGGAGACGCTGGCCGGGGTCAAAAAGCAGTCACCGGAGGAGGTAGCGGCTATTACCACGGAGAATGCCCAAAAAATATTCGGAAGCTGACGGATGAAGCTTTATTTTTGCCGTCCTTTAAAAGTACAGAGAGGTGTCCGAGTGGTTGAAGGAGCACGCCTGGAAAGTGTGTATACGGGAAACCGTATCGAGGGTTCGAATCCCTTCCTCTCTGCCAGAACGTAAATCAAAAAAATACAAAAGCCTGCAAACTCAATGTTTACGGGCTTTTTCATTTTTGGCTATCGCTCAAAATGTTCATAAAAGCCCATATTTCCAGTGAGTAATTCATGAGTAGCATTTTTTTTATAATGTGACTCACTAAACCTATCAGCTTCTCTGAAAAATAAAATCTTACTTTTTTCTTCATAAATGGATGGCTTGAGAATATACATTTCCACATGCAGTTTACCGATGCCGTTATATTCATAGAGAATGTACACTTGGACATGTAGCCTACACGGCTTCAAGCAATGGGGTGAGGCCTAACGTGTCTTTCCGCAGTAGCAAATACCCCAGCAACAAATCCAGCACGATCCAACTCAGATAGTCTGCAGAATATTTTATGAAGATTTTGTAAGTTTATTCGGAGGCAGAAGCGAGGCTTGACGGAAGTGCATGCACTGAGTAAAGCCCATGACCCTTGAAGGTTGCCCTATGAAGGGCCAAGAAAACAATTAACAACATAATAAAATGGATAAAATAGCAATCATTACAGGAGTAAGCAGAGATATGGGACTTGGTTATGAAACAGCCAAACAATTAAAAGAACTTGGCTTTAAAATCATCATTACTGCGAGGGACTTTGACAAAGTTTCCAATCTTGCCAACCAACTTAAAGTGATGGCAAAACAGTTAGACGTTACAGACGACGATTCAGTAAACAATTTGGCAAAAGAAATTGAAAGTGAATTTGGAAAATTAGATGTACTTGTAAATAATGCAGGAGCATTTTTTGACCAGGGTGGAGAACCGCTTTCAACCGACCTGCAATTTGTTAAGGATGCTTTTGACACTAATCTTTTAGGTGCATGGAGAATGATTAAATCATTTTACAACTTACTCGAAAAAAGCGACCAACCGAGAATTGTAAATGTTTCAAGTGGTGCAGGTTCGTTTGGTGATCCTGTTTTTGGACTTGCCCATCATTTTAGTAAAGTGCCTGTTTACGGCATTACAAAACTTGCTTTAAATGGTTTGACGGTAAAAGTGGCGACACAACTTAAAGAAAGCAAAATCAAAATAAATTCTGTTGACCCAGGTTTTACAGCAACTTATCCAGGGACAGAACAATGGGGAGCAAGACCTGTAAATGAAGGTGCAAAAGGAATTGTTTGGGCTGCTACATTACCACAAGACGGACCAACAGGAGGATTTTTTAGAGATGGACAAACATTGAGTTGGTAATGGAACTCCACAATGACATAAAAACTTTTTACGCCAGGACACGAAAAGAATGGCGTAAATGGTTGAATAAAAATAGTCAAATAGAAAAATCTGTTTGGCTCATTATTTACCACAAGGGCAGTAAGACGAAAAGTGTTTATTATAACGAAGCAGTAGAAGAAGCCATTTGCTTTGGTTGGATAGACAGTATTGCCCATAAGCGAGATGAAGAAAGTAAATATCAGTTTTTTGCACAACGAAAACCCAAAAGCAATTGGAGTAAAGCCAACAGAGAACGTGCAGAAAAGATGTTAGAACAAGGACAAATGACTCAGAGAGGACAAAAACTAATTGACTTGGCTAAGAAGACAGGCACTTGGGAAGCATTAATTGATGTTCAAAATTCTGTAATCCCAGACGACTTACAAAATCAACTAAACAAAAACAAGAAAGCTTTAAAAAACTTTCTTGCTTTTACACCATCTTCAAAACGGATAATTTTAGAATGGATACTCAATGCCAAGAAAAACGAAACAAGACAAAAACGAATTGAAGAAACTGTGCGACTTGCAACAGACAATATAAAAGCAAATCATTACAGACAATGAGAAAGAAGGGTAATGCATAACAAAAGTATTGCAGCAATTGGGGGATTACAGATTACAAACCTGTCAAGCCCATAGAATACACGCAGGGCAGTACCGCCGTAAAAAGCAGCTTTCTCATAGAAACCGCTCCTCTGCAAACCCGTCAGTGCAATTTCCTGCATGATTTCCCGAAGGGCTTGTTCTGCCTGTTCCTGGGTTTTAGGTTTATATTCTTCTAGCCATTGCTTAATCATAATTCTTTCAGTGTTTTGTTAGTATATATCAATATCGGACAACAATGATCTTTTATTTTTGTTTCTTAAAAAAAAGTAGTAACTTAAAATTGTGATCCTGTATCCTATGGACAAATTGTATAAGTCCATAATCCAGTTTTCATGCAAGAGATAGTCAATAGGAACAAAACTATTGGAGGGGCAAGTATTTTTTTAGTACTTATCCTAAACCTACTAAGCCTTTCAGCATGGCAGTTTAATCTTGCTGATCTTATTGCAGCGCTACCCGGGAAAACTCCTACCAACCCGGTTACTGCCCTTTGTTTTATTTGCTCTGTTATTTCCTTTTATTATCTTGCCGGGGAAAATAAAAACAGCCAGTTTGCCGGAAAAATGCTGGCATGGCTCTTTTTTTTGACCGGCGTTGTTAAGTTTTCTGAAGTAATACTCCATTATAGTACTGGTATAGACAAATGGCTCTATACAGAAAAACTTGTTTTGTACCAGGTCGGCGGCAGACCAGTAGCAATGGCGCCGAACACTGCATTGGTTTTTGTATTATTGGGGTTGTCTTTTTTGTTTTATCATTTCAGGAGCAAAGAAAAAAATATTATAGCAGATTGCTTTGCCCTTATTGCTGCATTGGCTTCATTCGTGTCACTTATCGGGTACCTCTATCATACTGATGAGTTTTATAATATAAGGCCGTTCATACCAATGGCCCTGCCTACAGCGATTTCCTTTTTCCTGATGTCCTTTGCTGTTCTATTGAAGAGGAGCGGTTTTGGACTTTTACACGTGTTCGCCCAACAATATGAAGGAAGCAAAATGGGCCGCTTTCTGTTGCCGTTTGTCATTATTATTCCTGTTGCCACAGGACTGCTGCGTGTTTATGGAGAGCGGAGAAATTTATACTCCGGTAGCTTTGGCGTGGCCCTATATACAGTTACCAATGTAGTTCTTCTTCTTTTAGTTACTTGGCGTTGCAGCTTATCTCTTAACAGGTCAGGCAAGGAACTGTTTAAAGAAATGGGAGAAAGGGCACATTTGGAAGAGTTGTTAAGACAAAATAACAGGAAGTTGGAGCAAAAAGTCAGGGAGCGGACCCAACAAATACTGATCAATGAGCAGCGGTTTTATTCCTTGATTGAAAACTCGGCTGATGTGATTGTCATTCGCGATGCACAGCTAAAAATTACGTATGTCAGCCCTGCAATAGAAAAAATACTTGGAATAAAGCCAAGGGAGCTGTTTACTGAAACCGGGGATGACCTCGTCCATCCAGACTATTTGAAGATGGCACAGGACTTAACCAGATCTGCCCTGGACATACCCGGTATGCCAATGACGGCCATATTAAAAGTACGGCACTATGACGGCCATTATATCTGGATGGAAGGAACAGTGACCAATTTACTGCAGGATAAAAGCGTGAGTGGCATCGTAAGTAATTTTCATGATGTTACGGAGAGAATTAAAGCCGAGGAGCAAAAAAAGCTATTCCAGGAGGCCTTGTTGCAGGAGAAAATAAATCTTCAACGGAAGTTAATACAAGCGAATATTGACGGTCAGGAAAAAGAAAGAAAACAGATTGGGATGGAACTGCATGATAATATCAATCAGATACTTGGTAGTGCACAGCTGTACCTTTGTTTTGCAAAATCAGAGGCCGACATAAAACAGGAAATGCTTGAGAAAAGTAGCAAACTGGTTAATAAGGCCATCAAAGAAATCCGGAAGTTGTCTTCTTTGTTGGTGTCGCATGCAGTGGAAGGAGATAATCTGCCGAAAGGGATTAACAACTTCATCCATACAATTGAGCTTACTACGAACCTTGCTATCAGAACCCGTTTACCTGAAGATATCCTGGACAAGCTGGACCCAAAGGTAAAAATTGCCTTTTACAGGATCATACAGGAGCAGCTTAATAATATAGTCAAACATGCCAGTGCTTCTAATGTTTGTATCGACCTGCAGGAAGATGAGGATTTTGTTACCCTTCGTATTGGAGATGATGGGATAGGCTTTGACCCGGATAGCAGACCAGCCGGCATTGGGCTTTCCAATATCAGGAGCAGGACAGAATTGCTGAATGGCGAAATGATCATTCAGTCAGCCACGAAGGAAGGCTGCAAATTGATCATCAGAATTCCCTGTTATCAAATTTTGGAAGTATATGATGTACCCAAAAAATAAGATAGGTATTTAAGAATAAATTTTTCTGTTGAAATACGTAGATTTAGTTTATTCTATAAACCGGATACATGAAAATAACTATTGCATTTGTATTTGTATTTATTACCACTTTATTAATGTCGTGCGCAGGAAAAACAGAGGGTGAAAAAGCAACACCAAGCCCAATGCCGATAGCAGGTACCTGGCAACTCATTACCGGAACTGTTATAGAGAAAGGCGATACAGTTGTCACTGATTATACCAAAAATGTATCTTTCCTTAAAATCATCAATGATACTCATTTTGCTTTTTTACAGCATGATCTGAAGAAAGGGAAGGATTCTACTGCCGTTTTCGTTTCGGGTGGCGGCAGGTATTCCATTACCGGCAATTTGTATACCGAACACCTGGAATATTGCAGTGCAAGGGATTGGGAGGGGCATGATTTTACCTTTACCATTACCCTGAAAAATGATACGCTCATTCAGAGCGGAGTGGAAAAAGTTGAAGGTTCAACAATAAACAGGGTAAACACTGAAAAGTATATCAGGGTGAAAAAGTAACTATCTGTAGTAATGATTCACCGCATACTCAAACTGTTCAATAAACAGTTGCTTGTATAAGGCAATATTATTCTGTTCATAGAAAATGATCATCGCTTTTTTGTAGTCTATCGGTTTTACACTCCGGTAGGATAAAGGACAGTAGCCATTTTCAATCAACAGGCCATTACCGGTAATCCGCCCGGTTCTTTTATTGCCATCCTCGAAAGGCTGGATATAAGAGATTAGGAGCACAGCCAATAAGGCTTTTTCGAAAATGTTTGTCCGTTTATTAATTAGTTGGCATGATAGTTCAAGGTATTCCCTGATCTGGTGTTGGTTGTCAGGTGGTGTATAGCTGGTTCCGGTAATGCCTACTATACGGGTGCGTATATTGCGGCTTACTCTGAGACCTTCTATTAACAAGCTATGGATGCTTTCAATAGAAGTTATTTGTAAAGGATTAAGACTAATGCGATGATCAAATAAGTAATCTAATACTGTTTTGTGATTGAGCAGCATCAGTGCTTCGTCATTTGTTTTTCCTTCTGCGGGAATATGTTGTTCGATCAATACTTCAGTTTCCAGGAGGGAATAGGTATTACCTTCGATCTGCGAAGATTTCCAGCTGAGTTCTATTGACAGTCTTTCATTTTCTTTCTGGCGAAGGACCGGTGAAAGCGTATTTATCTTTTCCAGATGTATTGCCTGGAGGCTGTTCAGTTTTTCCAGTTCTGCAGGTGTGAATATGGAAACTTCCGATAGTTCTGTAAACAACGCTGCATTAATCTGTGTATTGCCCCTGCGCTCATCGATGTCTTTGTCAAAATAAGAATCTCCTATACCTGTATGCAGGAATTTATGCCCTTGGGCAACAGCATAAGCTGTACTTCGGCCTGTTCCACTGATTACTATCTTCCTTTCTGTTACAAGCGCTTTTAAGTCCCGGTTAATGGTGGAAAGCGAAATACCAGGCAACAGCATCTGTATGCCCGAAACCTGTATGCCTGGGTTTTCCCAGATAAGCTTTAATAGTTGCTCTTCTCTTTGATTTTTTGACACAAATTTAATTTCATGTCAAAAATATGCATTTTTCATGTCAAAATGAAATATCATGTCAAAATATGATCAAATACCTGTCATAATGAATGGTATTCGAAACAAATTTGACAGGAAATTCTCGTTGATTTTAAACTATTTATCTGTTATACATACGTAAGTGAATATTCACAAACCCTTTTTCATTAAAAAAAAGCAAGTGCTTTATCTAATACAAGTGCTTTATCTAATATATATTGTTTGGCAGGTTTCATAGTGAACTAAAAGAAAACGGCAAATCTCAACCTTGCAAAAAAAGGAATACCAGGCGTGAAGTTTAATTCGGTTACGGAAGCGGGTTCATTGCGTAATCTTGATTCTGTTGCGAATTGGGCCTCATTCCATTTGGTATTGAATAAGTTCTCAAATGCCAATCCAATCTCATAGGTGGGCCTGGTATAGTTTACGGCGGCATCAGCAACAAAATAACCTTTGGCAACAATTGAGTTGTCTTCATTTGCAGGCCTGCTTTTAATATACCGGTAAGAGATGCTGCCATTAAATCCTTCTTTATTCTTATAAAAGATACCCCCGGTACTGCTGGCAGTTGGCGCCAATGGAATATAATCTTCTCCTTTGGCCAGACCCAGCGCCCTGGGCCTGGTGAGGTTGATATTACAATTGGCAAATAGTTTTTGGGTAAATTGATAACGTGCAATAAGATCAATTCCTTCCCTGCGGGTTTTTCCGCTGGGTGTAACATTGGCATCATCTCCGTTGTATACAAATTCCTGGTCTAAATACAGGTACCATGCAGCTATATTCAATAATAAACGATTGGTGGGTTTTACAATAACCCCCATATCTGCACCATAGGCGGCAGGTAAGATTCCCTGACCTTCATGAGCAACCACTGCGCGGGTATCATTGGAATGAAATCCTTTTCCGCCCTTTATATACAATTGAACCCGCGGGTTAACAGTATATTGAATGTTCAATTTAGGGCTTATGATGCTTTTCCCTTGTGCGGGTAATTGTGTGTTTAGTTTATCGATGAAATTGAAATGGAGATAATCAAATCGTATTCCCCCTTCGATCAGCCATTTTCCAAAACCAACCTTTTGTTGCAGGAAGGCAAATGCATTGACCTCCCTGATATCTCCCAATTTGATGTTTTCCAGGAACCTGCGTTTTACAGTATGCGCCAATCCCGTATTTTCAGTTGCGTCATAACGTACGCCTGCGCCATAGATAGAATGGATGAAAATATTATTTATCTCGCTTTTATGGCTGATCCTGGAAGTGTACCCAAACAGGTTCCTGCCTTCATGCTGGTTTATTTCATCACCATTGACTGAATCTTTCAGAAAAAAGCTAAAGTCTGAATAGAGGTTGAATCTATACCGACTGAACCATGCCTGGTTCTCCCACGAGGTACGATCATTAAAACGATGTGCAAGCAAAAGGTTCAGGTTATATCTTTCCGTATTACCCCCCTCCGTGGGATCTATGGAGCCAAACCGGTCAATCAAACCCATTTCCACTGCCCGGGTGGGAACTTGTCCTGAAGCATCCCACTGACTTTTAAAAGCGGACAAGGATGCAGTTAAATGGGTACGGTCTGTCAGGGCCAGGTTGTACTTTCCAAAAACATTGAACCTATTGAAGTTTTGTTTGTGAACGGTTGGACCGTCTGTATAATAAAATTCCCCCGCAACATAAGCGTTCTGTTTGCCGCTCCTGGTTTTTAGCAGGTCAATCATGGCCAGCGCCCTGTAGGTATTATATCTTCCTGCTTCCACCTGCACCCTGCTTTCAGGAATATTATTATAAGTTGAAAAAGAAACATAACCCGCTGTGTTTAAATTGCCCTGTTGGGTATAATAGGGGCCGGGGCCAAAATCTATATTATTGATGGTCTCCGGAATTATAAAATGCGCGTCGGCATAACCCTGACCATGTGCGTGCGAAACCATATTCACCGGCAAGCCATCCACACTAACCTGTACATCTGTACCGTGATCACAATCAAATCCGCGCAAAAAAATCTGCTCAGCTTTGCCACCACCTGCATGCTGTGCGATAAATAAACCAGGTACGAGGCGCAGCAACTCCTGCGTGTTCCTAACCTGCTTCAGGTCCAGGTCCATTTTAGCCAGGGTATTGAATTTGGCTGCATAATGAGGCTGAAGAACCACCACATCCGTCAGGTTAACCACGTCCCTTTGTAATTCAATCTGCAAAGATTCTTTTGCTGTTGCAGCAACAGTACTGGTTCTATATCCCACGAATCTCACCAGCATTGTTGCACCGGGGTTATCTATTCTCAGGTAAAAATTGCCATATTGATCTGTAAATGATCCTTGTTGCGGATGATCTGTTAAGTAAACAGACGCGGCTTCAATAGGTTGCCGGCTGATTGCGTCAATTACTTTCCCCCTGATGGTCGTCTGGGCATTGACCGCTATTGAAAAGCTTAGGGGGAAAAGAAAACTAACAATAACTAAATACTTGATTTTCATGTGTTAAAATTGCACTGGCTAATTTCAGTGTACCATCACCTGCAACGGAAATAATGATAAACTTTGCGCCATTTCCTCTTTTAAATATAAATGACAATCTTTGTTATTTCCTGAACTCCTTATTGAACCCAGTGGGGTTGCCTCCATTTGAACAAAATTAAATAACTCAAGCTGATAGTTGTGAAAAGATAAAAAGGGGCAAAGGATTTTGTAAATAATTCCCATAATTCTGTAAACCAGGGACGTTTAAGTATCGTATCTTTGTAGTAAGCAAATGAAAAAAGCCGCACTCATATTACTCCTCAGCCTTTATACCCTCTCTGTTGCGGGTATAGGGATCAAGCAGTTTTATTGCTGTGGCAAACTCAAATCCACCAATATCAGTTTTACCCAGGACTCAAAACAAAAATGCAAAGATGGTGATGAGAAGAGCGATTGCTGCAAAACAAAGTACCAGACCTTTAAAGTAAAAGACAGCCATATTGCTGCTGCAGCTATCAGCAGCCCTGCCAAGCATTTTACTGATGTACACCTTATTACTCCTTCTTTCGACATAATAACAGCATTGGTTACCGGACCGGTAAATCATACCAATGAAAGTAACGCGCCACCCTTACATCATGGCGTACCCATTTATATCCTCAACTGCGTTTACCGGATCTGATACCAGTCTTACACTGATTTGAACAGGCCTGTGTTCCAGCCTGTTGTTGCTGTTATGATACAATTACAGTAACTATTATACAATCTATCATTCAAAAACTTATCGCCATGAAAACAACTAAATTATTGTTTGCAATGCTTATTGTATTTGCAACAATCCCATTTGTCAATGCCCAAAGTGACAAATACGAAAGAATCACCGGTATAAAAACACAGACCATCAAAGTAAACGGTGTCTGCAACATGTGCAAAGCGCGCATTGAGAAAGCTGCATTAACGGTAGACGGCGTAAAATCTGCCAGCTGGAATGATGATGCAAAAGTACTTATCGTCAAATATGACCTGTTTAAGAAAGAGGCGGTCAATAATGTTCAAAAGAAAATTGCATTAGCAGGACATGATACCGAAATGTACAAAGCTGAGGATAATGCATATCAGAAATTACACAATTGCTGCCATTACAGGGGGTAATTAAGCAAGAAAGAAGGCGGCTATGCTAAAAGCCGCCTTCTTTTAACATTGAATCCAACGCATTTTTAATCAATAAAACCAAACAACAAATGAAAAAAGCAATCATCATCCTGGGCATCCTCTTAGTGGCAACCACAGGTAGTTTTGCGCAGGCTAAAAAAGACAGCACTGCCAAAAAAAGCAAAATGGCTATGACCCAGTACACCTGCTCCATGCACCCGGAAGTTGTCTCGGATAAGCCGGGCAAATGCCCCAAGTGCGGAATGGCACTTGTAGTGAAGAAAAAAGTGAGCCCCAAAACACAGCCCATGCACAAGAAGCCGGCAATGAACATGTAAACCAGCTAAACAAACAATCATGGTTCAAAAACTTATTGAACTGTCCCTGCGTAACAGGCTGGTTGTACTCATGCTAGTAGCCGGCTTGTTTGCCTGGGGGTTTTATTCAGTCAAACAGAATCCCATAGATGCCATCCCCGACCTGTCTGAAAACCAGGTGATCGTTTTTACCGAGTGGATGGGGCGAAGTCCGCAGGTAATAGAAGACCAGGTCACTTACCCATTGGTGAGCAACCTGCAGGGCATTCCGAAGGTTAAGAACATACGCGGCACCTCCATGTTCGGGATGAGTTTTGTATATATCATTTTTGAAGACAATGTAGATGTGTATTGGGCGAGAACAAGGGTGCTGGAACGATTGAATTATGCCCAGCGCCTGTTACCCCCCGGTATAACACCCTCATTGGGCCCCGATGGAACAGGTGTGGGACATGTATTCTGGTACACCCTCGACGCAAAGCAGATGGACCTGGGAGAACAAAGGGCATTGCAGGACTGGTATGTAAAACTAGCGCTGCAAACTGTTCCGGGCGTAGCGGAAGTGGCTTCCTTCGGCGGCTTTGAAAAACAATACCAGTTGATCGTTGACCCGTTAAAGCTACAGTTCTATAAAGTGTCGCTGACAGACCTGATGAACAAAGTAAAAGCCAATAACAATGATGTGGGCGGAAGAAAGTTTGAAATGAGCGACATGGCTTATATCATCCGCGGATTGGGGTATGTAAAAAACAAAGAAGACCTGGAAAGTATTGCGGTAGGCAATTACAACGGCATACCTGTGCGGGTAAAAGACGTGGCGTCTGTACAAATGGGTGGTGATCTGCGGCTTGGCATATTTGATGAGAACGGAACAGGAGAAAAAGTAGGCGGCATCGTAGTCATGCGGTATGGCGAAAATGTCGATAAAGTGATCAGCGCCATCAAAAAGAAAATGGGCGATGTGCAAAAAGGATTACCGCCGGGAGTAAGTTTTAAAGTGGCTTATGACAGGAGTACATTAATTGAAGCGGCTGTTGACAATATCAAAAACAAACTGGCAGAGGAGATTGCCGTGGTTTGTTTGATCGTGATCTTCTTTTTATTTCATTGGCGCAGCGCATTAAGCATTATCATACAAATCCCCATCACTATTGCCATCAGTTTTATTTTACTGAATGCGTTCGGTGTATCATCCAATATCATGTCGCTTACCGGTATTGCTTTGGC
>JBHAFM010000151.1:0-48008 GCA_041856175.1 Sediminibacterium sp.
AGGAGCGGGCTTCGCAGGTGCCACCTTTTTAGGGGCTGGCTTTGTTGCTACCTTCTTTGGGGCTGGCTTCGCAGCTGCTTTTTTAGCAGGAGCCGCCTTCTTAGGAGCAGGTTTCTTAGTAGCCATACGCGTTTATCCTTTTTTGTTTACTACCACTTTCAGCAGTGCATCATTCACTTCAATTTCAATGCCACCCTGTATTTCAGGTTTCCATTCAATGACGTCTGCCAAAATTTCGCGGCAAATATAATCGTTATATTTAATAATTGACGGCTTGAGAGGTTCACTTTCAAGCACGTCTACGAATATACGGTCTGTGAGTTCAAAACCGCTTTCTTTTCTTATATTTTGTATGCGGTTGACAAATTCTCTTGCATCCCCTTCCTGTTTCAGCTCCTCTGTGATGATAATATCCAGTGCTACGGTCAGGCTTCCCTTATTCGCCACACTCCAGCCCGGGATATCCTCCGCCGTAATATCCACATCGGCCAGTTCTAAGGTAATGGCCTCTCCGTCCAGGTCTAGGTTTATCCGGCCTTCTTTTTCAATGGCAGCAATCTCATGCTGGCTGAATTTCCCTATAGCCGCGCTGGCTGCTTTCATCTTAGCGCCTAACCTGTTACCCAATGCCTTGAAATTGGGTTTGATCTTTTTCTTGATCACTCCCTCTGTATCAGTGATGTATTCCATCTCCTTAACATTCACTTCCGCTTTGATCAGGTCTTCTATTTTCTCCAGCTGTTCTTTCATGCCGGGGTCTAATACCGGGATCAGGACTTTATGCAACGGCTGGCGGACTTTTATGCTCACTTTCTTGCGCAGCGATAACACCAGCGAACATACATCCTGCGCCAGTTGCATCCTTTCTTCAAGGGAAGTATCGATAGCTACATCATTGGCAACAGGAAAATCCGCGTGGTGGATAGACGCAACCTTAAACCTTCCGGTAACAGCATTGAGCTGGCGGAATACAGCATCGCTGAAGAATGGAGAGATCGGCGCCATCAGGCGGATGATGGTTTCCAGGCATTCATATAAAGTCTGGTATGCGCTGATCTTATCCTGCTCATAATCGCCCTTCCAGAAACGGCGGCGGCAAAGGCGTACGTACCAGTTGCTCAGGTGTTCATCTACAAAAGTTTCTATTTCCCTGCCTGCAAGCGTAGGCTCAAAATCGTTCATGGCCGTAGTCACTTTGCCAATCAGCGTATTCAACGAGGACAATATCCATCGATCTATTTCAGGCCTTTCACTCAATGGTATATATGCTTCTTTGAAAGCAAAACCATCTACATTGGCATAGAGTACAAAGAACTGGTAGGTATTATATAAGGTACCAAAGAATTTCCTTTGCACTTCCTGTATACCTGCCATGTCAAATTTCAAGTTATCCCAGGGAGATGCATTGGTAATGAGGTACCAGCGGGTGGCATCGGCCCCGTATTTTTGTATGGTATCGAACGGATCCACAACATTACCTAATCGCTTACTCATTTTATTGCCGTTCTTATCAAGCACTAATCCATTACTTACAACGGCCTTGTAAGCAACACTGTCAAACAGCATTGCAGCCAAAGCATGCAGGGTATAGAACCAACCGCGCGTTTGGTCGACACCTTCAGCAATAAAATCTGCCGGGAAAGCTTCCCTCTTATCAATCAGCGCTTTGTTCTCAAACGGGTAATGCCATTGCGCATAAGGCATGGCACCGCTGTCGAACCAGACATCTACCAGGTCGGGTACCCTGCGCATCGGCTTACCGGAAGCGCTTACCAATATGATCTCATCTACGAATGGTTTATGCAGGTCAAGTATTCCTTCGTGCAGGTAATTTTTATTTACTTCACCTCCCAATACTTCACTTGCTTTACGGATCGCTTCATTCAATGCATGAATAGAGCCGATGCATACTTCTTCAGCTCCGTCTTCTGTCCGCCATATTGGTAAAGGGGTTCCCCAGTAACGGCTGCGGCTGAGGTTCCAGTCCACCATATTTTCCAGCCAGTTACCAAAGCGGCCTTCGCCTGTTGATTTGGGCTTCCAGTTGATGGTTTTATTCAATTCCACCATCCTGTCTTTCACCGCAGTCGTTTTGATAAACCAGGCATCCAGCGGATAATACAGGACAGGCTTATCTGTACGCCAGCAATGCGGGTAACTGTGCTCATATTTTTCTACTTTAAAAGCGCGGTTCTCTTTCTTCAGCTTTACGCTGATGTCAACATTCACATCTGCATAATCAGGTTCATCCTTATAATTCTTAACATAACGGTTACTGAACTCGCCCAGTCCTTCGACAAACTTCCCCTCGCGGTCTACCATCGTCAAAATACCGATATTATATTTCTGTCCAACCTTATAATCATCCGCACCAAATGCAGGAGCCGTATGTACGATACCGGTACCGTCTTCCGTTGTTACAAAATCGCCGAGAATGACACGGAAAGGTTTGGCATCCGGGGTTTGCAGCCTGATGTGTTCTATAGAGTTGGCTTCGAAAGGAAGCAGTTGTTCGTATGTACAGCCTTCCAGGTCCTTTCCTTTACATCCGGTCAGTATTTTCCATGGCAGCAGTTTTATCTCTGCGTGATAATTTTCCAGATCGCCATTCTCTCCTTCCGGCTTGAAGTACTTGCCCAGCAAGGCTTTTGCGAGTACTACATTGATGGGCAGGTGTGTATACGGATTGAATGTTTTTACCAGTACATAATCAATATTGGCGCCAACTGTCAGGCCAAGGTTTGATGGCAGGGTCCAGGGTGTAGTGGTCCAGGCTAAAAAGAAAATTTCATCATCACCTGCTGCATTGAACAGTAATTGTGATGCTGCATTCTTTACTGCCTTAAACATGGCTACCACCGAAGTGTCTTTCACATCCTTGTACGTACCAGGCTGGTTCAGTTCATGCGAACTCAACCCTGTTCCGGCCGCGGGAGAATAAGGCTGGATGCTGACACTTTCATAGAGGAATCCTTTTTTGTATAACTCACTCAGTATCCACCACAATGTTTCGATGTAATTATTGTCGAAAGTGATGTAAGGATCATTGAGGTCAACCCAGTAACCCATTTTAGTGGTAAGCTCATCCCATTTATCCTTATACCGCAACACCGCTTCACGGCATTTCTGGTTATAAGCTTCTACTGATATTTTCTTACCGATATCTTCTTTGGTAATGCCCAGCTCTTTCTCCACGCCCAGCTCAACCGGCAAACCATGCGTATCCCATCCACCCTTCCGTTTTACCTGGTAGCCCTGCATGGTTTTATAGCGGCATACCATATCTTTCAGCGTACGGGAAATAACATGATGAATACCAGGCATACCATTGGCACTGGGCGGACCTTCATAGAACACAAAGGGCGTTTTTCCTTCACGGAGTGAGACACTTTGTTCAAATGCCTGGCCTTCTTTCCATTTGGTCAATATTTCCTGCTCAATAGCCGGCAGGTTCAATCCCGAAAATTCCTGGTATTTCGCACTCATATAAATTCTCCGTTCGACCGGTTGGGTTGTCAGTGATTTAAAATGTTTGCGAAGGTACGGATATGCCGGAAAAATAAGCGTTTTGCCGGTAGAAATCGCCGGTCCGGGGGCTTGCGAAGTCCTTATTTATGGCGCAAAACCTTATATATGCGGATGGCGCTCATGAGGAGTGCTATAAAAACGGCGAGACCAACCAGTCCCCATAACAGGCTCATACTCTGTTTCACCACCACCAGCATTACAATGGCAATGAGAAAGATGGTGGCTACTTCATTCCAGAGGCGTAATTGCTGGGAAGTGTACTGATAGCGGTCGTTCATTTCCTGTTTGAAAATGCGGTGGAGCGACCAGTGGTACCCGTACAGGAATACCACAAAAACTAATTTGATCAGCAACCACCTCCCCTGGGGCGCCAATAAGGTTGTATACCAGCCTCCGTTAAATAGTACCGATGTTCCCAATACCAGCGTTAATACAGCAGAGGGCCAGGTGATGCCGTACCAGAGTCGTTTCATCATGACCTTAAACTGTTCCCGCAACACATTACGCTCTATTTCAGGCCGGCTGCCCGCCTCTGTGGCATAAATGAACAGCCGCGGCATATAAAACAACCCCGCAAACCAGGTGACAACAAAAATGATATGCAATGCCTTAAGGTAAGGATACATCTTATTAATCAAGGTATGATTTTCTACACATTACTTTACAAAACCACCACATTTTCTCCAGCCTCACTCCTTTACCCACTTCGCCACCGCATTCACCCACAATGGTTCCGTATTCAAACAGGGGATCATCGTATAATGCTCTCCCCCTGCCTGCAGGAATGTCTCTTTCCCCCTTTCTTCTATCTCTTCCAGTGTTTCGAGGCAATCGCTCACAAAAGCAGGGCAAAGGATCAGTAATTTTTTGATGCCTTCTTTTGGCATTTCCTCCAGCCGTATATCTGTAAAGGGTTCCAGCCAGCCCTTGCCTAATCTTGACTGAAAAGAAATGCTGGATTTACCGGCCGGAATGCCCAGGTGTTCCGTTACCAGCTTAGTGGTAGTAAACACCTGGTGCCGGTAACAGGTAGCATGTGCCGGTGAGGCCGTTTCGCAACAATTGGCAGACCGGAGACAATGGCAGCCAGTGGTATCACTTTTCTTAATATGCCTTCCGGGTACACCGTGGTAACTGAATAAAATATGGTCGTATTCCTGCGCGAGGAATGGACGTATCTTTTCGGCCAGTGCATGTATATAGTCCGGCTCCTTATAAAACGGTTCAATAAAACGCAGCCTGAAAGGGTATTTTTTTGCCGCATACTGCTTTTTTGCATATTCCACCGCCGTTTCATAACTGCTCATGGCATAATGCGGGTATAACGGAAGCACAATGACTTCCTCCAGGGCTGGATACTTTTGTAACAACCGGTCGTAAGCCTGTGCAGGTGAAGGGTTGCCGTAGCGCATGGCAATCTCAACCGGTTCCGTTAACTGCTGCTGCAGGGCTTCCTGTAACTGGCCCGTTAAAACGATCAGCGGAGAACCCTCTTTCGTCCAAATGGTCCGGTAGGCTTCGGCTGATTTGGGCGCCCTGGGCGGGACAATCAATCCCCTTACCAATAGTAGCCTGAGGATGTAAGGGATATCGATCACCCGTTCATCCATCAGAAATTCATTCAGGTATCTTCTTACATCCTTTACTGAAGTGGAATCCGGAGAACCCAGGTTCATCAGTAATACCGCTCTTTTGGCTTTTTCTGACATATTTCAATTGTATTTGCAAATGTAAACAGGAACATGCAAAAGAACGTAATATGCAGCGTGACGGATTGAATGACGGAGAAATGACAATGTAATGACGAATATCATGTTTTATTAGAAACCGTCTTGGATACCTTTGCGTAGTTATTAAGAAGCAAAAGAAAAGCATGGGAATCGATCAATTTTTTGTAGCCGGTATCAACTATAAAAAAACAGATGCCAGTATCCGTGGTCAGTTCGCGGTGGGGCCTGATCAATATGCTTCGATCTTAGCGAAAGCGGCACAGGCAGGATTACAGGAATTATTCGTATTAAGTACCTGTAACCGCACCGAGATCTATGGACTCTCCCCTAATGCTCATACACTTATTAACCTCCTGTGCAGTGAAACAACCGGCGATGCCGCCACTTTCAGTGAAGGGTGCTACATCAAACACGGACAGGATGCCGTTCAGCATATTTTTGAAGTAGCTGCCGGATTGGACTCCCAGATTTTAGGCGACTACGAAATAGTGGGCCAGATGAAACTGGCTGTACGGTTTGCCAAAGAACACAATTGTATTGGCGCTTTTACAGAAAGATTGTTTAACACGGTATTGCAGTCATCCAAAGTTGTTAAGAATGAAACCGCTTTGAGTGGCGGCACCATTTCTGTTTCTTTCGCCGCCATCCAGTTCCTCAAAGAACAGGTTGCCGATTCCGGAAATAAAAAAATCCTGTTATTGGGTACTGGTAAAATAGGCAGAAACACTTGCAGGAACTTAGTCGATTATTTAGAAACGAAGAATATCACCCTTATCAACAGAACAGGCGAAAAAGCAACAGCGCTGGCTGGTGAACTGGGGCTCCGCACTGCAGACTATGAACAACTGGCAAAGGAACTGAATGAGGCCGATATTGTTATCGTTGCCACCAATGCCGGCAAGCCCATTATTACAAAGGAGCAGCTTATAAACTGTACGCCCAAGATCCTTATCGACCTTTCTATCCCCAATAATATTGAACCCGCCGCCGGAACACTGGATCAGATCATACTCGCCAATGTGGATGACCTTTCGAAGATCAACGACAAAACCCTGCAAAAGCGCAAAGCCGAAGTACCGAAGGCCCTGGCCATTATTGCAACATACACCACTGAGTTCCGCGAATGGTTCAGTTTACGCCGCAACGTGCCGGTATTGAAAGCGGTAAAACAGAAGCTGCACGACATGCACTCCTGTGAGATATACCGTTCTTCTTCCCGTACAACAGACTCAGAAAATATTGACACTGCCGCTGCCATCCAGAAAGTAGTGAATAATGTGGCCGTAAAAATGCGCCACCAGCACCAACCGGGATGCCATTATATTGAGGCCATCAACGATTTCATGACAAGCACCATCATTTAAAGTAATGAATAAGGTATTAAGGATCGGAACGCGCGACAGCCAGCTGGCTGTCTGGCAGGCTACATTGGTACAGCAACAACTACAGCAATCTGGCGTTGACAGTGAGCTGGTGTATATTAAAAGTGACGGAGACTTTGATCTGGTAACACCGCTTTATGAAATTGGTGTACAGGGCATTTTCACCAAGACATTAGACACGGCATTATTAAGCAACCGCATCGATATTGCCGTTCATTCCATGAAAGACGTGCCCACACAACCGGCACAGGGCATTGTACAGGCCGCGGTTTTAAAAAGGGCTTCCTACAAAGACCTGTTGGTATTCCGGGAGAATGGGAGATTAGCGATCGGAAACTGGGAATCAGTAATGAGGAATACCGCCGGCCTCACCATTGCCACAAGCAGCATTCGCCGTAAGGCGCAATGGCTGCATCGCTACCCCGATCATCATATAGAGAGCTTACGCGGTAATGTGAACACCCGTTTACGAAAAGTAGCAGAGAGTCAATGGGACGGAGCCATTTTTGCAGCAGCCGGATTGGAACGCATTGGATTAAGACCGGCATCTTCTGTAACAATTGACTGGATGTTGCCTGCTCCTGCGCAGGGCGCCATCATGGTGGTTTGCAGGGAAGCCGAACAAGGAATATTAAACGCATGCGCATCGTTAAATGATGCCCCAACAGCTTTATGTGCTAAGATTGAAAGAGATTTCCTGCGGGCACTGTTTGGCGGATGCGCTACACCTGTCAGTGCGCTCGCCACATGGAAAGATGATACCATCCTGTTCCAGGGTAATATCCTTTCGCCCGATGGAAAAGAAAAATTAGAAACCACTATGAGCATTCCCGTAACACAAAGTGCGGAACTCGGCACCACCGCTGCACAAGCGCTTATTGCCCGGGGTGCCGATAAAATAGTAGCAGCCATTCGTCATGCAGGAGTATAGAAAAAATATATTGTGTACCAGGCCCGTAGCTGTATCACTGGTTGAAGAAGCAGGTTCAAACGGGATCGCGTTGGATATCATTTCATTCATTGAAACAGAAGCCATTGAAAATATAGAAGTGCAGCAGGAAGTTGAGCAGGCGGCAACACAACTGACAACTGTTGTGTTTACCAGTATGAATGCAGTGACAGCTGTAACTGATATCTTAGAAGGACATATACCGGACTGGAACATCTACTGCATCGGACACAAAACGAAACAATTGGTAGAAGCCTATTTCGGAAATGCAGCCATTGCAGGAACGGCAGACAGTGCACTTGCCTTAGCCGGCCTGATTGTGGAAGATGACCAGGCAGAAGAAGTATTCTTTTTCTGCGGTGATCAAAGAAGGCATGAATTGCCGGACAAACTGGAAGCATACGGCATCAGCGTAAACGAAATAATCGTTTACCGGACAATTGCCGTGGCACAAAAGATCGACAAAAGATACGATGGCATCCTGTTTTTTAGCCCGAGTGCTGTTGGCAGTTTTTTTGAACAAAACAAACTACCGGAACAAACCATTGTATTTGCTATTGGTAATACCACGCAGCAGGCTATCCGAAAGTATTGCAGCAATGAGATCATCCTGAGCAGGTCCCCTGCAAAAGAAGCGTTGGTGATGCAGGCAATAAAAAAATTCACATCTCACTAAAAATCTATGCTTAAAAACGACCTTTTATTAAGAACATTACGCGGTGAACAAACCGAAAGAACCCCCGTATGGATGATGCGCCAGGCCGGTCGTTACCTGCCCCAGTATATGGTACTGAGAGAGAAATACGGTTTCTTTGAACGCTGCCAGACACCTGAACTTGCCTGCGAGATCACCATCCAGCCTGTTGATATTGTGGGGGTGGATGCAGCGATCCTGTTCTCAGACATTTTAGTAGTGCCACAGGCCATGGGGTTGGAAGTTCAGTTGATAGAAAGCAAGGGACCGGTTCTACCCGACCCGGTTAAAACCATGCAGGACATTGACCGCGTTCGTGTACCTGATGTACATGAAACACTTGGTTATGTTTTTGATGCCATCAAACTGATCAAAAAAGAATTGAATGACCGTGTACCATTGATCGGTTTTGCCGGTGCCCCCTGGACCCTGCTCTGTTATATGGTACAGGGCAAAGGCTCCAAAACATTTGATGAAGCCAAAGCCTTCTGTTATACACAGCCTGCATTGGCGCATCAACTGTTACAGATGATCACAACTACTACCATCGCCTACCTGCAGGAGCAAATCAAGGCAGGAGCGGATACCGTTCAGCTCTTTGATAGCTGGGGTGGATTACTCGGCCCGGATGATTTTGAAAACCTTTCCTTGCAATACATCCGCCAGATCGTAGCTGCTGTAAAAGATAAAGCTCCTGTTATCATTTTCGCCAAAGGCGCCTGGCATAGCTTAGACGCCATGGCTGCTACAGGCGCCCATGGCCTGGGAGTTGACTGGTGTATCAAACCAACATTAGCCCGCCAATTTGCCGGCAATGCTATCACACTGCAGGGCAATTTTGATCCGGCAAAATTATTATCACCCATTCCGGTGATCAAAAAAGAAGTGACAGCCATGCTGGATGCTTTTGGTCCGGGCCGGCATATTGCCAACCTCGGTCATGGTATCCTGCCCAATGTACCGGTAGACCATGCACGGGCATTTGTAGATGCAGTGAAGGAATACCGGAAACAATAATGAACACATGAACACAACAGCAGCATTCAAAGCAACAAGTTCCCTATTCCGGGATCGATGGGTGGCATTCATTCATGAGTTGCAGGACCGGATATGCAAAGGATTGGAAGCGATGGACGGAAAAGCGGTATTTGCTGAAGACCAATGGGAAAGAGAAGAGGGAAGTGGTGGCGGTGGCAAGACGAGAATCATCACCCATGGAAATGTTTTCGAAAAAGGAGGTGTGAATACCTCTGTGGTATTTGGACAGGTTAGCGACCAGATGCGTACACAATTAGAGATGGACGGGCATACATGGTTTGCCTGCGGACTGTCACTCGTCATCCACCCGTTGAATCCCTATGTACCCACCGTTCATGCGAACTGGCGTTATTTTGAACTGTATGATGAAGCAGGTCTTCTAATGGATAGCTGGTTTGGCGGCGGATCAGACCTTACACCTTTCTACCTGTTTGAAGAAGATGCAAAGCATTTTCACCAGACGCTGAAAACCACCCTCGATCCTTTTGGAACGACACTGTACCCAGCCTACAAAAAGCAATGCGACGAATATTTTGTCAACCAGCATCGTAATAAAGAGACAAGAGGTATCGGCGGTATATTTTATGACCACCTGCGGCCCAAAAACAGCGCTGATGCCGAACAATTGTTCCTGTTCCAGCAAGCCAATGGGAACGCTTTTTTGCCGGCATATATTCCCATTGTCAGGAAAAGAAAAGACCTTGCATACGGAAAAAAGGAAACCGAATGGCAGGAAATAAGAAGAGGCCGTTATGTAGAATTTAACCTGATACACGACCGTGGCACCATTTTCGGTTTAAAAACAAATGGAAGAACAGAAAGCATCCTCATGAGCCTCCCGCCGAGGGCAAGATGGGTTTACGATCATAAGCCCGTCAAGGGAAGCGAAGAAGAAAAATTATTGCAGGTTTGTCTTCATCCGAGAGAATGGATATAAGCCTCCTTCCATAAAACAAGTATAAAATGTATTTACAACGTCGCAACAGGATCCTTCGTCAGTCACCGGCGATCCGTTCAATGGTAGCAGAGACCATTTTAAAACCGTCCGACTTCATTGCCCCGCTTTTTATTGATGAGGGTGAAAATATTGAAACAGAGATCGCATCCATGCCGGGTTATTATCGCTGTTCGCTGGACCTTACTATTAAAAACGTAAAAGAATTATGGTCGTTGGGAATTAAAAGTGTGCTGCTTTTCATCAAATGCAAGGATGAATGGAAAGATAATACCGGTAAAGAAGCCTGGAATGCAAACGGGTTAATGCAGCGCAGCATCAAAGCCATTAAGGATGCAGTTCCTGAAATAGTGGTAATGACAGACGTGGCGCTGGATCCCTATTCTTCCTATGGCCATGACGGCATTGTAAAAGATGGCGAGATCGTAAATGATGAAACGGTGGATGCCCTGGTGAAGATGAGTGTCAGTCACGCTGCCGCAGGTGCCGATTTCGTAGCACCCAGTGATATGATGGATGGCCGTATCAGTGCCATACGCAATGGACTGGAAGAAAATGGTTTTACCAAAACCGGCATCATGAGTTATAGTGCCAAGTATGCTTCCTGCTTTTATGGCCCCTTCCGGGATGCATTAGACAGCGCACCCGGGTTTGGCGATAAGAAAACCTATCAGATGGATTATGCCAACCGGCTCGAAGCCATCAAAGAAACACTGATGGATGTAGAAGAAGGTGCAGACATAGTAATGGTAAAGCCTGCCATGGCCTACTTAGATATTATCCGAGAAATAAAGAATGCCGTTGAACTTCCGGTCAGCGCCTACCATGTAAGCGGCGAGTATGCCATGATCAAAGCTGCCGCTAAGATGGGCTGGCTGAACGAAGAGAAGGCCGTATTGGAAAGCCTTACAGCGATCAAAAGGGCCGGAGCCGATCTGATCGCCACTTATTTTGCAAAAGATGCAGTCAGGCTGCTGCATAGTTAAAAAGATTGACACCTTAAAAAAGCATTCATGTACGATAAAAGCAAAGGGTTATTCGAAAGGGCACAATTAAGTATTCCGGGCGGCGTTAATTCTCCTGTGCGGGCGTTTAAAAGTGTAGGCGGCACGCCCCTGTTTATAGATAAAGCAAAAGGCGCTTACCTGTATGATGTGGATGGCAACAGGTATATTGATTATATCGCATCATGGGGACCCATGATCCTCGGCCATGCATACGAACCTGTGGTGCAAGCCATTCAGAAGCGGGCCCTCTATTCCACTTCGTATGGTGCACCCACTTTGCTGGAAATTGAAATGGCAGAGCTGATCAAAACCATGGCGCCCAATGTTGACCTGGTCAGGATGGTGAGCAGCGGCACCGAAGCCTGCATGAGTGCCCTGCGTTTGGCAAGGGGCTATACCGGCAGGAATAAATTCATTAAGTTCGAAGGCTGCTACCATGGACATGCAGATGCTTTTCTGGTAAAAGCAGGAAGCGGACTCGCCACTTTTAATATCCAGACCGTTCCGGGAATTACCAGCGGCGTATCGGCGGATACCCTGACCTGTGCTTATAATGATCTCCAGGCCGTTGAACAACTGGTTCAGGATCATAAAAATGAAATAGCTGCCATTATTGTAGAACCCGTAGCCGGAAATATGGGTTGTATTTTGCCTAAAACCGGTTTTCTGGAAGGGCTGCGCAAAGTATGTGACGCTGAAAACATTGTTTTGATCTTTGATGAGGTCATGACCGGTTTTCGCCTCGCTCCCGGTGGTGCACAGGAACACCTGGGCGTACATGCCGACCTGGTGACCTATGGCAAAGTGATTGGTGGCGGTATGCCTGTGGGTGCTTTCGGCGGCAGGAAAGCTATCATGGATAAAATAGCACCGCTGGGTAATGTATACCAGGCAGGCACTTTAAGCGGCAATCCCATTGCCATGATTGCAGGATATACGCTATTAAAGGAATTACAGCAACATACCCATATCTATAAAGAGCTGGAAGAAAAGACCGGTTACCTGCATGAGGGACTCGATACCGTATTAAGGGCATCCGGTACGCCATATGTCATTAACCGGCTTGGCTCCATGATCAGTGTGCATTTCAGCGATCATCCCGTAACAGATTTTGCATCAGCTGCTGCAGCCAATAATGATATGTTCAAAAAATATTTTCATGCCATGCTGAAACGGGGCGTTTACCTGCCTCCTTCTGCTTTTGAAAGCTGGTTCCTGAACAATGCGCTGACCAAAGAAGACCTTGATACCACTATCAGGGCCACCAGCGAAAGTTTAAAAGATATTTTACATTAATTAATATATACCGTTCATTAAAATGACGTATTTTGATGAACGGGGCTGCGTTATTCCCTTGATCTTAGTCTTGTTTTAACAAACTAAAGGCCAGTATCTATGAAAAAAATATCCTGTCAATTATCCATTTTATTTGCTGCCATCCTGGTTTTTGCAGCCTGTAAGAAGGAATTGAGCGTGGAAGGCTCTGGTTTTGGCGGAGTGGCAAAGGGCTCCCTGACCGATTCATCGGGGAATTGTAAGAATGCCACTGTTAAAGGGAACTATGTGGTTGACTACCCCCTGTCTGACAGTAACTATGTGCTGATCAGCGTGAATTTTACCCAGCAGGGCAAATACAAAATCTACAGTGATACGCCTAATGGAATATGGTTTACTGATTCAGGTTATGCCTTACGGACCGGGGCAACAACCATAAAACTCAAAGGCAAGGGTAAACCCATTCTGCCGCAGCAGTCCACTTTCATCCTCGCATTTAGCGGCAGTTACTGCTCGTTTAAAGTTACCGCCATCACGGGCGGTAATAGTGCAGACTATTTTCCGAATACTTTTGGCTCCAGCTGGACTTACCAGTATACTCCGCCTGTATCAACTGACAACAATGGGTTTACGACAACCGTCCTGCCAAATACGTATAACTTAGGCAACAAAACCTATTTCGAATTTCAGCAGGTGGACCTGAAGGGGGCTAAAAACAGTTATTATTTTGCCAAAGACGGATTGGGCACTCATTATACATTAAGCACCATTGATTTCGACTATGTCAGTCTTTTTGATTCCATTGTACCACCGGCTTATATCAATTACCCATTTCTGAAAGAAAACGCTATTGTAAATGAAACCTGGGAGACGCCTGAACAAAGTACCGCCTGGTACCAGGGGGTACCTGGTAAAGCCAAAGCCATATTTACCATGGCGCAAAAGAATGTGCCTTATACCGTAAGTGGCCAGGTACTGCCCAATGTGATAGATATCAAGCGGGAAATCTGGTTCCAGCCGTCAGCCGCAGGCAGTGTTTACAAAAAACTCATGGAAGGCCATTCCTATTATGCGAAGGCGATTGGCCTGGTTGACCAGGTATTGACCCTCCCCGGCGGAAAGCAGTTATCCATTACTGCGAAATCCTGGACAATAAAATAAATAAATTGAGATTGCTTAAAATACCTGGGTCTTATCATCCACTAAGCTGCCTGTTTCAACAGTAGCATGTTTCGTGGTATGTTCTTTTTTAAAGAACCTGTTCTGAAAAACCAGAATGGCGCCTACCCCCAGTGATATGGCCGCATCTGCAATATTGAATACCGGGCGGAAAAATTCAAAGTCATCCCCCCCCCAGAAAGGTATCCATGACGGGAAATGTGCATTGGTAATAATGGGAAAATACAGCATGTCCACCACCTTACCATGAAAAACGCCTGCATAACCACCGCCGGCAGGAAAAAGATGGGCTATATTTTGCGAATAAGGACTGCTGTTATCAAACAGCAACCCATAAAAAAGACTATCAATAAGGTTACCCAATGCGCCCGCATAGATCATCGCTGCACACACAATAAAGCCACGGTGGTATTTTTTACGGATAAAATCGCGTAACAGAAAGCTGCCCCAGATAACAGCCACCAACCGGAACAGGGTTAATCCTATTTTGCCAAAACCACCCCCGAATTTCCAACCCCAGGCCATGCCCTCGTTTTCTACAAAATGCAGGCGGAACCAGTTCCCCAGCACATAATGCTCTTCTCCTGCATAATAATTGAGCTTAATATAAAATTTTAACGCCTGGTCGGCAAAAATGATACAAAGGATAATAAAAATAACTTGTCTGGCTTTCACTGCTATTATTTTAAACCTGGCAAAGATATAACTCGCGATGCAGGATTGACGATTCAACACCGACTTTTAACGTTACTCCTCTACATATACCCGCTTCACCCGCTGGCTGATACCTGTCATGATCTCATAGGCAATGGTGCCGCTCCGGGCAGCCACTTCCTGTACCGGTAAGTGCCTGCCAAATAATTCCACTACATCACCCTCCTTCACCCCTGCTACATCCGTTACATCAATCATTGTCATATCCATACACACATTACCCACTACCGGCACTATTTTATGATGCACATACATATGCCCCACCCCATTCCCTAATCGCCTGCTGAAACCATCTGCATAACCTATGCGGACCGTTGCAATGATACTATCTCTATGTACTACACCCTTCCTGTTATACCCAACCGTTTCACCCGCTTTTACAGTTCGTAGCTGTGCTATGGTAGAACGCAGGGTGGCTACTGTTTGTAATGCCAGTTCCTTTTCCCCGGCACTATCTACCCCATACAAACCAATACCCAGGCGCACCATATCAAACTGGTAAGCGGGATACCGGAAGATGGCTGCGGTATTGGCAATGTGTTTGATGAATGCATAATTCAGCTCCTGTTGCATCACTGTACAGGCCTGTTCAAAACGTTGCACCTGCAGGTGTGTGAATTCGTCGAGGTTGGCATTGTCACTGGCAGCAAGGTGACTGAATACCGACCTGACCACCATCGATTGATGCCTGTGTAATAATACACAGATCGCTTTTGCTTCGTCCACCTCAAAGCCCAGCCGGTTCATTCCTGTATTGAACTTGATATGAACCGGGAATTGCTGAATACCCTGGCGGCTGAGGTAAGTATGAAAGGCATGGTAAATATGAAAAGAATAGATCTCGGGCTCCAGGTCATAGGTTACCAGGGCATCAAATGTAGCTTCATCGGCATTCATGACCATGACAGGGAGACTGATACCCGCTTTCCTCAGTTCTACTCCTTCATCGGCGTATGCGACAGCCAGGTAATCTACCTTGTGAAACTGCAATATCCTGGCTACTTCTGCACTGCCGCTGCCATAACTGAATGCTTTCACCATAGCCATTACCCTGGTAGCGGGATGTAACTGTTGCTGGTACGCTTTCAGATTGTGCACCATAGCGGAGAGGTTGATCTCCATTACTGTTTGATGTACCTGCTGCTCCAGCAGGTGACTGATGCGTTCAAATTCAAACACGCGCGCGCCTTTCAACAAAATATATTCATCCTTGAACTGGTGCGTACTTGCCTGTTGCAGGAACGCTTCCGTTGTTTCAAAAAATGTGTGCTCCTGTGTTGTAAAAAGATGGCTGTATTTAATAATAGCAGGGCCGATGCCGATCAGGCGGTTAATGCCGTGCAGTGACAGCTGTACTGCCAGGTCGCGGTACAATGTTTCTTCTGCTTGTCCCGATTGAAGGATATCTGAAAGGATCAACGTAGTGCGGTGTTTGCCCGCCTGCTGTTTCAGGTATTCGATGGCCAGGTCGAGTGACGAAGTATCGTTACTGTAACTATCATTCAGCAGGTAACAATTGTTGGCTCCTTTTTTCAATTGCATCCGCATTTCCACCGGCTCCAGTTGCAACATGCGTTGCTGTATCACCTGGCCATCATATCCCAGCATCAACATCGTACACCAGCAGGTAATGGCATTATCAATTGAAATACGATCGGTAAAAGGCAGGATGATACTGATCTCCCGTTGTTGGTAATTTGCCCTGATAACAGTCCTGTTTTCTTTTTTTTCTTCTGCTTCAATACTCACTGTTGCATCCCACACCCTGCTCCAGGAAAAGAAAAGGCAGTCACGGCGGAACAGACCAGCATCTGCTCCGTCAGGATGCAGGGCAGGGGTAAGCGATTCTTTGCAATAGATCAACCGTTCCACGCCTGCAAACAGTATTGCTTTCTCCACCGCTTTCTGACGGTCAGTCTCAAAGCCTTCGCGGTGTGCATCTCCAAGATTGGTAAATATTCCAATAGTCGGCTGAATCACGCCAGCCAGTTTTTCCATTTCGTGTACGGTAGATATCCCCGCTTCGAAAACGCCAAGTGTGTGCTGTGGTTGCATCTGCCATACACTCAACGGCACACCAATTTGCGAATTATAACTGCGCGGACTGCGCACAATGTGCTGGTCGGCATGCAATAATTGGTACAGCCATTCCTTCACAATGGTTTTTCCATTGCTGCCCGTAATACCGATTACCGGAATTGCAAATTGCCGGCGATGGTAGGCGGCTAATTGCTGCAATGCCGGCAATACATCATCTACCAGCAGGAAAGAGGCGCCGGGAAATGGTTTTGTGTCAAACCCTTTCTTTACCACATAATTCCGTACACCACGTCCGTACACTTCAGGAATGAACTGGTGACCGTCGCGCCGCGGACCGGCAATGGCAAAGAACAGGGAGGTTTGCGGGAATACAATTTTGCGGCTATCAATCAGCAGGTGTTCAATAGCGGCATCGGCAGCAATCACTGCCTCTGCATTTACTATTCCGGCAATATGTTGTATGGTGTACTGCACTATCAGTATATGCTGTTAGATAGATCCATTGCTTATATTTTTAGATGTCCTCTCCCTGTTTTTATAGATCGAATACAGGATAGACCCTGAGATACAAACCAATATTACTCCCAAAGAAAGAAATACCTGTGTTGTTTTATCCATCCATTCGCTGATAAAATGTTCGCCCAGCATTTTGATACCTATGAATACCAATACAATGGCAATGCCCTGCTGCAGGTAATCGAATTTTGAAACAGCGCCCCGGAGCAGGAAAAACAAAGAACGCAATCCCAATACAGCAAAGATATTAGAAGTATAGATCACCAGCTTATCCCTCGAAATACCCATCACGGCCGGAATAGAATCCAATGCAAATACGAGGTCAATAGAAGCAAGCAAGATCACTACCACAAATAATGTAGTGTACATGGGCTTACCTTTTTCCCTTACCACATACCTGCCGTTTCCATCGTGTGGTGCAAGCGGCAGGTATTTTTTCAGGAAACGGTATACTTTGGTATCATGGGGTTCAAATTGTTCTTCCTCATTCGTTGTGAACATTTTATAACCTGTATACAGCAGGAAAGCCCCGAATATATACAGCACCCAGCTAAAGCGGTCCACCAGGGCTACGCCCGCGGTGATAAATATGACCCGGAACAGGATGGCCATCAGTATCCCCGCCAGTAATACGCGCGAATAATGGGTTGATTTTACTTTAAAAGAATTGAAGATGAGTATGAACACAAAAATATTGTCAATACTCAGGCTCCATTCCATCAGGTAAGCGCTCAGGTATTCGAATGAAAGTTTCGGCCCTTCTTCCATCCATAAAAAAACAAAAAAAAACATGGCTAATAATACCCAGAAAAGAGTTTGCACCAGGGCTTTCCGGATAGATACCTCAGTATTCTTTTTGCTCATTAACCCAAGGTCAAATGCCAATGCCAGGATGAGGATTAAGCCAAATGTGAGGTAAACGATCTGGTGTGTTGCCATGACAATGCTTGTATTATAAAGATAACTCTCTGTGCGTATCTGAAGCTACACGCTGTATTTCTTTTTACGGCGCCACTGAAAGATGCCGCCGGCCATTGCCACAAGTGCAATGGGTAATGCAATATTCAGGAACTGCCAGGTGGTTCGCTGTTCTTCTACTTTTCTTTTGTCCAGCAGCCTCAGGATGATGTCTTTATTGCGGCTTTCAAAAAGGTTATTATGACTTACAAGATAATCCATGCTATTCAAAAAGAATTCACGGTTGGCAAAGCGGTAGCCCTCCAATGGCAGCTCTCCCATTGGTAATGGCCCCTTGGTATTGCTTACCATATTCGTTACAATATCCGCATCAGCTACAACGATCTGTTTGCCTTCTTTAATAGCCCGGGGCAGGAACGGTTTGCCGGTAACACGTTGTACAGTATCAAACAGGCTATTACCTGCCCGGTTGGCAAACAAAGAATTGAATCTTCCTTCGAGCAATACGGCAACAGGCACGTAACTTTTATTAAAGCTCAGCAGGTCTTCATCGCTTTTAACACTGTTGATAGATACAATAGCAGGAGACGCTATCCGCCGGCTATTGGTGTCCGACGCCAGCAGGATAGTTTTGGTAATGCCGGGCGCTTTGACCGTATCGATACTTGATGGGAACAGCGGCAATACCCTGTCTAGATTTTTGGATATTGGGTTATTGTTACGTGCCGAAAGAAAAGGATAGTAGGGCCAGGGCACTCTTTGCATATTGGGAGAGCCATCGGGGTTCGTGCCTAATACGATGGGTATCTTTGAACAGTTCAGGTCCTGCAACAGGTCACCGTTGATGCGTACCCCATATTTGAACAGTATATCATCCAGGTCCAATCCCCTGTCAAATGCAGTATACTCGGCCTTACTACGCATCAGGCTATCAAGTTCTGCATGCAGTTTATCAATGAACCAGATCACTTTCCCTCCGTTCATCACATACTGGTCTAATTTCAATTTGTCCTCTTCTGTAAAAGGCTGGGTTGGTTTCACAATCATGATCGCATCTACCAGCGCAGCATCAGGGTACCCTTTCTTCAGGTCGAAGATGGCGAGTTTATACTCACTGCGAAGGCTTTCCCCGAGGTCATTAACTTTCATATCGATCGGTTCTCCATTTCCAACTGCATAAGCCACGGTGGGCACGTATTTCCTTGTCAGCTTATCTATTGCATTGGCAAACTTAAACTCCAGCAATGCTTCTGCGGCATTGCGGGTAGCTTCTGCGTCCTCCTGTGGGTCTTCGGTAATGACATTGTATTGTTTGTACACTTTGCGGCTGCTGCGCAGGTCTATGGTCATTGGTTTCCGGTCCTTATACATTACCAGTGCTGAAGGGATGATGAGCTGGCTGGTAGATTTTTCTTTTCGCGAGGATACGGTTTCACTGCGTTCAAACACTACCCCCATACGTGCCAGGCTATCGTAAAGCATTGCTTTCGCGGTATCATTGTACATATCCTCACCCGGTTTTTCAAAACTGAACCGCACCATATTGCCTGAAAGACTATTGAATTCTTCCAGCAGGTCTTTGGCCGCCAGGCTCAGCTTCTTATAATCGGCAGGCAAGTCGCCAGTCAGGAATACCCTAACCGTCACAATATCATCCACTTCTTTCAGTAAGGTTTTTGTTGCATCAGTGAGGCTGTATCTTTTTTCGGCAGTAAGATCTGCCCGCATGCTGATACGGGATGACAGGTACACGATCAGCACAAAAAGTCCTGTTAATCCCAGCCACCAGTATTTATGTTGCAATAATTTTTGCATGCAAAAAGATTAACGCTTAATAAGGTTTCGCTGCGTAATCAGCAGGAACAGCAGGATGATGCTGATGAAATACACCATGTCTTTCACAGCTATAACGCCCCTGCTGATGCTTCTGTAATGAAAATTGATCCCCAGCATTTCAATATAATAATCCGCCCCCGCTTTGAATACCGGCAGCCTGCTGATGGCATCGAATCCATTATACAGCAGAAAGCAAACAAAAGCGCCGGCAATAAAAGCAATGACGGTGTTATTGGTACAACTGCTGGCGCAGATGCCTACAGCAGTAAATACGGCTCCCAGCAAAACAAGACCAATATAACTGCCGGCTGTAGCGCCAATATCTATTCCTCCCGTAACACTCAACTGCTGAACCGACACAGCATAAAGAATAGTAGGTAGTAAAGCGCATACTACAATCAGCAGGGCGCCGAAGAATTTTCCCCAGACAAGCTGTGAAGGTTTCAGCGGCAGGGTTTTGAGCAGCTCAAAAGTGCCTCCCTTGTATTCATCGGCCAGGCTGCGCATGGTAATAGTGGGGACCAGGAACAACAATACCCAAGGTGCAAGGCGGAAGAAGCTTCCTAAGGAGGCATAACCAAAATCGAGTATGCTGCTGTCAGGGAAAACGAAAAGAAGCAATCCATTGATCAACAGGAAAACCACCAGGGCAATATAGCCGGTGAGGCTGCTGAAAAACTGTTGCCACTCTTTTTTGCAGATCATCCACATGGTGTCAAAACTAATGGATTTTATTACACCAGGCTGTACATAAAAAATCCGGAGCAGGTTGCTCCGGATAAATTTTATTTATATCATGAAAAGACTGAAAAACTATACTGCAAAACTTTCGCCGCAGCCACAACTTCTGCTGGCATTGGGATTATTGAAGTAGAATCCTTTGCCATTCAGCCCATCCGAAAAATCAAGTTCCGTATTAACGAGGTAAAGAAAACTTTTCAAGTCCGTTACTACTTTCATGCCATTATCTTCAAACACCTGGTCCATCGGCTTGATCTCATTATCAAAATCAAGCTTATAACTCAGGCCGGAGCATCCTCCTCCTACCACGCCTACGCGCAGGAAATAAGTATCGTCTCCGCCCACACCTGCTTCTTCCATCAGTTGGCGTACTTTCTTCTTTGCCTTATCGCTTATGTATATGCTGTTTTCTGTTGCTACCATGAGAATTAAAAATTAAAAATGCAAAAGTCAAAACCCTTTTTTGACTTTTTAATTTTGACTTTTTACTTATCAATGGATTCTTTCTTCAAACACCAATGCCTCCATTCCGTTTTTCTGACGGTAATCATTGATCGCAGCTTTGATAGCGTCTTCAGCCAGTACAGAGCAGTGGATCTTAACAGGCGGCAGGTTCAGCTCTTCCACCAGGTCCATGTTATCAATTTCCACAGCCTGGTCAACCGTTTTACCCTTTAACCATTCTGTAGCCAAAGAAGAAGAGGCGATAGCAGAACCGCAACCAAATGTTTTGAATTTGGCATCGGTAATCAAACCGCTTTCATCTACTTCTATCTGCAAACGCATCACGTCGCCGCACTCCGGTGCACCTACAAGGCCGGTGCCTACATTCTTTTTTGATTTATCCAGCGTGCCCACGTTTTTGGGATTACTGTAGTGGTCGATTACTTTTTCTGAATATGCCATAACTGTATAATTAAAAATGCAAAATTATAAATGTAAAATGATCGCCTGGCAGCTACCCGTTGTTAATGATGCGCCCATTCGATCTTATCTAAATCCACCCCTTCTTTGAACATTTCCCAAAGCGGGCTCATCTCACGTAATTTCAATACCGTATCGCTCACTGCTTTAATGGTATAATCAATCTGCTCTTCCGTAGTAAACCGGCCCAATCCAAAACGCAGCGAACTGTGTGCCAGGTCATCACCCAGTCCCAATGCCTTCAGCACATAACTGGGTTCTAATGAAGCCGAGGTACAGGCTGAGCCGGAAGACAAGGCAATATCTTTGTTAAAACCCATCATCAGGCCTTCGCCTTCGACATATTTGAACGAAATATTAGAGACATGCGGCAAACGGTGCTCACGGCTGCCGTTCACATAAGCTTCTTCCAATTGCAGTAAAGCATTTTCCAGTTTATCGCGCAATTTGCCTAAACGTGCTGCATCATCGGCCATTTCTAACCTTGCCAGTTCACAGGCTTTACCAAAACCAACAATACCCGGCACATTCAATGTACCACTGCGCATGCCCCTTTCGTGGCCGCCGCCGTCCATCTGAGCTGTCACTTTTACACGTGGGTTCTTACGGCGTACGTACAAAGCGCCGATCCCTTTAGGGCCATACATTTTATGACCGGTAAACGCCATAATATCAATTCCATCCTTATTCACGTCAACCGGTACTTTACCTACGGCTTGTGTGCCATCAGTAAAAAATAAAATACCCTGCTTACGTGCAATATTGCTGATTTCCTTAACCGGTTGTATGACGCCAATCTCGTTGTTTGCATACATGATGGCAATAAGGATAGTAGTAGGTCTGATAGCGGCTTCCAGTTCCTTGAGGTCTATCAATCCTTCTGCATTCACCTCTAAATAGGTCACTTCCCCGCCAGCGCGTTCAATATGCTTACAGGTATCCAGTACAGCTTTGTGTTCGGTTGTGCAGGTGATCACATGGTTGCCTTTGCTGGCATACATTTCAAATACTCCTTTGATACCCAGGTTATCGCCTTCGGTAGCGCCGGAAGTAAAAATAATTTCTTTGGGGTCTGCACCGATCAGTTTAGCAACCTGTTCACGGGCATAATCAACAGCTTCTTCAGCTTCCCAGCCAAAAGGGTGGTTACGGCTCGCTGCATTACCAAAATGGTCGGTAAAATAGGGCAACATCGCTTCCAGTACACGCGGATCCATTGGCGTGGTGGCATTGTTATCTAAATAAATCGGTAGTTTCAACATACTCGCTCAAAAATTTATGCACTAAAATAATGGGACAAAAATACTGCAATAGGTTCTATAAATTTGGTCCCTAAGGGTGCTATACCCTGTTTTTCCAGATATCGTAAAGGTACGACATTAAAAGAAGAAAAATGCTGAAAATTGAACATATCGGGTTGGCTGTAAAGGATTTGGCAACGGCAATACCCTTTTTTGAGAAGCTTTTAGAAACCCCATGTTACAAAACCGAAAAAGTGGTTTCCGAACAGGTCAACACCGCTTTTTTCCGGCAGGAGGACACCAAAATTGAATTACTTGAGAGCACGGACCCGCACGGAGTGATTGCCCGTTTTATTGAAAAAAAAGGCGAGGGCATGCACCATATTGCTTTTGAAGTAGCTGATATTGAGGCCGAAATGAAGCGGTTGGCTGCAGCAGGATTTACCTTGCTCAGTGAAACCCCCAAAAAAGGAGCCGATAATAAATTGGTTTGTTTTCTGCATCCGAAAGATACGAGGGGGGTGTTGGTGGAATTGTGCCAGGAGATTTAGCTCAGCCCCAGCTTCTCAATCGCTATCTGCGCGGCGGCCTGGCTGGCGTCTTTTTTATTATAGCCTTTCCCCTGGGCCATTATTTCACCATCCAGTACAACATTCATGGTAAACAGGCGACGGCTTCCTTCCATTTTCTCGTCCGCCAATTCAAATGATAAATTTTTACCATTTTTACTGGCCCAGCCAATGAGCTTGTTTTTAAGGTTGATGTCTACCTGCTCCAGGTCATCTACAAACATGTGTGCAATAACAATCTGCTTTAAAACCCAGTGATGGGTCTTCTGGTAGCCTTTGTCTAAATAAACAGCCCCAACAACGGCTTCCAGTGTGTTACCGAATATCTGGCTGCCTTTGAGGGAATTATCGAATTTGTTGTAAAAAGTAAGTTTGCGTAATCCCATTTTCAGGGCAATATCGTTCAACTGCTGGCGGTTCACCATTTTGCTGCGCATTTCAGTAAGAAAGCCTTCTCCTTTGTATGGATAGCGTTTGAAAAGATAATCGGCAACAACGGCGCTTAATATGGCGTCGCCAAGGTATTCAAGCCTTTCATTATTCTCATCAGGGGTTTCTTTAACGGAGCGGTGACTTAACGCTGTACGATACAGCAAAGCATTGCCAGGATTGATCCCCAGCACGTTTTTCAGCTGCTTTTCGAAAGAAGAATCGCCTGACTGCCTGAATAGTTGTTTGAAGAATTGCACAACTTTAAGCTACGTATTTTTTTACAATCACACAGGCATTATGTCCGCCGAAACCAAAAGTATTACTCAATGCGGCATTCACCGTTCTTTGCTGTGCTTTATTGAAAGTAAAATTCAGTTTGGGATCGAGTTCCGGATCATCTGTAAAGTGATTGATCGTAGGCGGAATCATATCGTGGGTTACACTCTGGATACAGGCAATGGCCTCTATCACACCAGCAGCACCCAGGCAGTGGCCTGTCATGGATTTGGTAGAGCTGATATTCAGTTCATACGCATGCGGGCCAAACACTTCTACGATGGCTTTTGCTTCAGCGCCATCGCCTAAAGGAGTGGAAGTACCGTGGGTATTGATATAATCAATCTCTCCTGGTTGCATACCTGCATCTTTAAGGGCTGCGATCATTACATTACGTGCGCCCAATCCATCCGGATGCGGAGCTGTTAAATGATAAGCATCGGCAGTGGCTCCGCCACCGGCTATTTCGCAATAGATCCTGGCGCCCCGTTTAATGGCATGTTCATATTCTTCCACTACCAGTACACCTCCGGCTTCGCCCATCACAAAACCATCACGGTCTTTATCGTAAGGACGGCTGGCCGTAGTGGGGTCGTCATTGCGTTCGCTGAGCGCTTTCATGGCATTAAAACCACCCACACCGGCCTGACTGATGACGGCTTCTGACCCACCACTCAGGATAATATCAGCTTTTCCGAGCCGGATGCTTTCCACCGCTGAAATGATGGCATTGGTACTGGATGCACAGGCGCTAACGACAGCAAAATTGGGACCCCTGAACCCATGACGCATGGATATCTGGCCGGCGGCGATATCAAGAATCATTTTCGGAATGAAAAACGGGTTGAACCGCGGCGTGCCATCGCCTTTGGCAAAATTGATCACCTCGTCCTGGAAAGTAATAAGGCCTCCTATTCCGCTGGCGAATATGACACCAACCCTGTCCACATCCACATTATCTTTACTGATACCCGCATCTGTTACGGCCATATCACTGGCCACCACGGCCAATTGTGCAAAGCGGTCTAATTTACGGGCTTCTTTTCTATCCATGAACTGGGTAGGATCAAAGCCCTTGATCTCACAGGCAAAACGGGTTTTGAATTTAGCAGCATCAAATAAAGTAATGTTATTTGCACCGGACACACCGTTGATCAACCCATTCCAATAATCATTCAGATTATTGCCCAATGGCGTCAGTGCTCCGATTCCTGTAACAACTACTCTTTTTGATTGCATGGTCTTAACCTGTTTTAAGTGATAATCCGCCTTTCGTGGCATTGAGGGCCGCAGAAAGGCGGATTAAAATTATTCCTTAATAGCGTAGATCTTACTTAGCGTGCTCTTCGAGGTAAGCAACAGCCTGGCCAACAGTAGTAATGGTCTCAGCCTGCTCATCAGGGATAGAGATATTGAATTCTTTTTCGAATTCCATAATCAACTCAACGGTATCCAAAGAATCGGCACCGAGATCGTTAGTAAAAGAAGCCTCATTGGTAACCTCGGCCTCGTCAACTCCTAACTTATCAACGATGATTTTCTTAACTCTTGTTGCGATGTCTGACATTGTAAAAAGTTTTTGTTACAGCCGCAAAAATATACTTTTTGTTAAATAAGCAATGTTTTAAAGCATTTTTGTTTCCACAACCTTTATTTTCAAGTTCGCACAGCTAAAAGCCGTTTCCCCTGACTTTTAGCAAAATGATCAGTATCTTGTAAAACTTAGCTTGTCATATGGCATTAAAAATTATAGATCACAACAGCAGGGAATACCGCCAGATGGTGGATTTACGCTATAATCTGCTGCGAAAACCGTTGGGACTCCTCTTTACAGAGGAGGAGCTGGAACGGGAAAAGGGGGATATCCTGATCGGCTGTTTCGACGATGACAAGCTGGAAGCATGTTGCATTCTCACCCAAACCGACCCAAAAACAGTGCGTTTGCGCCAGATGGCCGTTACTTCAGGGCTACAGGGAAAAGGTATCGGGCGCGTATTGATGAGCTTTGCCGAAAACATTGCGCGTGACCGTGGTTACCGCCGTCTGGTCATGCATGCCCGGAAAACGGCCACCGGCTTCTACGAAAAGCTCGGGTATAAAATTTCCGGCGAGGAATTCCTCGAAGTAACGATCCCTCATTATGAAATGAGTAAAGAACTTTGAGCGTCTATGGTTTGCAGACCTCAGGCTCCTATCTTCCTGTTCAATAATCCCCTTAATTCATGCTTAAATTCATCGCCCATGTTTTCTTTGGGTACGAGAAAGAATGATTTCGAATCAAAATAGAGGTGAAAGAAATGCGGGCTTTCAAAGAAACGGCTGAATTTGTTCCAGGGCCAAAGCACATACCCCCTGTCACTTTCCAGCCTTACTTTGTCTTCCCTGAAATCGATAATAAATGATTCCTGGAAAGTGACAGATCTCCTGTAAATGCTATGAGGTAAAAAATACCAGAACGAAGCCATCAGCATGATCCAGATAAAAGAGCCCAGCAGGAAAGGCTCCGGGCGGATCTTTTTTATGTAAAACAGGATGGCTGATACAATCGCAAATATATTGACCAGTATGATCAAGACCCTTATCTCCGGTTTTTGAACAAAATGATAACGTAATGCCTGTATAACTTTCTTTTTATCGTAAGAAAAACTGTGCTGCATAAATTAAGATAACGTATGCGGCAAAAGTAGAGAAATAAAACCTGTGTTTATTGTTTGAAATCGTTTGCCCATTTATCTACCAGTGTCTCCGTCATTCTTCTGCTGTCTGCTGCAATCAGTATCCTGTAACGGAAGGTGGCAGTCTCTCCTTTCTTAAGCTTGTAATTGAGGTTTTCTTTTCCCTCTGAAAACACCTTTTGCCCTAACGGGTTCGCAGCAAACAAACCATAATTGCGGGCATGCCAGTAAGTAGGATAGCCAGGGTTTTTGGGATGATCTATAATGGCAATACTGATGGTATCGTTCCCTTTTTTCCCGTACAGCATACACCATGCTCCACGGGTTCCCCAGGCCGCGTCTCCTTCTTTACCCGCTGAGGTAATATAATTACCTGTAACAGCGGCATCTTTTGCCGCTGTTATTTTGGTAATGTTGCCCTTATCGTCTTTGTATTCTTTCGTCTCCCTGATGGGTAATTCCAGCTCATGCGCCACCCTTAATCCCAGCAAGCCGTCTTTGACATCAGGCATTGCCACCTGCTGCACAGCCGTCAGTTCTGTGATCCTGTCAATCACCCGGGTATTGTTTACCTGGCTGAAAACATACGTGGTTCTTTCCTGCAGCAATACTTCTTGCTGTTGGTTTACCCAATTGGCTTCATATACCAGTTTACCCTTTTTGCCGCTTTCTGTTGCCACGATCTTCCCGGTTTTGATCCAGCCGTATTTGTTTTTCCTGGCTGCCGGAATGGCAAAAGAGTTATTCCAGAAATCGAGCCCGTTCACACTTTCATAATTCATCCACAGGCCAAGATGGTGCGGATGGTCTGTAGGATCATTGGGTTGCGGATGCCAGGGAAAACCTCTTGTAATGGTTTCACCGTTCGCAGCATAGATCGGGTACAATACCGGTTTCTCGATGGTATCTGTATACACAAGTTCAGTAAAGGGTTTCTCTCCTATTGTAATACTTACCTTATGTTCTGCGTCATCCTGCTTAACCGTTACCCGGTCTTTGCTTCCCTGCGCAGCAAGGAACAGCGGCCCCATTAGGATAGATACCAAAAATGCGGCACCTGGCTTATTATAACATTTCATATGGATCAATCATTTAGAAGTGAACAATTACAACATAATTTTTTTAGTTGCACCAATTATTACCTAAACGGTTATCGTTTCTTTCTTTTTGCCTATCAGAAAATGCATCACCAGCCACGCAAGTATATAAGCCATTCCACACACGATAAACATGATATAATAAGCTATTTCTATTTTACCGATAGAACGGTAATGTACGAACATGTTTTTTTGCACCAGGAAGGATAATGCGATACCGCCCAATGCACCAAACATACCACCGATGCCGGTAACCGATGCTGTTGCTTTTTTAGGGAACATATCACTTACCGTGGTAAAGATATTCGCACTCCAGGCCTGGTGTGCAGCCGCTGCAAGGCCAATGACCAATACGGCATACCACATATTGATGCTTCCCAACAGCTGTGCTGATATAATGGGTAATACACACAAGGCAAAGAAAAACATCGATGTTTTTCTTGCGCGGAATACAGGCCAGTTTTTTTTGATCAGCCATAAAGGTATCCAGCCGCCGCCAATGCTTCCGATGGTGGATAGTGTATATACCAATGCCACCGGCAATGCGATTTGTGTTCTTGATAAATGGTATTGACTTTCCAGGAAATCAGGTAACCAGAACAGGTAAAACCACCAGATGGGATCGGTCAATAATTTACCTAAAGCGAATGCCCATGTTTGCCTGTAAGTAAGCAGTTTTCCCCAGGATATTTTCTGGCCGGCTTCTTCTGTCTGGGATATTTCATCCATATCGCTATGTATATAATCAAACTCGGCCTGTGAAAGCTTTTTATGTTTTTTGGGTATTTCATATAATAGTAGCCAAAAGATCAGCCATGCAAACCCTAACAAACCTGTAATAATGAATGCCCATTGCCATCCCCATTCCGCAGCAATAAAGGGAACGGTCAGGGGTGCAATAATAGCGCCGAAATTGGTTCCGGAATTAAAGATACCGGTAGCCAATGCCCGTTCTTTTTTGGGAAACCATTCGGCCACGCCTTTAATGGCGGCGGGAAAATTACCTGCCTCAGTTATTCCCAGTGCAGAACGTACCACTGCAAAGCTAAAAACACCGGATGCAAAAGCGTGACATACAGCTGCTACGCTCCATAAACCTGTAGCCAGTGCATAGCCGATCTTGGTGCCTAATTTATCAATCAGGCGTCCCGCTCCCAGCATGCCAAATGCATAGAACATTTTAAAAGCGATCTCAATATTGGTGTAATCAGCATCATCCCAGTGCAGTTCTGCTGAAAGAGTCGATTTTAGCAGGCTGATCACTTGTCTGTCCAAATAGTTTATCGTAGTAGCAAAAAAGATCAACGAGCAGATGGTCCATCTGTATTTTCCAATGTTTGTTGTTGACATGGTCAGGGATTAATTGATTGAATGGTTTGCAATACTTGTTTTGTCAGTGTTGTTATTTGCTCGTAGTTTCTAGTTTCCAATATTTGTTTGCTGATAAGCTTGCTTCCCATTCCCACTGCTTTTACACCCGCATCAAACCATGCTTTGATATTCGCTCTATCCAGTTCTACCCCGCCTGTTGGCATAAAAGAAGTGCCGGGAAATAATTCTTTGATGGCACTTACAAAAGAAGGTCCCAACAGGTTGCCGGGAAATAATTTTACGAATGTGGCGCCAGCCTGTTCTGCAATCGTGATCTCTGTTGCTGTCATGCATCCTGGCACCCATAACATGTTGGCTGCATGGACCACTTCGGCCACTTCTTTAATCACAGCCGGACAAATAATAAAATCTGCTCCTGCTGCTATAAAAGTCTGTGCATGTATTACTGTCTTGATAGTACCAATACCCAGCAACATGCCTGGCATTACAGCATCCCTCTGCTCTACCAGGTATTTAAAATTAGCCAGGGCCTGCTCTCCCCTGTTCGTATATTCTATGACACGTACGCCGGCCTTGTACAGGGCTTTGGCCACTTCCAGGCTCACTTCCCTGTCTGCATGATAAAAAAGCGGCAGCAGTCCCTGTTTTGTAATTGTTGTTATGATTGCTTGTTTATCCATGTTGCCTGATGATGTTTTGTATGGTTGCCACACTGTTATTGGTCGTATCTCCCTTCTCCTGCAATTTACCAAAAGCAGCAGCAGCAGCATAATTAATGATATCCTGTTCCGGATGGCCTGAAACAATACCATAGATCAACCCGGCCATAAAACAGTCGCCACTGCCTACCTTATCTACGACAACAGGAGTAGTGAATTCGGGCGATACATATTGTTGTTCCTTTGCGTTCAACGTTGCATAATAGCGGATGCCTTCCCCCCCTTCATCAAAACGGTACGTGTTGGCAATGGTCTTGCATGTAGGAAAAGTAGCCTGTATGCGCTGTGCCGTAATTGTTGCATGTTCCAGGAAGGCCTGCCTTGATCGCTTTTCAATCAAACCTGGTTCCAGCGGTATACCAAGCAAGGTATTGGCAGCCCATATATTTCCCATCACTACATCACAATACTGCACCAGTTCAGGCATTACGGCCGATGGCTGCTTGCCGTACTTCCATAAAGGAGCACGGTAATTAAGGTCAACTGAGATGGTGATGTTTTTACCGGCCGCCGTTACTAACGCTTCTTTGCAAAGCTGTACTGCAGATTCGCTCAATGCCGGCGCTATTGCGCTGAAATGAAGCCAGGATACACCCTGCAGGACTGCATCCCAATCAACCACACCCGTTGCCAATGTTGCAAAAGAAGAATTCACCCTGTCAAACACCGTTCCACTGCTCTTCATATCTGTGCCCTGTTGCAGGTAATACAAGCCAACGCGGTCTCCTTTGTAGACAACCGGCGATGTATCGATATTTTTCTGCTGCAGGTAAGCAGCTATGTCTTTTGAGAGGTTGTTATCGGGCAGCGCGGTAAAATATTTTACCGGCATCTGCCATACGGCAAGTGCTGTTGCTACATTCAGTTCTGCGCCGCCCATGAATACCGGCATACTGTTACTACGCAGCCATTCCCCGTTAGCGGCGGGGGAAAGGCGTAACAGCAATTCGCCAAGGCACAACACTTTTTTCATAGGCAGCAATTCAGAAAATATATTTTGTACTCAGGAAATTGGAATCATGGGCAGCTACAATTGCATTGATCAGGTGTTTATTATTCTCTGTGAGTTTCGCCGCTACCAATGAACGGATAGAAAAAGCACGTAACGCATCTACGACTGACAATGTTCCTTCCGCACTATCTTTTCGCCCGGTGAATGGAAACACGTCCGGCCCGCGCTGGCACTGACAATTGATGTTTACCCTGCTCACCTGGTTCACTAATGGATCGATCAGGGAAGCTATTTCTTTTTGGTCATTACTGAAAATACTTACCTGCTGGCCATGAGTGGAATCAATCAGGTATTGCACCGGTTCTTCGAGACTGTCGAATGGAATAACAGGTATCAGCGGACCGAATTGCTCTTCCCGGTAAAGTTTCATACTGCTGTTAACAGGATACAATACTGCCGGATAAACAAATGATTCCACAGTTGTTCCGCCATGTTCATTCATTATTTTGGCGCCGTGCTGCTCGGCATCTGCGATACATGCTTTCAGGTAAGCCGGTTTATGTGGTTCCGGAACCGGAGTTAAAGCAACCCCGGCCTCCCAGGGCATTCCGCATTTCAGCTTTGCAACTTCTTCGGCTAACTGCTTTATAAATACGTCTGCAATACTGCGGTGTACAAAGACAATCTTTAAAGCGGTACAGCGCTGGCCATTGAACGATAAACTGCCCAATACAGTTTCCTGCACTGCCAGCTTAATATCTGCATGTTGTGTAACAATCGCAGCGTTCTTCGCATCCAATCCCAGTATAGCGCGCAGGCGGTTTACTTTGGGATGCAGTTTTTTCAGTTCATTAGCTACCTTACTTGATCCAATGAGTGTTAACACATTTATTTTCCCTGATTGCATCAGCCCGGGAACAATGGTGTGGCCCCTTCCATAAATAGTATTCACCACTCCTTTCGGGAAACATTCCCTGAATGCTTTCAATAAAGGATAATGCAGTAAGGTACCGTGTTTCGGAGGTTTGAACAATAATGTATTACCCATAATGATGGCCGGGATCAGCGTTGTAAAGGTTTCGTTCAAAGGATAATTAAATGGTCCCATACACAATACCACGCCCAATGGAGAGCGCCTGATCTGGGCCACAATTCCCTGCTCAATGGTAAAGCGGGATGAATCGCGGTCCACATCTTTCAATGCATCGATCGTAGCATAGATATATTCTACCGTACGATCGAATTCCTTCACTGAATCTGCATAGGATTTCCCTATTTCCCACATGATCAGTTTTACCACAATGTCTTTTTGTTCGATCATTTTAATGATAAACTTTTCTATACACTGTATGCGGTCTGCCACACTCATGGTAGGCCATTGGCCCCGCCCGTTATCATATGCTGCCACTGCCGCATCTAAAGCTTCAAAAGCCTCTTTCTCTGAACATACAGGGTAAGTGCCGATCAATTTCCGTTTTAACCCTGCTGCTGTTCTGATACAAACGGGGGAGTATACTTCATGTATCTCGCCATCCCATTTTCTCATTTCACCATTGCTCAGGTATTCCCGTTGATGAATCTCCGTTCCAATAAGATATTGCCGGGGAATTTCTTCCTCTGTCACAAACATCTTTTCCAATTGCGCTGTAAAATCCATGGTGCTTTTTCGGTTGGTTTTAGATAATTGTATAAAGGCCTGTTGTTATTTTTCTGGAGTGATGGATTGCCAGCCAAAATATTCCCTGGCATTACGATAGCAGATATCACCGATCACTTTACCTACCCAAGGTATATCATTGGGCAGTTCCCCGCTCTCTATCTCTTCACCAAAAAGATTGCACAGTAGTCGCCTGAAATATTCATGTCTCGGGTACGACAGGAAACTTCTTGAATCGGTAAGCATACCAATGAAGCGGCTGATCAGCCCCATATTCGACAAAGCATTCATCTGTTTGATCATTCCGTCTTTCTGGTCAAGGAACCACCAACCCGATCCAAACTGTACTTTACCAGCCACTGACCCGTCGTTAAAATTGCCAGTCATTGCTGCCATCAGTTCATTGTCGGCCGGATTGAGGTTATAGATGATCGTTTTTGCAAGTTTATTATTGGTATCCAGTTTATTAAGGAATGTTGCCAAAGCCCTTGCCTGGGAAAAATCACCGATCGAATCCCAGCCTGTATCTGGTCCCAGTTGGTGCAGCATGCGCGAATTATTATTACGCAATGCCCCAAGGTGGTATTGCTGCACCCATCCCTTCTCCCAGTCCCATTCGGCAAAATACAACAGCATGGCCGATTTGAACTTACGCTGTTCCGCCTCACTCACCTGTTTGCCTGCACGAACTTTATTAAAGATACTGTCAATCTCCGAGCCTGTAAAATCATCTGCATATAGCTGTTCCAGCCCATGATCTGATACACTACAGCCAACAGAAGCAAAAAAATCATGCCTGCTTTGCAATGCACGAAGGAAATCATCAAATGAAGAGACCGCAATATTGGTTACAGCTTCCAATTTCTTTACATATTGATTGAACTTACCCGCATCTGTTACATTCATGGCATTATCCGGACGAAACGCCGGCAGTATGGGGATATCAAAGCCTTCTTTTTTCAATTGCAAATGGTGCTCCAATGAATCCAACGGATCATCAGTTGTGCATACCAATTTCACATTCATCCTGTGTAATAGATTGCGCACTTTGTATTCTTTGGTCTGCAACAGATTAGTGCAGGTATCATAAATCTTAGCTGCAGATGCAGGATTCAGGATATCTGTTACGTCAAAATAGCGTTGTAATTCCAGGTGGGTCCAGTGATACAAAGGGTTTCTCAGTGTGTAGGGAACAGTAGCCGCCCATTGTTCAAATTTTTCGCGATCATTCCTGTTACCGGTACAGTAACTTTCATCAACGCCATTCGTACGCATAGCGCGCCATTTATAATGATCGCCATATAACCAGATCTGTGTAAGGTTTTCAAACTGGTGGTCTGTTGCTATCTGCTGCTGCGACAGGTGACAATGGTAATCGATCACGGGCATGTCCTTGGCATACTCATGATATAATTGTTGTGCTGTCTTATTTGACAACAGGAAATTTTCGTCAAGAAATTTTTTCATGCTTGGTCTGTACTTTATTGCTTTATCATATTGTCTTCACGTACTGCCGTGCGAAGAACTGTCGATGCATCATTTTTTATCAGCAACGCAAGATACGTATTCACAGCTTCTGCAAAACCCTCATATTGGGTCAGATCCGTTGCCCAAAGCGTTACATCTTTTAATATTCGTTGTACCACTTCCGCTGTCGTACCTGATTTCCAGTGGTCGTGCAGCACGCCGGCTTTGTCATCTTGTATAACATATTCCTTTCCATTTTGCCGTCCTGCATAAGCACCTTCAGCGGTAAGCGCTGACTTCATAAACAGGATATAGGCGGCAAATCCAAGCGCCATCAATGCAGGTGTCTCATGATGAATAAGATAGTGCTTTTGTATCAGGGGCACATTCCGGGCAGCCATTTTAAGCGTGTATTGCAGGGTAATATTCAACCAGCAGTGTTCTATATAAGTGTTGCGAAAACGATCTGCCACCGCTATGGCAAAACTTTCTGCTTCTGTTGCAGTAATATCATCGCTTACAACCAACGGTACAATTTCGCGCAGCATCAGTTTGGAAATAAAAATGCCAAAGGTCTTATCCTGCATGGCTTCCTTTACAGTAGCAAAGCCGGCAAGATGTGCGAGCCCGCATGAAAATGTATGGGTACCATTCAACAATCGCAACTTCAGTTCCCTGAACTTATTGATATCCCGCGCCAACACTACCCCGGTATCAGCTTTACTGAATGACAATATTTTTCTTGTCCGTTCTGATGTTGTTTCTATGGCCCATAGGCAGTAACATTCGGACATAATCATTAACTCATCTTCATAACCCAATTGTTGTTCTATGGCTGCGGCCTCTTCCCTGCTTAATTTGCCCGGCACAATACGATCCACCAGTGAACTGCAGAATTCATTGGCTGAGTGGAGCCAATCCATAAATGCATCACTGCAACCCCTCAGTGTGGCTAAGGTTGAAACAATTGTTTTCAGTTTTGTTCCGTTGTCAACGATCAGCTCTGTAGGTATGATGACCATGCCTGCCTCTTTATCGCCATTGAATGCTTCATACCGTTTCAACAGGAACAACAGCAGTTTTCCGGGGAAAGAAGCAGGCATATCTGTTGTTGCGTCATCCGGCACCAATATAATACCCACTTCTGTTGTATTGGAAATGATCACCTGCATAGCCGGGCTGGTTGCACAGGCCAGTATATCATTCCATTGTTCCGTGGCAGACAATACACGGCTGATGGCTGCATTCAATACAGTCCTTTCTGTACGTTGTCCGTTTTCAAATCCTCTTTCCAATAATGTATACAACCCATCCTGCTGCCCGAATGCATCTGTACTCCCATTCGCAGTTGATTTCACTACTACTACTCTTCCATTGAACAGGTCCTGTTTATTGGCTTTATCAATAAAATAATCGGGTAATCCACGCAGCAGCACTCCCGTTCCAAATTGTAATACTTTTTCAGGCAGGGAAAATATTGTTTCATCCGGCACTGCCAGTCCACTATCGCCAAGCTGCTTTAATATTGATCTTGATAATTGCATTGACTAATTTATTGTGCACTTGTGTGATGCTGTAATGCCCATTGGGCAATTTCTTTGGCTGCTTCAAAATTCTGATACTCCTGAGGAAGTCGCCTCCCGTCTGTGTATTCATTATACACCCATGGGTCGCCTACTGCGAATACAGCGCCCTTACCTGACCTGGCAACAGCAACAATAGTATTTCCCTTATCGGTCAATACAGCTTTTGCCGGTTCATTCAGGGTAAGTGTAGCAAGTTCCTTAATGTATACCTGTTTTGTTTTTTTAAAGACGGGGTTGTTGGCATCAATCATAATCCTTCCCATTTCAAACTGGCGGCCGACCACACGATTGATACAGTTTTTATTAAACCGGATACCAAATACCCCTGCCAGCTTATTGAAATGATCAAACTCTGCATTACCTGTATCGTTACCCATCAGGATCAATACGCCTCCGCTTTTTACCCAATTGGTGATGGCTTTGATGTGCTCATCCTCAATATAATTAGGGGCAGGGTTTTCCTTGGGTATATCCGGGTCAACAATAATATATGCAGCTGCCCTTTTCAGGTTTTCTGCCGTAGGTGCCGTTTTCAATGAGTGGATACTTGCACCTGTATTTGCAAAGGCGGTACCAAAGAATGAAAAGCCGCTGTTTGCCTGGTCTTCCCAGGTATAGTGAAAGCGGATATCGTTTCCATTGTAATCTTTCCTTCTTTCATTGTTAAAATAATAATCGAGCAGTACTTTTTTCCCTTTGCCCACACCTGTATTGATAGCTGTCAGCGTTTCCATTTCCGTGGCTGCCATGATGAACGCACCAACACCTTTGGCATCATTGGTAACAACCGATTCACCAATATAATAACCATAACTGCCATCACGATATGGTGTTCCTCCCAATCCTGCAACCTTGCAAACACTATTAAGATTGGTTCGTCCATTGGCATCAATACTTATAAATGTTTTAATAATGCCATTGTACCCTTTTTGGGCTGCAGTAAATGCCATTGCATCAGTATAACCTAAACGGACCGCTTTCGCAATCGTGTACACTATCATGCAAGCGGCTGATGCTTCAAGGTAATTCCCTTTTTCATCCGCTTTATCCAACACCTGCCACCACAGGCCGCTGGTTTTGTCCTGCACTTTTACTATGGCGTCTATATACCGTTTCAATATGGATAGTAACGCCGTTCTTTTGGGATGATCCACCGGAAAGTTTTCCAGTACATCTACCAGGGCCATTCCATACCAGCCCATGGCACGGCCCCAGAAATGAGGCGATTGCCCGGTAACTTTATCTGCCCATTTTTCTGTTTTACTTTCATCCCATCCATGGTATAATAATCCAGTTTTAGCATCCCTCCCATGTTGTTCCATCAGGATAAACTGGTTGGCGATATCATCAAAAGCAGCAGGCTCCTCAAATCTTCCGGCAAAAGCTGCATAAAATGGCTCTCCCATGTACAACCCGTCGAGCCACATCTGCCAGGGGTATCTTTTTTTGTGCCAGAAGCCACCTTCACTGGTACGTGGTTGTTCTTTTAACTGGTTCCTCAAATGGAAAGCAGCTTTACGGTATTTATCATCGTTCAATACGTCGTATAACAGTAAAAGGCTTGTACCTGGTTTAATATGATCAATATTATAGTCCTCCTGCTGATAGCTTCGTATCGATCCGTCCTTGGCAATGAAATGATCCATGCTCTGCTGAATATAATTGAAGTATTTTCCATTGGCAGTATGTTTCCATACTTTTTCTATCCCGTTTAAAACAACGCCCTGTTCGTATGTCCAGTTAGCTGACTGCGTACTGTCTGGCCATAGCGACATAGCAGTGACAGCCATTTTTTCGGCCCATGATTGTGCAATAACAGTGTTGCTGTATCCTATGACGATGATAATTGTTGCGCAAAAGAAATGCTTCATATGGCTTATTTGATTCCTATCAGGTAACCATTGTTCATGTTCATAAACAGTGAGACTAAGCAAGCAACACTTTTCATCCCTGTTTTTCTACGAAGAAAAGGCTATGCAGCTAAACCTGCATAGCCTAACGTCTAACAATTGCCTATTATACCAAATAAAAACAACTCAATGTTATAACGCCATCCAATGGCAAGCAATGTAAAAATGTCTCCTCCCATGGCATGTGTTGCTTATCTGACAGCAAGTCTACTCAGTATTTTTCGACAGCAGCAGTTCTTTTAATTATTTATTTACGCAAACGTTACCGGCAACGTTGCCAGTTGACATTTCCTGTTTGTTTTTTTAAACCTTCAAGTAAAATGCCAGGGGTATTTTCATTATATTTATTAAAGATTGCTCTATGGGAAATCTAACCCTTATCATCTAACGAAAATGCCATATGTCATTAACTAAACCACGCCTCCGCTTCTGGCAGATCATTAACATGAATGTTGGTTTCTTTGGCATTCAGTACAGTTTCGGCCTGCAGCAAACTGCAGTAAATCCTTTGTACACCTTTTTGCATGCCAGACCTGAAGACCTGCCACTCCTGAATCTTGCAGGCCCCATGACCGGGTTATTAATACAACCTGTAATAGGCGCGTTGAGTGACAAGACCTGGCATCCTGCCTGGGGCCGGCGGAAACCTTATTTCCTGTTAGGGGCCATTGCCTGCAGCCTTTGTCTCTTTGTCTTTCCTTTCAGTAGTGCATTGTGGATGGCAGTTGGGTTATTGTGGATATTGGACGCTGCCAATAACACTGCCATGGAACCGTATCGGGCATTTATCGCAGACAAATTACCGGCCAGCCAGCAGGCGCTCGGCTTTCTGACACAGAGTTTTTTTACGGGACTGGGAATTACATTAGCAAACCTCTCGCTTTATTTTTTCCAAAAAACAATCAGAGGTGCTGCAATGACAAATGACGGGCAAACCGGTATCCCTTATTGGGTATATGGTTCTTTCTTCGTGGGCGCCGTTTGTTCTATTGGTTCTGTCCTGTGGTCTGTTTCCAAAACACCCGAAATTCCGCCTACTCCCGAAGAACTGGCAAAGCTCAGGGCTCATAAGACCAGGTTTTATACTCCCTTCGTAGAAATATTCTCTGCAATCAAAGATATGCCCGGAACACTCTGGCAATTAGGGCTCGTATACTTTTTCCAATGGTATGCCATGTTTTGTTATTGGCAGTTCATTTCACATAGTATTGCAAAAACTGTGTGGCACATTTCTTCAGAAACGAATAAGGCCTTATATGGCGAAGCAGTTGGCTGGACTGGACTGGTTAATGGCTTTTACAATATTGTCACTTTTCTTTCTGCGTTCTTTTTGGTGTTGTTATCAAAAAAATACAGTGCTAAGTTCGTACATACAGGATGCCTCTTCCTGGCTGCTGTGTCCCTGGCATTTGTTTCACATATTGAAAACAAATACCTGCTTTTTGCACCTATGATTGGTTTCGGCATTGCCTGGGCCAGCATGATGGGGGTTCCCTATATCATGATTGTTGGCAGCATACCAAAAGAAAGGTACGGTGTTTACATGGGCATCATTAATATGATGATCGTGGTACCAATGATCTTACAGACCGTTTCATTCGGGTTCATTTATACACATGTTCTCAGTGCCAACCCATCCAATGCCATTGGTTTTGCCGGAGCATTGCTGTTGCTGGCTTCCCTGGCAACTATGATGATCAAAGTAACCAAAACAGATGAAGAAGCTATATAACTTCACCATGACAAATCATTTCCGCTATGAACAAGATACTCTGTATAGGTGAAGCACTGATAGACATGATTTGTACAGACAAAGGCAGTCTTCTGTCTGCAGGCCAGCATTTTTTAAAGAAAGCGGGCGGTGCACCTACCAATGTGGCCGCCGCTATCGCCGCGCTTGGCGGCGACGTGGCCCTGGTGGCCAAGGTAGGGCATGACCCCTTTGGCAAGCACCTGGTAGATGTGATGCAGGAGTTTGGTGTATCTACAAAATGGATGATACAGGACGACCTGCACTTTACCACTTTTGCTTTTGTATCGCTGATGGAAGACGGTGAACGGGATTTTGTATTTCACCGCGGAGCAGATGGACAATTAAGCCGCGAAGAAACAGAAATGATTGAGCTGGAAACAATTTCCATTATTCATTTTGGATCGGCAACCGGCTTTTTGCCCGGCCCTTTGCAGGCTGCTTACCAGGGTTTACTGCAAAAAGCACTGCAACAGGATATTTTCATCAGTTTTGATCCCAACTACCGTCATTTACTGTTTAACAATAATACGCAGACATTTATTGATCAATCATGGAATTTCCTGCAGGCTTGTCATTTCTTCAAACTGAGCGACGAAGAGTCAATGCTGATAACGGGATGCAATACGGTAGCAGACGCAGCCAACCTCCTGCTTGAGAAAACCGACGCAGCTTTTGCTATTACGCTGGGTAAAGAAGGCACTATGCTGGGTCTGAACGGCACCACGAGTATAGTGCCCAGCATCCCTGTGAAGCCAATTGATACAACAGGAGCCGGAGACGCATTTGTGGGTGCCGTATTATACCAGTTAAAAGACAAGAAGCCGAAAACGATTCGTCAAATGACTCAAAAAGAATGGACCAGGATTGTGCATAATGCCAATAAAGCAGGGGCACGCACCTGCGAATACATGGGCGCTATGGAAGCTTTCAAACATTTAAATAACCAGATCTTCGAATAAAAATCAATACTTGTGTATAATATCCGTCTTCACCGCCTCATCAGTGATTTATGCCTTAACAGCAAACTGGATATTGCCGGTCAACATCATTTTTTTTATACCAGGCTGGTAGCTAACGCTACTGCTATACATGCACTTTACCTGGAAATCTACGGCAGCCATCCCGCCAAAGACGACTTGTTCGTGAAGCTCCTTCAAACCCTGGTAGATGCACGCCTGAACAGGTCATCATTCCTGGTTAAGAAGGATGATGAAAAAGAGGAGAAAGACCACTGGTTTCTCAGTAATGAAATCACCGGTATGAGTTTGTATGTAGACCGTTGTTGCGGGAATCTTACGGGCGTTGCAGACAAATTGGGTTACTTCAGTAAGCTGGGCGTGAATTTGCTTCACCTGATGCCCATATTCCAAAGTCCGGAAGGAGAAAGCGACGGCGGCTATGCAGTATCCGACTTCAGGTCAGTAGATGCAAAATTTGGTACAGAGAAAGATTTGCATCAGCTGGTAAATCAAATGCAGGATGCATCAATGTATTTAATGTTGGACATTGTATTAAACCATACCTCTCACCAACACAATTGGGCCTTGCTGGCAAGACAGGGTGATCCTGTATACCAGGCTTATTTTTATATGTATGATGACAGGACAATACCCGATCAATTCGACCATACCATGCCTGAAATTTTCCCTGAAAGTGCACCGGGTAATTTCACTTATATAAAGGAATGCAATAAATGGGTCATGACGGTGTTTCATCATTACCAATGGGACCTTAATTATACCAATCCTGCTGTATTTGTTTCCATGCTGGATAACATTCTCTATTATGCCAACCTGGGTATTGATATCTTGCGTATCGATGCACCGGCATTTATCTGGAAACAATTGGGTACTACCTGCCAGAACCTGCCACAGGCGCATTCGCTGTTACGACTGATCAGGCAATGTGTACAGGTGGTTGCTCCAGGCATGGCGCTTTTGGGCGAAGCAATCGTAGCCCCGAAAGAAATCATGAAATATTTTGGAGACGGGCTGTATACGGCAAGGGAATGTGATTTTGCCTACAATGCCACACAAATGGCTCTTCAATGGGATGCGTTGGCAACCGGCGATACCCGGGTCATGCTGGCGGCTCAACACGAATTACTCCGGAAACCTTTCGGCACTTCCTGGATCAGTTATACCCGTTGTCATGATGATATCGGGTTAGGATATGATGACAGCATGATTAATGCTGCAGGATTTAATCCTTATGAACACCGTAAGTTTTTAAAAGATTATTATTCGGGCGAATACCAGCTTTCACCTGCCAGCGGCGCCTTATTTTCTGTAAATCCTAAAACACAGGATGCCCGCATCAGCGGATCACTTGCTTCTTTATGCGGGTTGGAAAAAGCAATCATCGCCGGTGATAACAAAGACATCGAATTATCGATCAGAAAAATAGTGCTTATGCAGGCGCAAAGTTTTTTCATGGGCGGAATTCCTATGTTGTTTTATGGTGATGAAGTGGGTTATACCAATGATTACTCATATCAGCACGACCCGGTCAAAAGCTATGATAACCGTTGGATGCACAGGCCTGTCATTGACTGGAAGAAAAACAAAAAAGCAGAGATAGCCGGAACGATTGAAGAGCAAATTTTTTCGGCAACGCAAAAGCTGATACAATTGCGCAAACAGCTGCCAATGGTTGCAGATTATAAAAATACCACCTGGCTTACTCCATATAACATTCATGTAGCGGGCTTTATCAGGCAACTGGATGAACGTCAATTATATTGCCTCTTCAACTTCAGCTCCAAAACATCTTATCTTACCTGGCATATATTTAAAGAAAACCGGAGAAAACCACATCAGTTATTTGATCACTGGCAGGCAAAAAAACATACTATAGGTGCAGATTATGAATACTTTATCATGGAACCCTACACCTTCTGTTTACTGGAGGTAGTAGAATGAGAGGGATCGGCCTCCCATTCTATTTTGCCAATGGTTTCACCATCAGGTTTTTGAAATAAACCACACTGTTTGGATCGTGCCCCTGTAAGGCAAAAGTGCCGCTGGAAAGAACACGTTGTGCCTCACCTGCAGATCGCTGCACATGCTCAGGTTCAGTATAGTCTACTACGACCCGGTCATTTATTTTGATGATAACTCTTTTCCCCTGCACAATAATATGTTCAGTAAACCATTCATTATCCTTTGCAAACACTTCCTTAACGTCATCAATACCATATAAACTGCCCGTTCTCCGCCAGTCCGTATGTGAGTTGTTCACCTGTACTTCATACCCTTTTGATGGCCATCCGCTTTCCTGGTACGCTGTATGAAAATAAATACCTGAATTGGCGCCTGGATGGGTCATGACATCGGCCTTAAATTCAAAATCTTTGAAATCATGAGCTCTCACATCCCCATCATAAAATAGATGTGCAGTCTTTCCATGAACAACAATCATCCCATTTTCCACTGAAAATGTAGCGGCGTTGGCGCCCACTTTCCAGTCTTTCAGTGATTTCCCGTCGAACAATGATATCCAGCCACCTGATGATTGGTGTTTTGATGCTGAACATGAAAGCAGGCTCAAGACAATCCCGCAGAAGCATATAATGTTTCTCATGGAAGCATATTTATATAATATAAATGAATGAATATAATCATAAAGTTGCATGCCACCTTAAGAAAATCTGCCTTCAAAGACGCACGACCATACCGACGTTGACAGAAAAATAAGCATCCCCTATGAATATATACCGGCAAGATCAGTTTTAATTTTGTCAAGTACTCTTTGTATCCTGTTATCCTTTATCGCAGCTGATCCATGGGTGTAATGGAAGCTTTCAGGTATTCTGTAAACTGTTATTTTGCATATTATTTATTAATCAGCGCCATCTGTTTTAGCCCTTGTAAGCGCATAATCACCTACTTTTTTACCAGTGACCAATCCTATTGCACAATCGCTGCGATAATGGATACCACCGTACATCCGGGACATAGAAGCTTCATTTGCCATATCCAGGTAAGCGTTTGCCTTTTCAGGTATAATGTACCCAAGCACAGCAGCTGCAGCCCCACTAAAGGTAGAGTGTCCTGAAATATAGGATGGGAAATTGGGAATCCCTGTCAGGGTTTTGATAGCCGGGTTCAACTGTGTGGGCCTGGGATTAAAGTAATAATTCTTCGTATCCCAGCAAACAATCGCTGCATCCATCAAAGCCATATTTAATAAAGCCATATTACGCGCCCATCGTACTTCACTGAAATTTTTCTGGATAAAATCATCTGCCGCGATCGCATCCCAATGTCCGGGTGGTGTGTAGGTTCCTACACCATCCGCCCAGAAATGTACAATACGTATCCTTTCACGTGTTGTATGCTGAACGAGATCATAGATCTCCGTCGTCTCATTTTTCATCTGGTCGCTGCCGGTCAATGGCGGCGGGCCTGGGCGCAGGGCAACGGTAGTAGTTTCATCAAATAAAAAGGGTTTCACCTTACCAAATAGCGGTAACATAGGAGGTCTTTTCGGGATATCCAGGCTGATCCAGGGTATCTCTCCTTTTGCGGTTACCTGTGCTTCCAAAGCCGCCCAATCTGTTGGCTTTCCTACCGCTGCACCAGCTCTGTCGGTTCTTGCACGCGCGATGAATTTTTGCGCTACAGACCGGCCCAATGCTTCGCCGGCCTCAATATCACTACGGACACATGCACCTGCCATTATTTTTGAAAGTTTCTCTTCATCAGCCTTCTGTTGTATGTATGCGATATCACCCGGAAACAGCAATTTCATCATCTCTGCAGTCACACCTGCCAGTACCGCATCTTCTGAAGGATAAGACGGAAGATCCGATGAAGGTAGTTTTGCTTTAATGGCTGCATCTGTTTTATAAGGGGCTCCCCGGTTGTACAGCTTTTTGTAATACCATGCGGCTACCAATGCATCGTATTGCGCTGCGCTGATATAAGCGTATGCTCTTGCGGCATACGGTGGATTCGCAAAAGGGAACAAAGGATAGGCAAAAGGATTAGCTGCGCTTGGTATCGGATAAGTTCCATCCGCATTCTGGTACGGAGGCAGGTTATACTTTGCTACCAGTTCACGCATCAGCTCATTCCATCTTAATACCCCGCCCGCACCCCAATAAGCGATCTTAGTGTCTTGTTCTTTTGTAAGATTATTTTGCAATGCTTTGATCTCATTCAATTCTGCAGTATAGGCTGTTGAAGTAACGGCTGCCGGTGCAGCAACATTAAATTCAGTGGGATCTGTTAACAGAATCGTTTTCCAGCTACCCGCGTTAATATCGGTTTTCGCCGGGTTCAGCATAGGAATATAGTCGGTTCTGCCGGTAGCATTTTTAGAGCAGGAAACCTGCATCACAATCAATCCCACTGTTAGCATACAGGTAGCCCAGATGATCTTTTTCATGTTATTTGTTATTTGAAGGTGGAATTGATTTTTGTTTATGTGTGAAATTGAGGACATAAAATGCACCGCCATTGATACTGGTAGCCTGCCCCATATTTCTTCCTGCAACCGTATAACTGCCTCCGCCGATCAGTGCCAAACCATCCACTGCTTTGAGGGTGTACTTGATATTCAACCCAATATTGGTAGCATTCATCCTGTTACTCGGGAACGGCATATTATTACGTGTGATATCAAACCCACCTAATGTGGTCCAGTTGCTTACGATGGCTTCTGCGATCAGGTTATCACTGCGGTAACCTGTTCTGAAATTGAAGGAAGAAGCATCCGGCATAGCCACTTCATTGGTCAGGTGCATTTCTGTGGTATAATAAGCAGTTCGGTCAATTTTTATGTTACTCCTTACCACATAAGTACCTGAAAGTGTCGCAAACCATTTGCCAACCTGGTAATCTGCCATACCACGTAATGAAATATTATTACCACGCAACCCTATTGATAACGGCAAAAAATCGGCTGGATAATTGGATACAGGTGTTGAAAATCCGCCAATACCATAGAGCGACAATGTTCCTTTGCCTATCTGTTTTTCAAACGGCATCCATTTCACCCATAGGGACAGATCCTGCAACCCTTTTAACCCGTGCAATGTTCCTGCTGATGCTTTTGTTTGTACATAAGGCAGTCCGAACAGTATGTTCAGTTTGCCAGATATACCGTAATTACCCATGATACTGGTCATATGGGCAGATACGGTTCCGAGATTCTCATTGTTTCGTTTCAATGTCCCTTCCCAGTACTCATTCCAATGGCTGCTGCTGTACATGAAACCTGTACAGAAATTATTTTTACTCATCATAATAGCATCGGCATCTGTTTGCGCAGACAACTGCACGCTGCATATTAAGAAAGATATAATCATCAGGCTATGCATACAGCAATAGCCTGTTATTGATCTTTTCATAACAGAAAATTTAATGGTGAAAACGAGGGTTTGTTTTAAAAGCGTACACTCATTCCAACATTCACCACATAATCCGCAAAAGCTGCGTCACCTTGTACATGTTTATCTGGCGTGCTGTTTTCCATGTCAGTTACACTTTGGGTTCTGTTGCGGACAATAGCAAAAGGCACTGATACAAAAAAGCTCATCTTTTTTATGGAATAATTAATGGTTGGCTCTATTGACCATATATAGCCGGGTCTGCGAAAATCCCCGCTACCACCAATGAGGTCATGTACGGGGATGCCCTCTAACCTTGCTCCGGCAGCAACAGATAGTCCTTTGATATGATTGACTGAATAATTGAATCCCGCTCTGAACATGTATTGATCCGGTACGCTGCAAATGGCTTCATTGGCTAATGCAGGTGTCAGGGTTTCACGATAGGTTCTTACCCCATTTTGCTCCCTGGGGTTCAGGAGGTAATAAAAATTACCATACATGCCAAAGTTGTGGTTGAAATTATAGAAAGTGTTGATCTCTGTTGTAAAACCGGTACCACCATCGCCTAATTGTATTGACTGATCAACAGGGCGCAGCTCCTTTGTACCATTAGGCCCAACATTATACCAATAGTCTTTATAATTATCATCCCCGGTAGGTAATTTAATGCCTAACCCCAACTGGATATTTCCTTTGGAGCTTTTCTTTGGATCAATCAACCATCTGTATGCAGCAAAACGGATATCCCCTATCCCAAAGGAATGCATGGTATGCCTTTCCTTTTTTATATAAACGCCATTCACTAAGCCATGCTCATACAGGGAAGAACGTGAATTAGATAAAATAGGTACATCAATCATAAAAGACCAGCGGTCATTAACAATACGTGTGAGTGCAAGGTCAAGGCTTGCCTGGTGATTGATTACCTCGGTGCCGGCTACCAGTCTCGCTTTATTTTCAATTGTTCCTGAAAAATGGCGGAATGACTTAAAGTAGCGGGAGCTTGCACTGAATTGCCAGGCAGCATTTTGAGTGGTTTCATCCGGATGTGCCATCATGCATACATTGCCTGTGCCGCGAATGGCAACACAACCCTGCGACGATGCCTGAACAGCAATTAGCAATGAGCCAAATAATATAATAATGAATGATTTCATACAGTTAGTTTTTTAAAACCCGGTAAATAATGTTAGTGTTTGGTATTACTTCTTCATCTTCAGTCTGTCAACAACCAACTGGCCTACTTTTCTTCCGTAGACCGTGCTGACAATACATGAATTGTGGTAATGCAATCCGCCATAAAAGCGTGCCCAGTTATTTTCTTCTGCCGCATCCCTGAATGATTTGAATGATCGGTTGGGAATACCGAATTCCAGCTCAGTTGAATCGGTATAGGCAAAATGGTCGCCGAACACGCTGGTCAAAGCTTCCGCTGCCGCTGAAGAGGCGGTAGAATGCCCGCAGCTGTATTCAGGAAAAGCAGGTGTTTGCAAATAGGGCCGCCAATTGGCGTCTATATATTTATTGATGACCGTTTCAGGCCGCACGGTTTTGTAAGTGTACTTAGCATCCCAACAATGGATAAATGCATCAAATAACGCGATACTCGTTTTGGCAAACGCGCATACGGTTGTGGCAAAATCTGCCTTTGCAGTTTTTGCGGCTATACCTACTATGCTCATCCAATGGCCGGGCGGTGAGAATTTTTTGGTACTGAACATGACATGCCCGGATACATTCATCTTAAACGGGTTATCGTCCCAAAATGTAGCAATATGCTTTTGTTCGGGTGTTAAACTGTCCCCTGCATTTTTAACAAGCATCACGTTCTTGTAATACTCGCTATTCTTGTTCACCACATCAAATTTGGGCGGAACGGGTGGCCTTAACTGATTAGCGCTATCCAGTACCAGGGTCCTGATCTCACTCCAATGCGGTTCAGCTGCCTGTGCATACATGGGAGGGGTTGGCACCCAGCGCCCCGGTGAATCGATCACCGTATATTTTTCTCCACTCCTGGTCTGCGCGTAATTATCCAGTTTGCTCCATTTCAAAATGGCGTCTCCGACAGTTTGTGCGTAAGCTTCTGAATTGTTACGTATTTCGCCGGGCATACCATGTTCCTTAGCCAGTTGTTTCAAACTGTCGACATAGACCTTCATACTTCCTTCCGGAAAAGTTACCGCTTCACCCACTTTACAATAAGCGAGCACTGCAGCATAAGGAAAATCTATTTTCTTTCCTGCCTCCGGTTTAGGAATAGCGGTAAGTCCTTTGATCTGACCTGCGAGCGACTGGTACTGGTCCGGTATACCTGCCGCGATCACTTCATAACCCGCAATAGCAGCATATGTATAATTACGTGATGCAACAACGGGATTAAAATTGTTTCCCATCACTACCCCATTTAACTCGTGAGCCGTATTGGAATACAGGTCCGGATTGTGAAAGATGGTTTCATAATCATTTTTTTGATTACATGCCACCAGGGCTGTTGCAACTATTGCAACGGTTAATATTCTTTTCATAATAGTAGTAATGAAATACATAAAGACGTAACATCTCCCTGCCGGAGAGAT
>JBHAFM010000152.1:0-101659 GCA_041856175.1 Sediminibacterium sp.
CGCTCTTTTTTATCATGCTAGCTACCTTTATCAAACTGTACGGTATTGTTGGTTTTGCATTTTTCTTCTTCAGCAAAGATAAACTCAGGTTTATTGGCTGGACCATTGTTTGGTCGGTCATATTCTTTACAGCACCGATGCTGATCTCCACCAGGTCCTTTATTGTTCAGTCTTATGCCGACTGGCTGCACGAATTGCGGTTTAAGGACATTAAGAATACCCTGTCGGCCAATCACAACGATTACCAGGATATTTCGGTAATGGGAATGATAAGGCGCATATTTCATTACACTGCACTCAGGAATTATTTTATCACCATCCCAGCCGTCGTTTTATTTGCTTCGCAGTACTTCCTGGTAAAACACTTCAGTGATCTCCGTTACAGGCTCTACCTGCTCTGTTCTGTACTCATTACAACAGTCATATTCACCACCAGTGCAGAATCGCCCACCTATATCATTGCATTCCCCGCCGTATGTACCTGGTTTGTACTGCAGCCCTCCGCAAAGTGGGCAACCTGGTTCTTTGTGTTTGCATTGCTGTTAACCAGTTTTTCCTATTCCGATATTTTCACTCCCTATGTACGCGATCATATCACCAGACCCTATTCACTGAAAGCGCTGCCTTGTTTTATCATGTGGATGATTATTGTCTGGCAGATGTGGCAAAAACAGTTTCTTGCAATAGATAAGAGCAAGCTTGACCTTCAATACCAGTAATGAGAATGCCCGCCAACCGTTATATATTATTGAGCTTTGACGTAGAAGAGTTTGATATGCCATTGGAATATGGCTATGAGATCAGTCCTGCTGAACAGATGGAAGTAGGCAGGAAAGGTTTGGACGCCATTACTCCCCTATTGAATACGACCACTGCTACTTTATTCACAACGGCTAATTTTGCCATGCATTACCCGGATGCTATCCGGAGCCTGGCACAACGGCATGAAATTGCGTCCCATACTTTTTATCATTCTGATTTTGCGAACGAACACCTGCTGCAATCAAAGCAGCGATTAGAGGAAATAAGCGGACGAACAGTTACAGGTCTCCGGATGCCCCGTATGCGGAAAGTAGCAATGGAAGCAGTAAAAGAAGCGGGTTATAGCTATGACTCCTCTGTAAATCCTACCTGGCTGCCCGGCAGGTATAATAACTTTCATTTGCCCCGGACTACCTATACAGACGAAGGCATGGTGCGCATCCCCGCTTCGGTTTCTCCTTACATACGTGTACCCTTATTCTGGCTCAGTTTTAAGAACCTGCCATACCAGCTGTTTAAAATCCTGGCGCTTCAGGCCCTTAGAAAGGATGGATACCTCTGCCTCTACTTTCATCCCTGGGAGTTTACAGCTATCGCACATGGCTTACCGGCCTATACAAGAAAATTATGCGGTGAGCCCCTGCTGAACAGGTTGGCCAGACTGATCGGGGATTTAAAAAAGGAGGCGGATTTCATTACGATGAATGAACACCTGCTTTATTTTCTTCCTGGTTGAAATACACTTACATTACCATAAAGCGACACTTCGAGGACCTTCTTCTGGTTACCATTCTCTAAGGAAACATAATAATGCTTGTCGCCATTCTGGTCAAATTCAATTGTTTCCTTTACTGTGTAATCGGCATAGTTCTTCTGGATCTTCTGAATAGCGGCCAATGGCAGTCCCTTGAATTCAATCTTCCGGCTAACCCCGATCTGTTCGCCGTCACTGTTGTAGAAGGCTTCAATTTTTTCGTCAGCAAGGGTAAAGACGAACCTAGTGTAATTCGGTGTCACATTCCACGATACATCTTTTGCACCGTAAAACTGCGTTTCAAAACTGGTTTTCACTTTGTAACTTACTTTACTTGCATCTGCAGCGAAAGCGCTGGTTCCTGCTGCGACGGCAATCAGTACCGCGAGGAGTAACTTTTTCATAATCTTAGTTTTTTGTTTTTTAATTTGATATGTTGAAGTGTCATTTTCCGGTTGACGAATCAAAAGTAGAAAGCCCGTTTTGTTTTTTATTTGAATTGTGACTAAGAACGCCCTTGCATTACCTTAGTGTTATGAACGGTGTTAAAGAATAAGTTAAAGAAGCCTGAGTAGCTTCTGAAATGATTGCCGGCATTGTATTTGACAAGTTTTCTTAAAAGAAACAAAAAAGACATTATTAAGTGATTAATTTGTAAAAGCGGTGTTAACAGCTTGACAAGCGGAACTTTCAACATCATCCATGAACTACCTGGCACATGCATACCTGTCTTTCCACAACCCAGACATACTCACGGGTAATATGATCAGTGATTTTGTAAAGGGCAAAAAACAATATGATTACCCTTTACTGATCCGGAAAGGCATCCGCTTGCACAGGGAAATTGATGGTTTCACCGACCGGCATCCGGCTACGCTGGCGGGCAAGCAGTTTTTTAAGCCGCTCGTGGGATTATACGCCGGGGCATTCATGGATGTGGTATATGATCATTTCCTTTCACTGGACGAACAGGAGCTGACCGGAGAAGGATGGAAACTATTTGCCGCAGAAGTGTATGAGCAATTAGCCCAATACCAGTCTCTGTTACCCGAACATTTTGCCAGGATGCTTCCCTACATGTCGGGTGAAAACTGGTTATACCATTACCGTTTTACCTGGGGTATTGAAAAAAGCTTTCAGGGCGTTGCGAAGCGGGCGCGTTACCTCGATGATGCTGCGGGCGCAGGCGTATTTGAGTTATTTAACCTGCACTACGCTGTTTTAAAACAGCATTACGATGCCTTTTTCTCGGATGTTAAAAAATTTGCCCGGTTGCAATTGACTTTGCTGCTGAATCAATAGCCAGTTATCTTTGGTAAAATTTTTTGCATGAGACCTATTGCCACCCTGTTATTCCTGGTCATCGTTTCCTGCACCCAGGCACAGCAGAAACCAACAGAACTTGATAAATCGCCCATGGATATGAGCTACTGGCCCGACAATTATCCCATCCTCAGGATGAGTGGCAAGGCAAAAGACCAACCCGTAGCCCGTCTTATCTACAGCCGCCCGCTGAAAAGCGGCAGGGATATATTCGGCGGCATCATCAGGTACAATGAGCTCTGGCGTTTAGGGGCGAATGAATCAACTGAGATAGAATTTTTCCGGAATGTAAAAGTGGGTGGCAAGACCGTCGCAAAAGGCCGTTACACCATGTATTGTATTCCCGGTGAATCCAAATGGACCATTATCATCAATAAAGACAATTATTGCTGGGGCAGTTTTACTTATGACAGCAGAAAAGACGTGGCAAGGGCCGATATTGAAACTACTAAAACAACGGATACCGTTGAAGCATTCACCATGTATTTTGACGAAACAAAAAACGGCGCCAATCTTATTATCCTGTGGGATAATATCAAAGCCGTCATGCCTGTTACGCTTGCGGAAGAAATTATTATACCTGTAAAAAAGCTTCACTAAAACATACATCACACTATGAAAATTGCTACAAAATATATCCATGCCGGTACAGAACCTGATCCTTCAACAGGTGCCATCATGACCCCTATCTATCAAACCTCCACCTATATACAGGAGGCGCCCGGGGTCAATAAGGGATATGAATATGCACGAAGCCAGAACCCAACCCGTACAGCTTTGGAAAGCGCTTATGCGCAGATTGAGAATGGGAAATCTGGCCTCGCTTTCAGCAGTGGTGTTGCTGCCACAGACGCTGTGATCAAACTTTTGGGGCCGGGCGATGAAGTGATTGCTGCCAATGATATGTATGGCGGTACTTACCGGCTGTTCACCAAAATATTTGCGAAGTACGGCATCCGCTTTACCTATGTTGATACTACCAACGTATCCAATATACGCAAAGCGGTTTCAGGTGCAACAAAGCTGATATGGATTGAAACACCCACCAATCCGCTCATGAATGTGACAGATATTGCCGCTGTTGCAGCCCTTGCAAAAGAAAAGAAAGTATTACTCTGTGTAGACAACACTTTCGCTTCACCTTATCTTCAAAACCCGTTGGACCTTGGCGCCGATATAGTAATGCACTCAGCCACTAAATATTTAGGCGGCCACAGCGATGTGATCCAGGGTTGCCTGGTGATGAATGATCCTGCGCTGCGGGAACAGCTTTATTTCATACAGAAAAGCTGCGGAGCCGTTCCTGGACCGATGGATTGTTTCCTGGTATTGAGAGGTATTAAAACCCTGCACGTTCGCATGCAGCGCCATTGCGAGAACGGTGAAAAGATTGCTCATTTCCTGCGCAACCATCCCAAAGTGGCACGCGTGTACTGGTGTGGCTTTGAAGACCACCATGGCTATGCAATTGCCAAAAAGCAAATGCGCGGATTTGGCGGCATGATGAGCTTTGAGTTGAAGAATGACAGTGTTGATGAAGCCAAAAGAGTATTGTCGGGCACCAAAATATTTGCACTGGCAGAAAGCCTGGGCGGGGTTGAATCGCTCATCAATCATCCAGCAACCATGACACACGCTTCTATTCCAAGAGAAGAAAGGATAAAGAATGGCCTGAGCGACAGTCTCATCAGGTTGAGTGTTGGTATTGAAGACGTGGATGACCTGGCGAAGGACCTGAAACAGGCCATTGGTTAACATGACAATGATTCCTTCTGCTTCCTTAAAACAATTCCTGGATGAAAAAGCAGCCCAATACAACCGTCCTGCTTTTATCAAAGATGATCCTGTGTGCATACCACACAGCTTCACAAAAAAACAGGACATTGAAATAGCCGGCTTCTTCGCTTCCATTTTTGCATGGGGTAACCGTACCACAATCATCAACAAATCAAAAGAGTTGATGCAACTGATGGATAACCGCCCCTATGATTTCTGCCTGCATCATGATACCGAAGCGCTGAAAAAGATGAGCGGGTTCAAACACCGGACTTTCAATACCACCGATCTTTTGTATTTCATTGAATTCCTGAAATACCATTACAGCCATCATGATTCGCTGGAAGACGCTTTTTTAACGCAGGTAACAACGGGCGAAGCAATAGTTATGGAGCAACACCTTACTCATTTCCATAACTATTTTTTTTCGCTTGAACAGGTTCCACCCCGGACAAAAAAACATATTGCCACACCCTACAAGGGTTCCACCTGCAAAAGGCTGAATATGTTTTTACGCTGGATGGTTCGCAGGGACAAGCATGGCGTTGATTTCGGTATCTGGCGAAAAATAAAGCCTTCGCAACTCATCTGTCCCATTGACCTGCATGTTGCCAGGGTTGCCAAACGGTTTAACCTGCTGGAACGCAAGCAGATCGACTGGCGGGCGGCTGTAGAATTAACAGCATACCTCCGGACCCTTGACCCGCAGGATCCTGTTAAATATGATTTTGCCTTATTTGGACTGGGTGTAATAGAAAAATATTAGAAACAGTACCTTTATCCTATGCCATTATCCAATGAAATACAGCAATGGGAGCAACTCTCTCCCGATGAATTGGCGGCTTATATTAACCGGCTTATAACAGATGATTTTACGGGGCTGATCAACCTGCTGTACCGGCTCGACATCAACGAATCCAGGCTAAAAAGAATATTGACAGACAACCCGCAGGAAGACGCCGGCAGGCTTATTGCCGCACTCATGATGGAACGGCAGCAGCAGAAAATACAAACAAGGCAACAGTTCCAAAGTGAAGATAATATTCCCGAAGAGGATAAATGGTAGCAGGTTATCATTGCTAATATCATCACCAGCCCAACAATTCATTGATCGTCCTGAACGAATATCCATCTGTAAGCTCCCCTAAAATCCGCTACATTCAAAAGTATAAAATTCTTCATTTTTCAGTTTTTATAGGATTTGGATTTTAATATAAAAAAGCCGTTCCGTTTTTATATTAAACGCTTTTCTCCCGCTTTTAGCTTATGAATAGCATAATTTAGATGCGTTTGTCCTGATGCCCCGGGATCCGCCTCAGCTTTTTACATTATTTTCGCCCCCTAAATTGTTAGCCAGATGAAACTTGTCTCTTACATCAATGATGGTCGCGATCAGTTAGCTTTTTTAGTGGACGATCTTTTATATGATTGCGACCTCGTTCATCCGGAGCTTCCCAACAGCATGAACATGTTCCTTCATTACTGGGACGATATGTTCCCTGTTGCACAACAGGTCAATGCCGCCATCAAAGACGGCAGGATCAGCCGCGATAAAGGCATTGCTTTAACTGATCTTCATTTACTGGCGCCCGTACCCTTCCCCACTTCCTGCCGCGATGGCTACGCCTTTCGCCAGCATGTGGCTGCAGCCAGGAGAAACCGTAATGCAGCTATGATACCCGAGTTTGACCAGTATCCCATTTTTTATTTTACCAACCATCACAGCATACAGGGCCCCGGAGACATCCGTTGCATGCCCGATCATTTTGAAAAATTAGATTTTGAACTGGAAGCTGCCATTGTTATTTGTAAACAGGGCAGGAATATTCCTGCAGAGGAGGCAGACCAGTATATAGGCGGACTGATGATCATGAACGATATGAGTGCGCGGAGATTGCAAATGGAAGAAATGCTGCTCAACCTCGGTCCCGCCAAAGGAAAAGATTTTGCAACAGTGACCGGCCCATGCTTAGTAACATTAGATGAACTGGAAACCCATGAAGTACCCTGCAAGAAAGGTCATACCGGCAAAAACTGGAACCTGTCCATGCAATGCCGGGTAAACGGTATACAGGTAAGCAATGGGAATATAGCCGATATGGACTGGACCTTCGCAGAGATCATTGAAAGGTGTGCCTATGGTGTTGACCTGCATCCGGGTGATGTGATCGGAAGCGGTACGGTTGGCACCGGCTGCTTCTTAGAATTAAATGGTACAGGCAAACTCAATGATCCCAACTATACAGAACAATGGCTGCAGGCCGGCGACGTTGTAGAAATGGAGATAACAGGATTAGGCCTACTCAGGAATACGATTGTGAAAGAGGAGAGCGACTTCTCGATACTGGCGAAGAAGAAATAGCCAGCTCCCGTCCCAGTTCCATTACCTGCTGCACTATGTCGTAGGTTGAATGAGATAATTGCAGGGGGCTTACGGGTAAGGATTGCAGCCATTTCATTACTTCATAATGAAAGCCTTTTTCAATGGCGTCTATCACTGTTACATTAAAGTCTTTCAGTGCAGCGGCGTTACACAGTTGTTCGTATTGTCCCCTGATAGGTAATACAAGCAGTTTTTTACCCAGGTACAAAGCTTCTGCCGGTGTTTCAAAACCGGCGCCTGTAATCACGCCATGCGAATGAATAAGGCTTTGCGTAAAAGCTTCATTACTAATCGGCAGCAATGTAATATTCCCTTCAACCGTTGGTTGTTTTACTTTTTTGGAGAACACTTCAAAACGGATCCACTTAACAAGCTTTAATGACTGCATGACCACTTCATCGCTGTAATGCGAGAGGTAAACAGTAATATGTCCTTTATTTGTGGGCTGCGCCTGTAATATCTCTTCTTTGATCACCGGTGAAAAAATAAAATCATCGTACTGCTGAAAGTGCAGGCCTATATACGCCTTAGCAGGCGCATATTGTTTCAGCACCAGCTCTCCGGCCATGTCTTTTTTACTGCCGCGGGGCGTATGCCTGCTCTGGAAACTGGCCTGGTGGCCGAAACCAATGCTGGGTACTTTTTTCAGCCGGCAGGCTAAGGCAGTAATGCTTTCAAAATCATTCAGCACAACGTCGTACTTTTCAACGGGCAGGTCATTCGCTTCTTTCCAGATACGCTTCAGGCTGAACTCTTTCCACATGCGCCAGTAGTCCAGTCCGCCTGTATTCCCATAAAAAAGGCTCACACCCTTACTCCTGTATGCGACAGGCAATTGCGCCTGCAGGTTGCTGTTGCTGCCGCTCAGGAATACATCCACCTGTCCGTATTGGGAAAGATAAGGAACCAATTCCATTGCACGGCTGATATGCCCGTTACCTGTTGCCTGCACTGCATAAAGGATCTTCATGACTGAACAGCTAAAGAGTGAATAAATAAAGCGATCTCATCGGTCACCACATTCAATTGCGGTAATTTTTTCTCCATCATAACAACAGGAGCCGCTAAAGAAGCAAACTGCTTTTCATCGTACGTGTAAATGGTCCATTCGTTATGATTGTATTCCAATGCAGTCAGGTTCTCTATCCAGTCGCCACTGTTCAGGTACATAACTTTTCCGTCTTTGGTAACCACTTCTTTTTTCTGAGGCTGGTGTATATGTCCGCAAATAACGTAATCGTATTTTTTTTCAATGGCCAGTTCGGCTGCAGTCTGTTCAAAATCGCCTATCCAGGCTACTGCTTTCTTCACGCTGTTCTTGACCTTCTTGCTAAAGCTCATTTTCTCCCTGCCCAATGATTTCAGGCACCAGTTGATAGAACTGTTGATCAGTATCAGCAGGTCGTACCCATGCCCACCTAATTTGGCCAATAATTTGGCGCTTCCTTTGGTAGTAGCATCAAATACATCACCATGGAATATCCAGGTCATTTTGCCATTGATCTCCATCACCACTTTATCGGTCAGCTGAAAATTGCCCATCTGCATATCACTGTACCGGCGAAGCGCTTCATCATGGTTGCCGGTAATGTAAATAATGCGGGTGCCTTTACTCAGCAGGTTCATGATCTCCTTGATCACCTGCATATGCGCTACGGGGAAATAGCGTTTATTGAACTGCCATATATCAATGATATCGCCGTTCAATACTAATATCTGGGGTTGAATGCTCTTGAGATAGTTAACGATCTCCCTGGCATGACAGCCATAAGTGCCTAAATGAAGGTCACTCATAACAACAACATCAACGGGACGCCTTTCCATACAACATGGGGTTTAGCAAAGGTCCAATTGCTGCATGAAGTGAATGTTACCGGAGTATTAACGTAATATGACTTACATGTGAAGAAATTGTTATTGTGATGCGTGGTTTTATTTATCAGTTAATAGAGAATCATTTATGCTTAATCCATTATGCTATATTCAATAAACCTGGCGGGTTTTCTTCAGTTCTTTGATCCTGTGAACGGAATAAGCATGGGTACCTTCTTTTTATACTCTTCATATTCTTTGCCAAATGTTTTAACAAGATCCTTTTCTTCGAAACATTTCACTGCAATAAGAATATAGCCCGTAGTGGCAAGTGTGAATAACAGGTGTCCGACAGTCATTACCGGTGCTGCCCAAAATGCAATAAGAAAACCAAGCATGATAGGATGCCTGACTATTTTATAGAGCATGTTCACCTGGAACCGGCTGCTGCTTAGCTGGTCGCTTTTGAAATTATCGAACACCTGCTTAAGCCCAAACAAATCAAAATGATTGATCATAAAAGTGGACAGAAAGACGATCAGCCATCCCAAGAAATAAATGACGGTAAGTATAGTTGCAGCTACCCCTTCTGTTTTCCATATAATAGCAGAAATCGGGTGCCATTGCCAGTATAGCAATAAAAGGATCAGGGAAGACAACAGCACATAAGTACTGCGCTCAATAGCCGGATGAATGAATGCTGTCCATTTCTGTTTGAAAGCGGGCCTGGCCATAATACTATGCTGGAGAGCAAAAAGCAACAACAACAAGGCATTGATGATTACCGAACTTAAAGTAAGGTCTCCGCCGCCTGAATCAATCGCTTTTGGAACAACGAGGTTACCGACGAAACCAATGGCATAAAGAAATGCAACAAGAAATACAGCGTAAGAGATAAGGCCATAAATCACTGATAGCAATTTTTTCATAAATATTCGGTTTAAGGTAATGAATAAGTACGCAGAAGCGTCGATCGATGGTTGATAGCCTTTCAAGTGAAAGCCAGGTCAGGTACCTGATATCTCCGGAAGTAATGAATGAAACAAATTACAAATTTTTCTGAAATCTTGCTATACTCATCATTTTTTCAGCAATAACCAGCCTCACAGATCTCCCTGCTGCGGGCGCAACACTATATCTTCTACCACTGCCATGGGTGACAGCTGGGAGGCGGCATAGATCATCCTGGCAATATCGTCCGCTTCCATGATGCGTTTAGGGTCAATATCAAAGCCATCCCAGCTGGCGCTCATGGTGGCGCCGGGATGCACAGCCGTGACTTTAATGCCATGCGGCTTTAATTCCTCCCGCAGGTTTTTACTGAACCCGTATAAAGCAAATTTACTGATGCTGTAACTGCCCCCGTTGGCATAGGCATGGAGCGCAGCGATAGAACACATATTAAAGATATGGCCTGCTTTTGCTTCTATCATGGCGGGCAGTACTGTCCTCGTTAAATGATAGGCGCTATACAGGTTGGTATGGATCATTTGTTCCAGTTGTCCTGCTGCTTCATCACGTACACTCCCGGGCACAAACTGTCCTGCATTATTCACCACTATACCGGGTACTCCAAACCCCAGGCACCAAACGCCGAATTCCTTCGCTTCCTGTTCAACCGCCATATCAACCGGTTTGGCTTTAATGGTACAGCGGGGGTATTTGGTCTGCAATTCATTCATCGTATCATACAGCGGCTTTGCACTGCGGCTGCACAGTAATAAAGTGTACCCTGCAGCAGCAAACTGTTCGGCGATAGCTTTGCCTATTCCTTTAGACGCGCCTGTAATGATACAATTCATAAGTCTGTGGTTTGACCACCTAAGTTAAATACTTTTGCACCATGAAATACCGCCATCTCTTTTTCGACCTGGATCATACACTTTGGGATTTTGAGACCAATGCAAAGGAAACACTGCATGAGTTATACCATTCCAATGCACTGCACGAAAAGGGTGTGGCTGATTTTGACGCATTTTTTGGCCGCTACAGCTACCATAACGAACGCCTCTGGGATCGTTATACCAAAGGTTTCATCAAACAGGAGGAGCTGCGCTGGAAAAGGATGTGGCTTGCATTGCTGGATTTCAAGATCGCCGATGAACCCCTCGCCCGTTCACTTGCAGTCCAGTTCCTGGAAAAGTTACCGGGCAAGAAGAACTTGTTCCCCTATACTTTTGAGATATTAGATTACCTGAGGGCAAAATCATACCGGCTGCATTTGGTAACAAATGGTTTTGAGAAAGTGCAGCACAGCAAATTGCACCAGTCGGGTTTGCACGAATATTTTGATACGGTAACCACTTCCGAAGCCAGCAACAGCCTCAAACCGCATAAAGAGATCTTTGAGTATGCTTTACAACAAACAGGCGCTGTTGTTGAAGAGAGTATCATGATCGGCGATAACCTGGAGGCCGATATACAGGGCGGCATCAATATAGGAATGGATACCATTTTTGTGAACCACCTGGATATTGTACCGCATGTACAGGCCACTTACACAGTACACCACCTGAAAGAGCTGGAAGATATTTTATAATGCTGTTCTTGTAAGAAAAAAAAGTCCTGCCAATGGCAGGACCAGCATTTCTTTTTATTGCGCTAACTAAGCTTTGGTTTCAGTTTTGGCAGCTTTGGCATTCTTGCTGTCTCCTTTTTTACTGCAATCCTTACTACATTCCTTGCCGCCTTTCTTGCAGCATTCTTTTCCTCCTTTTGTGCCGCCTTTACCAGTTCTTTCATGGGCAAATGATACGCCGGATATTAAAAATGCGGCCATCGCCAATACAATTATTTTTTTCATACTTAGTATTTTTTTAATGAATGAGCATTCCGAAGATAATCTTATTTCAAATGCAACAGCAACCGTAAGTTGTTAATTTTTAAAAGCAATTATACGCCCTCTCCTGACAATAATACCTGCCATGCACCTGCTACATTTCCCATGTTAAGCAATTCAGCAGCATACATATGCAATTCTTTTTCCATTTCCTGCGGGTTTACTGCATAGTATTGCACAATGTTCTTCAGGCGGTCGTCTTCAAAAGCGGGATCTATTTCTGGCAGGTTATGCACATTCGCCAGCATGCCGAGGTTGTTCCCTGTTAAAACCGTACTGTTACGGATACCCACAGGCAGGCTGTCTACACCAATACCCAACTGCGTATTCGGCTTGGGTACTTTAAACAGGTTGCTTTCATCTACTTTGCAGTACCAGTCGCCCCCAAGCCTCGCTACCAGGTGCAGTTTGCGCTGGTCAATCTTTCCATCGTTTCCAAGAATGCTTTCATCCACATGCATGCGTACAATTTCGGCAAATACCAATTGTCCTGCGCCTCCTTGCTCTCCCAGGCTTTTCACTTCACTGATCCTGCATTCTAATTTCACTTTTGCCTGCTTTACCATCGGAGGTTTTACAATAGTGGCCGGCTCTTTGCCGAAGCCCGCTTTGATAAACTCATCGGTACCCTTGGGATACTCGCAACTTGCGAGGCTGGTTTGTTGTATCATATCATAATCAACAATGTTGATCACACATTCCGGCACTTCCAATATATTCTGTAAAGTATGTTTGGTGGTATTATCCCTGCCCCTCCTTGAAGGAGAGAAAATGACAACAGGAGGATTGGTTGAGAAGAGATTGAAGAAACTAAAGGGACTGAGGTTTACCTCTCCGTCTTTATTAATTGTACTGGCAAAACAGATGGGTCTTGGTGCAATAACATGCTGCAGCCAATGTTGCCTTTCCATGACCGTTATCTCTGCAATATTGATCGTTATCATACTTATTTCCAGCTTGCCAGCACTGTAACACCTCCTTTAACTACCTGGTTCAATTGTACATTGATCTCAGCATTCAGCGGTAACAGCACGTCTACCCGGCTGCCAAATTTAATAAAGCCATATTCAGCACCTTGTTTTACCTGTTGCCCCACTGTTGTGTAATTACAAATGCGCTTGGCTAAAGCGCCGGCGATCTGTTTGTATAAGATAGCGCCATGATTGTTATTGACTACCACGCTCCACCGCTCATTTTCGGTGGAAGATTTTGGGTGCCATGCCACGAGGTATTTGCCCTTATGGTACTGGTTATAGATCACTTCCCCACTCATGGGGTTACGGTTAACGTGTACATTAGCAGGGCTCATAAAAATACTTACCTGGATACGCTTGTCTTTAAAATACTCCGCATCGGTTATTTCCTCAATAACCACCACTTTACCATCGGCCGGGCAAATGACCTGGTTATCATTGATCGTGAGGGCGCGATTGGGTATCCTGAAAAAAGAAATGATAAACAGGAAAAGGCTCAATGTAATTAAAAATATTATGACTGCCAGCCAGGGCAATGAAGCGCTCAGGAAAGCAAAAGAGATCACATTCAGCACACCAAAGATCAATGCAGCGATGCCAATGGTTTTGTATCCTTCTCTATGAATGGTCATTCGGAACTAATTGAACTGCAAATGTATGTCAAAGAATCAGTTTCACCACTAACCATACAAAGGGAATGGCTATTAAAAGAGAATCAAAACGATCGAGAAATCCGCCGTGACCAGGCATCAGCTGGCCGCTGTCTTTTACCCCGGCCATGCGTTTCAGTTTGCTTTCCAGCAGGTCGCCGGCAGTACCGGTAACGGCAGCTGTTGCTGCAATGAGCAACAGCGGTTTCCATTCAAAATCATAACTATAATGACCGGCAAGCACCACGGCTATCACTGCCAGAACGGCTCCGCCAATGGTACCCTCCCAGGTTTTTTTAGGTGATATGGACGAGAAGGGAGTTTTACCAATGAATGAGCCAACAATATAAGCCATCGTATCATTGATCCAGATGGAAGCAATGATGACAACGGGCAGCACCCACCCCGGATAACCAATAAAAACATTGGCTGAACTACTCCGCAGGTCAAGCATCAGGGCCCAACTAAGAGAGATATAAACAAACCCTGCAACAGAATACCCTAATGACCGCAGGTTTAATTGTTGTTTTAACAAGACTTCTGCAACAAGCAAACCGATCGCCAGGCCCAAAAAAAGTTTACGCGCCACAGTATGCAACATGATACCATTGACATTGAAACTGCTATCCGTCATCCACAGTACCAGGGTCCAGCCCAGCAGCATACTGCCATACCTGTGCAGGAGCGATAACTGCGTATAGTCTTTGTCAATCAGTCCTGCCAGTTCCTGGTATTCGACCCAGCATCCAAAATGGATGATGGAAAACAGGAGCAGGAAGCTCCACTGGTTCCACAACAATCCCGCCAGCATCACAAGCACAAATACAATCGCCGTAAGGGCGCGGGTTCTAAAGGTTTGCAGGTTAAACGCCATGAGGTATGCCGGTCTTTGATGCCGCACGAAGGTAATTCACAAATCAGTTTAAAAATGTTTGCTCCAGCAACTGCTTTGCAGTCTCTTCCAGGTGCTCAGGCACATACACTTCTATATAACCAAACATCGGGTAACTGCTGTCCTGTTTGTTCAATAGCTGTACAGGCACATTGTTTTCTTCGAGCATCCCCTGTACGATGCTCGCTTCGGCGTAGCTGTTTTTGGTTAAGAGTTTTTTCCAGGGTGTCATCAGAAAATATTTAATTCAGCAGGCGTGATCGCTTTTGCTAACAATACGCGGTTGCTCTCTTTACGAAAACGGATGAATAAAAAGATCAGCCAGCCAATTCCAATAAGGCCAAACCAGACCGGTATGTTTTCATCGATGGTTTTCTCAACCGGTTTACCACTCCTGCCTGCAACATATAGTTGTGTAACCACCAATGCATTGTTCAGAAAGTGAAGGAGGATATTGAGCCAGATATTTTTACCATAATAAAATATCAATCCCAATATCATACCCAGTGCTACACGCGGAAGGAACCCGAAATAGGAGAAGTGAATGGCGCTGAACAGGATACTCGTAATGATGATACCCGCCCACGCGTTGCGGGTCCAGCCGATAAATATCCGCTGAAAAGCACCTCGGAATAATACTTCTTCGAAGATCGCCGGAGCAATGGCCAATGTCAGCAGGGTAAGCAGGTAATCGGTAAAATTTTTCATGGTAGCCATCGTCAGCATCGTGGCCCTGTAAGCTTCTTCCATTGCTTTGGCTTTTGCCAGCCATTTTGCGGACAGCGGGATCTGTTCGTTCACTGCACCAAGCGCCCCGCTTAAAAGAATACCTGCAAGGGTTAGAAAAAGCACCAGCAATGCCTGCCTGCTACTCATCAGACCATTGAAACCAAGGTATGAAAAGGGTTTCGGGTTAACGATACGCGCCAATAGCAAAGCAGGCACCAAAAAAGCCAGGCAGGAGGCTAACGTATTTAAAAAACGTGAAATATTTGCAAATTCCCGCTGGTTAAGCAATTCGGGTACCCTTAATAAAGGCACGTGTAACATATTGCTGCCCAATATGCCAACGATGAAAGAACCGCATATCAAACAAAATCCTACTAAGGCCAATAAGATAACGAACTGGGCCGGATAACTGATGGAAGGCTTCTGGTTCATGAGATTGACAAATAAGAACGTAAATTTGCGGGCTAAGATATGGTTAAGATAGATAAAATAGCGTTACCCGACTTCCCTCTTTTACTCGCTCCCATGGAAGATGTGAGCGATCCGCCGTTCCGGGTGGTTTGCAAGGACAATGGAGCAGACCTGATGTATACGGAGTTCATCAGCAGTGAAGGATTGATCCGTGATGCTATTAAAAGCCGTCAGAAATTAGACATCTTTGATTATGAACGCCCCATTGGCATACAGATATTCGGTGGGGATGAGGAAAGCCTTGCCATGGCGGCTAAAATTGTAGATGCAACAAACCCTGACCTGCTCGATATCAATTTCGGCTGCCCCGTTAAAAAAGTAGCGGGCAAGGGTGCAGGTGCAGGTGTGCTGAAAGATATTGACCTGATGGTGCGCCTGACCGATGCAGTGGTGAAAGCCACAAGCCTGCCGGTTACTGTAAAAACCAGGTTGGGCTGGGATGAAAATTCAAAAAACATTGAAGAAGTGGCCGAACGGTTGCAGGATACAGGCATTAAAGCCCTCAGTATTCATGGCCGCACACGTTCCCAGATGTACAAGGGAGAAGCCGACTGGAGCCTGATAGCCAAGGTAAAAAACAACCCCCGCATACACATACCCATTTTTGGGAATGGAGATATTGACAGTCCGCAAAAAGCGCTGGAATACAAAGAACGTTATGGCGTGGATGGGATCATGATTGGCAGGGCTGCCATTGGCTATCCCTGGATATTCCGCGAGATAAAACACTATGTGCAGACCGGAGAACTCATGGATCCGCCAACAGTAGAAGAGCGGGTGGAGGTATGCCGCAAACATTTGCGTAAATCGCTCGAATGGAAGGGCCCTATTGTTGGCATCAATGAAATGCGCCGGCATTATGCCAACTACCTGAAAGGCTTACCCGGCATCAAAGAATACCGTAACCGTTTGGTGGTATTAAAAACAATGGAAGAAGTGGAAGCGGTGCTGGATGAAGTGCAGGAAAACTATAGAGGCTTTACCATAGAAAGGAACCCGATTGTGTTAGAGAACTATCATGAACATTGTCCGTTATAATGTTACCTGAGCAGGTTTGTCACCCTTTTATTCAATGGTGAGACCGTTTGCGGAAAGAAAGCGATCAGTTGTCCTTCTTCATTCACCAGGTACTTACAAAAATTCCAAACAGGCTCCTGCCTGCACCAGCCATTCCTGCCTGCATCGGATAACCACTGAAAAACAGGATGCTGATCAGCTCCTTTCAGCACATGGCTTTTCTTCGCCAACCGGAATGTTACGCCATAGTTTATTTTGCAGAATGCGGCAATAGCCGCATCATCTTTCTTTTCCTGTTGTTTGAAATCATTGGCGGGGAATCCGATCACCACCAACTGATCACCGTATCGTTCTGATAATCTTTCCAGTTCATCATACTGTCCCGTGAACCCGCAATCGCTTGCCGTATTTACCAGCAATACTTTCTTTCCTTTAAACCTGCTGAAATCAATCAGGGTATCATTATTCTGGATGGCCTGTAAGGAGTAAAACGAAATGAGTGGTCTTACCTGCCCTTTATTTTCCAGTATATTCTTACCGTTGTCAAACAATTTTCCTCTCAGCATGATCAGCGGATAAAAAGTTTTCATCAACGACTGACGCCAGCTCATATCCCTGCGTTTTATCATCAATAAAACGATCGCAATAATAATGACTGCAAGCAAAAATCTTCTCATATAAAACCTGCGTTACTAATTACCTAATATCCATTTAAACAACCGTAATTTTCCCTTAAATGGCGGATACTTTACCTGGGGGTCGAACCATACGGGTGTTTTCATTACTGCTTTTAAATGACTGAATGTATCAAACGAATATTTTCCATGATACCTTCCTGTTCCGCTGTATCCCCTGCCGCCAAACGGTAAATGATGGTTGGTAAGATGCCAGCTGGCATTGTTTACACAAGCGCCGCCGGCAGGAATATCACGCAGCCATTGTTGTTCCTTAGCAATAGCAGCGGTAAATATATAAAAGGCCAGCGGGTTGGGGTTTAGCGCAATAATGGCTTTGGCTTCTTCAGCAGTATTGAAAGGAATAACAGGCAGTATGGGGCCAAATATTTCATCTTTCATTACTGGCGCATCAACAGGCACATCGGTCAATAAAGCAGGTTCTATAAACAGTGAAGCGGCATGTGAGCGGCCCCCATGTAAAATAGTACCCTGCTGCAGGTAACTGACAACACGGTGGAATTGTTTTTCGTTGATGAGTTTGCCATACGCCTCACTCTCCTCGGGTTTATCGCCAAAAAACCGGACAATGGTTTCTTTTAATGCCTTTATCAATTGATCTTTCACTGATGCGTGAACCAGTACATAATCAGGTGCCACACACATCTGGCCTGCATTTGAGAACTTGGTCATCACAATACGACGGGCAGCAATACGGATATTGGCATCGCTTTCAACCACACATGGGCTTTTACCTCCCAGCTCTAAGGTAACCGGGACTAATCTTTCCGCTGCCATTTTATATATAATGCGGCCTACAGCCGTGCTGCCGGTATAGAATACATGGTCAAATGTAAACTGGTTCATCATGTCGGGAATGACTGTGGCGCCATCCCCTGGCATGAAAAGGATATATTCACGCGGAAAAGTGCTTTCAATGATCTGTTGCATGATGGCAGATGTAGCAGGGGCAAATTCACTGGGTTTCAGCACTACACAATTACCAGCTGCTATGGCGCCTGCCAATGGCGTCAATAGTAATTGCAGGGGGTAATTCCATGGCCCTATGATCAATGCAACCCCGAGGGGTTCGGGCAGTGTTTTGCTGCTGGCGGGGAAATTGAGCAGGTTGGTCCGTTTACTTTCTGGCTCCATCCATGCACGAAGATGATCAATGGTATAATTGAGTTCACTTAATAAAAATCCATTTTCGGTGATCCAGCATTCTTCCGGACTTTTCTTCAGATCGGTGTACAGCGCGGTATAGATCTCCTGTTCATTTATTTCTATGGCTTTTTTCAAAGCCTTCAACTGCCGGATGCGAAAAGCATAAGGCCTGGTGATGCCCGTTTCAAAATACCGGCGCAGGTTATTTAACTGGATAAGCACATTGCTGGGCATAGGCAGGATTTTGTAAGAAAAGCATCTACAAGGTAAGCTTTCTTTCTGCTGTTGTAAAAATCAGCAAAGGGCAAAAGCAGGTTGGGATGTCATAATTTTAACTAACTTAACACATAAACAAACCCTGTATGGAAGAAATGGAAGTCCCTACCGAGCACCTGCACGAAACCATTCATGAAAAGGTAAACGAAGCGGGTTGGTTTCGCTTTGTAGCCATTTCAACTGCGCTGATGGCGGTATTTGCAGCCGTTTCCAGCTTACTCGCCGGCCACCATTCCAATGAAGCATTGATAGACCAGATCAAGTCTTCCGACCAGTGGGCTTTCTACCAGGCCAAAGGCATCAAAGGAGAGATCAAAAAGTTACAGGCAACTGCCGGTATCACAGATCCTGCAGCAGATAAGTATAAAAAGGAGCAGGAAGAAATTAAAAAGCAGGCGGAGGAAGCAGAGCATTCTTCCAAATATCATTTAGAGCGGCATGTAATACTTGCCCGTTCGGTTACCTTGTTCCAGATAGCCATTGCCATATCGGCCATAGCCATCCTCACCCGGCAAAAACTACTTTGGTTAACCAGCATTGCTATTACGCTGGTTGGGTTGGGTTTCTTTATTACAGGTATTGTCTGAGCGGGGCTAATTCTTTATCACCCTTCCTTTCAATTTATGCCGCTTGGGGTGCGCCACGACCGATCTGTTCTGAAACTCGTTGCTGATTACACTGATATTACCATCCACTTCAAGCATGGCTAAGTCAACATGCGCGATATCTTTGGCGCCATGTTCACGAACCGCAGCTTCCAGTTCCTGTAATGTGATCTCGGCGTTTTTGCAATTTTCCTCGTTAATATTCCCTTTATAGATCAGCGGCATGGCTTCGCCCTGGAGCAGGTTGCTGATCTTTTTGCTCCTATACAGGATCCTTTTTAAGGTATAATTAGCAGCAAACAAGGATCCGGCCGCAACCAATCCGCCACTTAAGGAAGTATCCTGTCCCACCATCGCATTCTGCACGGCGTTGCTGATCAGCAGAATAAAAACCAGGTCTATCACAGACAGCTGCGCCAGTTCCTTTTTCCCAAACACCCGAATGGCAATAATCATGAAAATGTATACAGACAGTGCCCGGACAACCACTTCTAGGTAGGCATTGTGCAAAAAAGATAAATCGATCTGTAACATGCTGCTATTACTTAGTAAATAGTCTATTATATGGTTCCTTAAGGCAGATGAAATTAGGTGAAAAGTGTTGCATAAGCAATAAAACAATCTGCCGGGATCTTACAAAAAACGGGGAAGATAACGCAAACATAACCTCCCTATAACATCTGCATCATACCTCAATTGCAATTTTATGCTCCGGCATTAACCCCGTGTTTTATGAAACAACACCCCCTGCCCAAAGTATCTGTTCTCATTCCTGCCTATAACGAGGAAAAGTACATCTGCCGCACTTTAACCGCATTGCTTGAGCAGGACTATCCCAATATGGAAATCATCATTGCCAATAATGCTTCAACAGACGAAACTGCAGCATGTGTGCAGCAGTTTATAGACCAGCATGCTGATTCACATATACCTATGACACTGCTTTATGAAGGACAGCAGGGAACCAACCATGCAAGGGAGTGCGCGCGAAAGCAGGCAACAGGTACTATTATTGCACAGTTGGATGCAGATTGTATACCGGGTATAAACTGGATCAGCAAGGGCGTACGATGCCTGTTACGTGGTAAAAACGTAGCTGTAACGGGGCCTTACGATTATTTTGACGGCGGGCGGTTCATGCGTTTCACCACACTGCTTACCCAATGCCTCACTTACCCGCTGACCAATGAAATGGTGCAATTGGCTAAACGCGGTGCCATACTGATCGGTGGTAATGCATTTATCAAAGCCGAGGTATTACAGCAGGCAGGCGGTTATAATACCAGCCTGACTTTTTACGGCGATGATGTAGACCTCGGTGCCCGCCTCAGCCAGCTCGGGCACGTTAAATTTGCCCCGGATATTGTTATGCCGTCTTCTTCCCGCCGTTATACGGCCCTGGGATTCTGGGAAGTAAATAAAAAATACCAGGCTTGTTTCTGGAGCCTGGTATGGAATAAAAGTGAGCTGCAGCTCCATACATTAGAAGGGGACCATCCACGTTAGTGATCCCGGCTCCTCTGGTTGTATTGACAGGGCCATCTAAATCATCTGCCAGGTTCACCATATAAAAAAATCAGTGGATATATTAAACTATCCTAAATTTGCCCTGTCAAAGGCCTGGCTTTTGACTCCCCCCTTGTAGTAGTCCAAAGTTGGTAGCAGGCAACCGGCTATCCGGTTTTTTCTTTTCCATGCAACGTTGTGGTTGAAAAACGTGTTAGTTGTGGGAAGAACACTACAATACTTCACCATTTTTTTGCTATTGGAATGAAAAGCTATCTACGTAGTTTTACAAACTTTTTAATTTGCTTTTATATATAAACCAATATCCTATGTCAGTCAGTATGTATCGCCTGTGCATATTTTTATCTCTTTTTACCGTTTTTACCCTCGCTGGTTGCCATGTTTCAAGGCCCACGGCTTATGTCATCATCAATAATGAAAGTGTGGATCGTACCCCGGTAAATATGTCTATAGCACTCCGCGACAGGAAAACGGGCAAAGACATCCTCCAGCAGACAACCATACAACCCGGTCTGCAATTTATTCCGGGAAGGAAATATAAAAAAGGGACTTATAATATTACTGTTGGCGCTAATGATGGCGCCTTAAACATCAAACACCCTGTTACGCTTGACACCGACAGGTGGATCATTATCAATTACACATTAGGTGATTCAGCAAATATCATGAAGACCTATGGTTATTTAGATACCACCAGTTATAAGAAAATAAACGGCCGGTATGCCAACCTTGACATGTATGTAGAATACAGGAGGCCGCCAAACCTTTAGTAATGAGGGTTGCCGCGTTATTGCTGTAATAACCATTCTTTTAATACGGCAAAACTGTTTTCCAGTTTCACGCTATGCTTTTCTCTGGTAAACAAGTGTTTTGCTTCTTCGGGAATAGCTACTATTGCTCCTGTGGCTGCTTCCACTGTTTCCGGGAACTTAACCGGATGTGCAGTTTCGAGGAACATCCCTTGCTGACCGGGGTGCACTTCTAAGTATTGCTGTAAGGCATGATATGCTACTGCGCCATGCGGATCCAATGTATATTGATGTTGCCCAAACACTTCACCGATGGTTTGCCTGGTTGTTTCATCGCTTACAGTATAACCGGATATTTGCTGCGCGATGGCTGTATGGTTATGGTGGAACAGTTCCAATACACGAATAAAGTTGCTTGGGCTTCCCACATCCATGGCATTGGAAACCGTAGCCATTGCTTTTTTGGGTTGGTAATTGCCTGATTCCAGGTATTGGGGCACTGCATCATTGATATTGCAGGCTGCAATGAAATGCTTCACAGGCAGTCCGCTTGCATAAGCCAGCAGCCCGGCACAGATATTGCCGAAATTTCCACTGGGTACTGCAATCACCGGCGGGTTTTCCTTGTCGGGCCATTGCTGGTATGCGAAGAAATAATACAATTGCTGGGGCAGCCATCTTGCCACATTAATAGAATTAGCAGAAGTGAGTGATAATTTCCGGCTGAGGTCTGCATCCATGAATGCGTCTTTCACCATCGCCTGGCAATCATCAAAGCTGCCGTTCACTTCCAGCGCTGTAATGTTCCGGCCACAGGTGGTCAGCTGCAATTCCTGTACCAGGCTCACTTTACCGGATGGATAGAGGATCACTACGTCTACACCTTCAACACCCAGGAAGCCATTGGCAACGGCGCCCCCGGTGTCTCCCGAAGTGGCTACCAATACTGTTACTTTCTGCTCCTGCCGTTGTGAGAAATAACCTAAGCAGCGGCTCATGAACCGTGCCCCCACATCTTTGAATGCCAGCGTTGGACCATGAAACAATTCAAGTGAGGTAATTGTATCTGTTACCTTTACCAATGGGAAAGGGAAGGCAATAGTTTCGCTTACGATCTGATGCAACGCATCTTCTGTAATCGTATTTCCTACATAGGGCAGCATGACCCTGAATGCAAGGTCTTCTTTGCTGTAATTGCTGATATTGCCAATAACATTTTCATCAATTACCGGAATCCGCTCCGGAAAATACAACCCCTTATCGGGCGCCTGCCCCCTAACGGTTGCTTCACGGAAATCTACGCTGGGTGCAGTTTTATTAAGGCTATAGTATTGCATGGTGAATGATCGGTAGTATGTTATTGATGGATGAATTTTACGCCATCTTTATTGATGGTTGTTACATAAGTGTGATGGTCAAGGCTGAGCTGCTGATAAACATCCTGCATTTGTTTTTCAACAATTTTTGCCGTGGCTTCGTTCCTGCTCAGCATAAAGATAGAAGGTCCTGATCCGGATATGCCGCCACCCAATGCGCCCGCTTCCTTGCTTTGCTGTTTGATGGTATCAAAGCCCGGGATCAGGATGCTGCGAACCGGTTCTACCAATACATCTTCTAATGAGCGGCCAATAAGATCATAATCGTTTTGTAACAGGCCGGCAACAAGTCCCGCAATATTTCCCCATTGCCTGATGGCATCTTTTAACTGCACCTGCTGTTTCAGGATGCTCCTGGCATCTGCTGTCCGTACTTCTATCTGCGGATGCACGATTGTTACATATAATGGCGGCGCCTGGAGAGGCACAATATCCAGCGGGTGAATAGAACGTATCAATGTAACGCCACCGTAAATACAGGGCGCAATATTGTCGGCATGTTTAACACCCGATGCCACTTTCTCTCCATTCATGGCAAAGCGGACAAGGTCTGCCTTTGAGAAACGATCGCCCAGCAAACGGTTGGCCGCTATAACCGCACCTGCTGCGCTTGCTGCGCTCGAACCAACACCACTGCCTGGTTTAATGTACTTGCAGATGCTCAGTTCAAAACCAACTTCTTCATTTATTTCTTCCAGCATTGCCAGCAGTGCCGCGCCGGCCACATTCTTTTCGGGATCTGTGGGGAGGTTATATGCATCTTTATTGATGATGGTAACACCTGGTTTGCCGGTAAACCTGATCTGCATTTCATCATACGGATCATGCACTGCAAAGCCCAGTACATCAAACCCGCATACCATATTTGCAACGGTGGCAGGGGAATGTATTTTTATTATTTGATCTGATAACATAAACGCTGCTTTATATAATTATACTTTCCCTACCCTGATGATATCTGCAAACACACCTGAGGCAGTTACATCGGCGCCGGCACCGGCGCCTTTGATGACCAACGGCTGTTCCGGATAGCGTTCAGTGTAAAATAGTACCAGGTTGTCTTTGCCATACAGATGGTAAAAATCTGAGTCGGCTGGGATATGCTGCAAGCCAACAGACGCTTTACCATCCTGGTAACTGGCCACAAATTTCAGTTTACAGTTTTTAGCTGCCGCCGCTTCATAAATGGCTTTGAAATGCGCTTCCTGTTTTTCCATTTCTACATAAAAATCTGCCACAGTTCCTTCGAAGCAGGCTGCAGGCAGAAAGTATTCATTGACAATATCATCCATTTCTAAACGTTGCCCTGCTTCCCTTGCCAATATCATGATCTTCCGCATCACATCTGTTCCGCCCAAGTCTAACCTGGGATCGGGTTCAGTATATCCTTCATCCTGCGCCTGCCTCACTACCTTGGCAAAGGATTTTTTGCCATCATAATTATTAAACACAAAATTCAGTGTGCCTGATAATACTGCCTGTATCCTGTTCACCTGGTCGCCGCTGCGTAACAGGTCGTTCAGTGTACCTATTACAGGTAACCCGGCTCCTACGTTGGTTTCAAAAAAGAAGGCTGTATTGTACTCCCTTGCTAATGACTTTAATTGCTGGTAGGAAGCATAGGCAGAAGAACAGGCGATCTTATTACAGGCCACCACCGAAATACTTTTCCCCAATAAAGCGCCATATACTCCCGCCACTTCTGCGTTTGCTGTTACATCAACAAAAACACTGTTGCGCAGGTTTTTTTCTTTGATGCGCTGTACAAAATCGTGAATATTCCCAAATGGTGCGTCCTGCAGTAAATGCTTCCAGTTATTGAGATCGATGCCTTCTTCGTTAAACAGCATCCGCTGGCTGTTTGCCAATCCGATCACCTGTATCTGTAACCGAAGGTGTTCCTGCAGGTATTGGTATTGCTTTTTAAGCTGTTCCAGTAATTTGCCGCCAACATTGCCCGCACCCGCTATAAACAGGTTCAACTGCTTATAAGTGGTTTCAAAAAATTCTTCGTGTAATACGTTGATGGCTTTTTTAACATCAGAAGCAGATAATACGGCCGAGATATTTTTTTCTGAAGATCCTTGCGCAATGGCCCTTACATTGATACCATTCCTTCCCAGTGCACCAAACATTTTGCCGCTCACCCCGGGATGGCTTTTCATTTGTTCTCCCACCAGGGCAACAATAGAAAGGCCGGTTTCCACCTTCAACGGATCTACTTTCCCTGCTTGTATTTCAATATCAAACACTTCGTCAATGGCCAGTTTCGCTTTTTGTGCATCTGCTTCATTAACTCCCACACAAATGGAATGTTCGGAAGAGCTCTGGGTAATCAATATCACATTTACTTGCTCATTGGCCAGCGCTTCAAACAGTCTCCTAGAGAATCCCGGGATACCAACCATACCGCTTCCTTCCAGGCTTAACAAACTGATATGGTTAATACTTGAAATACCCCTGATAAAGCTATGGCCGTTTACTGCGGAAGCATTTTCTATCAATGTGCCATAAGCATCCGGTTCAAAGGTGTTTTTTACCCACACGGGGATATTGCAGTTCATGACCGGCTGTATGGTTGGCGGGTAAATGATCTTGGCGCCAAAATGAGATAATTCCATCGCTTCCTGGTAAGAGATGTGCTGTATGGGTTTGGCATTCTGCACCAGTCGCGGATCGGCTGTCATCATGCCACTTACATCTGTCCAAATCTCCAATACGGAAGCCTTTAACGCTGCAGCAAAAATAGCTGCCGTATAATCCGATCCGCCTCGTCCCAGTGTAGTGGTATGCTGTACTGCATCGGCCGAAATAAAGCCGGGTATAACATACAGTTGGTATTGATGTTGTTTGAAGTATGCTGTTATCTTTTTATTGGTAACTGCGAAATCTACCGCTGCGTTTCCAAAGTTGTCATTTGTAGTAATGAGCTCGCGGGCATCAATCCATATGTGATCTGCCTGTATCGCCTGCAGCCTTGCAGCGATGATCAGGGAGGACAACAACTCGCCAAAGCTAACGACACGGTCTCTTGTGCGATCAGACAATTCCTTTAGCAGGAATACACCGTCGCAAATACTCTCCAATTCATTGAACTTCTGTTTTACCAGGCTCAGCGTACCGCTCTGTTGCTGTATGGGTAGTAATGAACGAACCGCATCCAGGTGCTTTTGTTCGAGTGATTGCAATAAGGTCTTGTAAGACTCGTCTCCTGCTGCGGCCTGAGCGCCCGTTTGCAGCAATGCATCGGTTACACCACCCATTGCCGAAACGACTAAAATAGTTGTTTCATGTTGTGCTGACTGTTGCACAATCTCTAATACTTTGTTCATGTTGACCGCATTGGCCATTGAACTGCCGCCGAATTTTAGGACCTTCATATTGTGTATTATAAAACCCTTGTCGGGTTAAGGTATTTGAATAAAATGAACTACGTTATATCTTCACTAAGAACAGCTTTTTCAAGCCCGGTGGTGGTATGGAAATATGCAACCCTTTACAGGGTTGTAGATGTAGTCGTAATAACAGCAGCAGCAAACAGGGAAACTGTCTGTGAGGAAGGAATGATATGTGACTGCTGTAATTTCATGCTGTTTAAACGATGGCTAAGGTACATATATTTCACCATATATTATACCAGGTATCCAAAAAGATTGTCGTTTTTATTCAGTTCTGTGTAATTAATATGATACCGGTCCATTTTCCTGAGCAGTACATCATAATCTTCCCTTGATTTAAGCTCCACCCCTACTAATGCCGGGCCTGATTCCTTGTTGTGTTTCTGCATGTATTCAAAACGCGTGATATCGTCGTCGGGCCCCAGTACATGGTTGACAAACTCCTTTAATGCACCGGGTCTTTGCGCAAAACGGATAAGGAAATAGTGTTTCAGTCCTTCGTACTGAAGCGATCTTTCCTTGATTTCCTGCATGCGGTCTATGTCATTATTGCTGCCGCTCACGATACACACTACTTTTTTCCCTTTGATCTCTGCTGCGTAGTCGTCCAGGGCCGCAATGGATAAAGCCCCAGCGGGCTCCGCCACGATCGCATCTTGGTTGTACAGCTTCAGTATTGTAGTGCATATCTTTCCTTCCGGTACTAAATGCATATCATCCAGCACTTCTTTACAAATGCTGAAAGTGATATCGCCCACCCGTTTTACCGAAGCGCCATCTACAAACCGCTCAATATTTTCTAATGTAACAGGATGGCCTGCCTTCAATGCCTCATACATGGAAGGCGCGCCTTCCGGTTCCACTCCTATTATTTTGGTTTTTGGTGAAAAAGTTTTAAAATAGCTGCCAACACCTGCGCTCAGTCCGCCGCCGCCCACCGGCACAAAAAGAAAATCGATAACCGGTTGATCTTCCAGTATTTCCACTGCAACAGTTGCCTGTCCCTCTATGATCCTGACATCATCAAAAGGCGGAACAAAAACCATGTTATGTTCTGCTGTATATTTCTTTGCTGCAACAGCACAGTCATCAAATGTATCACCCACTAATTTCACTTCAATAAACCCTTCCCCAAACATTCTGGTCTGGCTCACTTTCTGGTTGGGGGTGATAATAGGCATGAACACCACTCCTTTTGCATTCAGCTTTTTACAACTGTATGCAAATCCTTGTGCATGATTACCCGCACTGGCACATACAACACCCCATTCCAATTGTTTCTTTGGCAGGCTGCTCATCATATTATAAGCACCGCGTAGCTTGTAAGAACGCACTACCTGCAAATCTTCCCGTTTCAGGAAAACCTGGCAGCCATATTTGCGCGACAGGTTATGATTGTAAGTGAGGGGTGTTCTGTTCACCACTTCCTTCAATTTTGCTGCCGCAGCCTGGAAATCGAGTGTATATGTGATAGCGGTTGTCATGCCTGTTTTACAGAACCATCTCCTGCCCCTTGTATAAAAGGAACAGGAGATGGAATAAATTATGCTTCTGTAGCAACTTTCTGGTTCTCTGGTCTCAGGCTTCTCACCGTCTTGCCAGCCTGCCACAGTTCGCTATCTCGGAGTTCTTTCAGTTCTTCTTCTAACTTCTCGCGGTAGTCTGCCTTGCTGTTGCTTTCAATTGATTTGGCAGCTTCTTTACCGGTTGCCACACTTTCATATAAATCTTTGAATACGGGCAATGTTGCATCGCGGAATTTCTTCCACCAATCCAATGCACCACGCTGGGCCGTAGTAGAACAGTTGGCATACATCCAATCCATTCCATTTTCAGCTACCAATGGCATCAGCGACTGTGTCAGTTCTTCCACTGTTTCGTTGAAAGCTTCAGAAGGGGTATGTCCCTTTGAACGCAATACTTCGTACTGTGCGGCAAAGATTCCCTGGATAGCACCCATCAGTGTGCCACGCTCACCGGTTAAATCGCTGTACACTTCTTTTTTGAAATTGGTTTCAAACAGGTATCCGCTTCCGATAGCAATACCCAATGCCACTACTCTTTCAAAAGCGCGGCCGGTTGCATCCTGGAAGATGGCATAGCTGCTGTTCAGGCCGCGACCCTGTAAGAACATCCTGCGCAATGAAGTGCCGGAGCCTTTGGGTGCTACTAAGAATACATCCACATCAGCTGGCGCAATGATGCCTGTCTGGTCATTATAAGTAACACCAAAGCCATGTGAGAAATACAAAGCCTTACCTGGCGTCAGGTGTTTTTTTACTGTTGGCCACAATTTTATCTGTGCAGCATCACTCAATAAATAGCAGATGATGGTGCCGCGCTGCAGTGCTTCTTCAATTTCAAACAGGGTTTCACCTGGCACAAATCCGTCACTTACAGCCTTATCCCAGCTCTTTGAATTTTTACGCTGACCAACGATTACATTGATACCGTTTTCTTTCTGGTTCAATGCCTGGCCCGGCCCTTGCACGCCGTAACCGATCACTGCCACCACTTCATCTTTCAGAACTTCCTGTGCTTTTGCCAGGGGGAACTCTTCACGAGTCACTACATTCTCTTCTACACCACCGAAATTTAATTTTGCCATGGTTATGGTTTTTGGTTTACTTGATTTATTAATTGAATGGTTTACATGCTAAATACTTCATCCTGCTTATCGAGAAACTCATTTTCTACAATATCCTCTCCCGGATCTTTCTTTTCAAATTCTTTGATCTTTTCATGGAAGCCGCTGCTTGCTTTGATAATTGCTACTCTTGCACTGCGGACAAATTCTATCAGCCCATAAGGTTCCAGTACAGTGATCAAACGGTCTGTTTCTTCGTGATGTCCACTGGTTTCAAAAATGGTATAGTCTTTCCTGATCACCACAGCTCTGGCGCCATATTCGCGCAGCAGTCTTTCCACTTTTACTTTTTCGGCGATCTCATCTGTTGGCACTTTGTACAATGCGAGTTCCTGCCAGACGATCTCATCATTGGTATTGAAATAGGCTTTCAATACTTCCACCTGCTTCTCTATCTGGCGAACCAGTTTTCTGACAACATCTTCCGCCTCTTCTATCACAATGGTAAAACGATGTATGCCTTCCACTTCTGAAGGCGATGTGTTAAGGCTTTCAATATTGATCTTTCTCCTGGAGAATATGATAGCAATACGGCTCAGTATACCAATGCGGTTCTCTGTATATACTGTTATGGTAAATTCCTGTTTGTTCATGTTGGTTATTTTAAACGTATTTCACTTACACTGCAGCCCTGGGGTACCATCGGGAACACATTGTTCTCCTTGCCTACCATTACCTCCAGCAGGTAAGATCCATTGTGGCTAAGCATTGTGGACAATGCTTCTTCCAGGTTTTCTCTTTTTGAAACCTTCTGCCCTGCGATACCATAGCCTTTTGCTACCATAACGTAATCGGGACTGGCAATGTCAACAAAAGAATAACGCTTATCGTGGAATAACTGCTGCCATTGTCTTACCATTCCGAGGAACTGGTTGTTCAGGATCAGTATCTTCACATTCAGTTCTGTCTGCATAATCGTTCCTAATTCCTGGATGGTCATCTGTACACCACCATCACCTATGATCGCAACAACAGTACGTTCCGGAGCGCCGAATTTAGCACCGATAGCTGCAGGCAATGCAAAACCCATGGTTCCCAGGCCACCCGAAGTAATATTACTCCTTGTATGGTTGAACTTTGCATAACGGCATGCCACCATCTGGTGTTGCCCTACATCGGTAACAATGATGGCATCACCACTGGTGAGCTCGTTGAGGATGCGCAATACCTCTCCCATGGTGAGTTGTTCCGTGGTTGGGTTTAACTCATTATGGATGACCTCGGTATTTTCTTCCTGCTGATAGCTCCTGAATTTTTCCACCCACTGCGGATGCACTTTGGTCTCTACCAGGTCGGTCAGTAATGGCAGGGTTTCTTTACAATCGCCCCATACACCTACTGTAGCTTTTACATTCTTATCAATCTCAGCAGGGTCAATATCAAGATGGATCACTTTAGCCTGCTTTGCATACTTATCTAACCTGCCTGTAACGCGGTCATCAAAGCGCATCCCAATGGCGATCAGCACATCGCATTCATTGGTCAGTACATTCGGGCCATAATTTCCATGCATACCCAGCATACCCACATTCAACGGGTGATCGCTGGGGAGTGCACTCAATCCCAGAATGGTCCATGCAGCGGGTATACCACTTTTTTCGATGAACGCTTTAAACTCATTTTCGGCCTTGCCCAATATCACGCCCTGTCCGAAAATTACAAATGGCTTTTCTGCTGCATTGATCAGCTTTGCAGCTTCTTCAATGTATTCTTTTCTTACGATGGGTTTGGGACGATAACTGCGGATATGATTGCATTTCTCATAGCCATCGTATTCAAACTTTTGCAGTTGTGCATTCTTGGTAATATCTATCAATACCGGCCCGGGCCTTCCGCTTTTAGCAATGTAAAAGGCTTTGGCCATTACTGCCGGTATCTCTGTGGCATCAGTTACCTGGTAGTTCCATTTGGTTACAGGGGCCGTGATATTGATCACGTCTGTTTCCTGGAAAGCATCTGTACCTAATAAGTGGGCAAATACCTGCCCGGTCACACATACTAAAGGTGTACTGTCTATCATCGCGTCTGCCAGGCCTGTAACGAGGTTTGTTGCACCGGGGCCGCTGGTTGCAAACACAACGCCTACTTTGCCGGATGCACGGGCATAGCCCTGGCCGGCATGGATGCCGCCCTGCTCGTGCCTTACCAGGATATGTGTCAGCTTTTCATGATAGTCATACAATGCATCATAGATAGGCATGATGGCGCCGCCGGGATACCCGAAAATAGTATCCACTTCTTCTGCAATAAAAGCTTCCAGCACAGCCTGTGATCCGGATATCTCTACCGGTGTTTTTTTTGCTGTTGCTTTTTTATTTTTTATGATCTCTACTGTTTCCATCGATCAATGATTAAATGCGAATGATTAATTACTGTTTTCTTATGCCTCATCGGTTACACATCCCTGCGAAGCATCTTTTACACACTGTGCGTATTTAAACAACACTCCTTTCTCTGCTTTCAGCCTGGGCTTTTTCCAATTGGCTCTCCGTTGTGCTATCACTTCCCCGGTCACTTTCAATGTCATCGATTTGGCTGCTACATTCAGTTCTATGATATCGTCGTCCTGTACCAATGCAATCAATCCGCCATCGTAGGCTTCGGGAGTGATGTGTCCGACGACGAATCCATGCGTGCCGCCGCTGAACCTTCCATCAGTAATCAGCGCCACGCTTTTACCCAATCCGGCACCGATAATAGCTGATGTGGGTTTCAACATCTCCTGCATGCCTGGTCCACCCTTGGGGCCTACATAGCGGATCACCACCACATCTCCATGTTTTATTTTTCCGCTGTTGATACCACTGATCAATTCATGTTCCCCGTCAAACACACGTGCCGGCCCTTCAAAACGTTCTCCTTCTTTTCCACTGATCTTGGCTACACTGCCGCCTTCGGCGAGGTTACCGTATAAGATCTGCAAATGGCCGGTTGCTTTTATCGGATGTTCTAACGGAAGGATGATTTTTTGTTGTTCAAAATCCAGGTCGGGCACCATTGCCAGGTTCTCGGCCAGTGTTTTCCCGGTTACTGTGAGGCAATCGCCATGCAGCATTCCTTTTTGTAACAAATATTTCATCACTGCCGGCACGCCGCCATACTTGTGCAGATCCTGCATCAGGTATTTGCCACTTGGTTTGAAGTCAGCAAGCACTGGTACCCTATCACTGATCGCCTGGAAATCATCCTGCGATAATTCCACATCTACACTTTTCGCCATCGCAATCAGGTGCAGTACCGCATTGGTGCTGCCACCGAGTATCATAATCACTGTGATGGCATTTTCAAATGCTTTACGCGTCATGATATCCCTTGGCTTGATATCTTTCTCCATCAGGTTGCGGATGGCTTTACCGGCGTCAAGGCATTCCTGTTTTTTCTCTTCACTCAATGCCGGGTTAGAGGAAGAATAAGGCAGGCTCATACCAAGCGCTTCAATTGCTGAAGCCATTGTATTGGCAGTATACATGCCACCGCATGCACCGGCACCCGGGCAGGCGTGCTGAACAATGCCTTTAAAATCGGCCTCGTCCAATTGTCCTGCTATCTTTTGTCCCAATGCTTCAAAAGCAGAAACAATATTCAGGTCTTGTCCTTTATAATGACCAGGTGCAATTGTTCCGCCGTATACCATGATAGCGGGTCGGTTCAATCGTCCCATTGCGATGAGCGAACCAGGCATATTTTTATCGCAACCAGGCAATGCAATTACCGCATCATAATACTGTGCGCCGCACACTGCTTCGATGGAATCGGCAATGATATCACGGCTCACCAATGAGTAACGCATGCCATCTGTTCCGTTACTGATGCCATCACTCACACCAATGGTATTGAAGATCAGGCCTACAAGATCATTATCCCATACACCTTGTTTTACTAATTTAGCCAGATCGTTCAGGTGCATGTTGCAGGTATTACCATCGTAACCCATACTTACCACACCTACCTGTGCTTTTTTCAGGTCATCATCTGTTAAACCAATACCATACAACATGGCCTGTGCGGCTGGTTGTGTTACGTCCTGTGTGATCGTCTTAGAGTATTTATTCAGTTCTCCCATGATATATAAGGGTCAAAGCCCATCTTTTATTTTTTATTCAAAAACAAAGCCCCGCCTTTGTGGAGGCGGGGCTTTTTATGTTTAGTGTTTTCGTTAACTATATAAGGGCTCCTCCTCCATTCAGTGCAGGTATGATAATGACAACCACAATAATAACTATTGTGTTAATGATGCTGACATTATGTGATCTGTTTCTGAACATGTAGGATTCGTTAGCACGAAAGTACTCCCACCTGTCGAAAAAACAAAGAACTTTTTATCACTATTTTCTCATTCAGCTGTTTTCCACCAGCAGCAACGATTGCGTTAAATGATGGTTGAACGGTTCAGGCTCGCATTACTGTTGCCTATACCTGCATCTGCATTCCTTTCAATGTGACCCGCTATCAGGTCGCCGATGGCCGTGGTTGAATAATTGTTCACTGCATCGATATCTTTCGACACAAAACCGTTGGACAACGTCCAGTCCACCGCATTTCTTACTGCCTGTGCTTCCTCGTGCAACTGAAAATGATCCAGTAACATGGCTGCCGACAATACAGAACCCAATGGATTGGCAATATCTTTCCCTGCTGCCTGGGGATAAGAACCGTGAATGGGCTCAAACAGGGCCGCTGTATCACCCACCGATGCAGAAGGCAGTAAACCCAATGATCCGCTTAAGACACTTGCCTCATCACTAATGATATCACCAAACATGTTCTCAGTAAGTATCACGTCAAACTGCGCCGGGTTCATAATGATCTGCATGGCAGCATTGTCTACAAACATATAATCAACCGTAACCTCAGGGTATTCCTGTGCAATAGCCTGTACCACTTTTCTCCAGAGACGTGAGGTTTCCAGCACATTGGCCTTGTCTACCAAGGTGAGTTTCTTTTTCCTTGTCAATGCATACTTGAATGCCAGGTGAGCTACTCTTTCAATTTCATTTTTTGAATAAATACATTCATCAACAGCGGTTGACTGGTCTTCACTTAATTCTTTCTTACCGAAATAAATACCGCCAGTCAACTCACGGAATACAATAAAATCAACGCCTTCCAACTTTTTAGCTTTTAAGGGCGACAAATGCTGCAAGGCGTGATAAGTAGTGACCGGGCGAATGTTGGCAAACAATTGTAAAGCTTTTCGCAACTTAAGTAACCCCTGTTCGGGTCTCACTTTTGCCGTTGGATCGTTATCATATTTAGGGTGGCCGATAGCACCAAAAAGTATCGCATCACTTTTTAAACAGGTTTCAATAGTTTCATCCGGCAAGGGATTACCGGTTTTATCTATGGCATCTGCTCCCATGATGCCATAACTGTATTCAAAGGAATGTCCAAAGCGCTGGGCTACTGCATTCAACACTTTCATTGATTGCGCTGTTACTTCCGGGCCTATGCCATCTCCCAATATAACCGCTATTTTCTTTTCCATTCTTTAAGAATTATTTAGAGTCTTTACGCTGCTATTCTCCTGTAAGTGTATACTGATGGTCTCTTATGTATGCAGGTCCAGCACCTTCCCGAATCATCTTTTAACCATAACATAAAGCTGAATAAAAGGCGCGGCATGAGAACATGCCACGCGTACTAAAACTATACATATGAGAAAATCCTAAATAATGGCCGGCTCTGACTTGTATGTCGTGGCCAGTTGGTGCAGGTCAGCTTCTTCCACCTCTTTTTTCTTGTCTGCTACCTGGAGAAACGATTTATATAATACATCTATATCATTGCGGTTATATTGATACCCCAATTTTTGAAACCGGTGTGCCAGCGCACTTCTTCCGCTGCGTGCAGTTAACACGATCTTACTTCCGTCTGCGCCCACTTCTTCGGGGTTAATGATTTCGTAAGTCTGTGCATCCTTCAAGAAACCGTCCTGGTGTATACCTGAAGAATGCGAGAACGCATTAGCGCCAACGATCGCTTTATTAGGCTGTACCGGCATGCGCATGGTATCTGCCACTTCACGGCTGATGGGGTTGAGCTGCTGTGCGTGTATATTGGTATAAAAACCTATGTCTTTGTGTTGTTTGATGATCATCACCACTTCTTCCAGGGAAGTGTTACCAGCCCTTTCACCCAGGCCATTGATGGTACATTCGATCTGGCGGGCCCCGTTGATCACCCCGGCTATGGAGTTGGCTGTGGCCAGACCAAGGTCGTTGTGGCAATGGCAGGAAATCACCGCCTTATCTATATTAGTTACATTGTTTTTCAGAAAAGCTATTTTCTCGCCGTACTGATGAGGCAGGCAATAACCGGTAGTGTCGGGAATATTTACCACAGTGGCTCCTGCTTTAATCACAGCTTCCACTACTGTAGCCAGGTATACATTATCGGTACGGCCGGCATCCTCTGCATAAAATTCAACATCATCGGTAAAATTCCTGGCCCATTTAACCGCTTGTATGGCCCTTTGCAGTATCTCTTCCCGTGTGGCGTTGAATTTAGATTTGATATGGTAATCGGAAGTTCCAATGCCGGTATGGATCCTGGATCTCTTCGCATATTTCAGTGCCTGGGCAGCCACTTCTATGTCTTTTTGCACAGCGCGGCTGAGCCCGCATACCGTAGCATTCGTAACAGCTTTTGCTATTTGTGAGACGGATTCAAAATCACCGGGACTGGATACCGGGAAACCGGCCTCTATAATGTCTACCCCGAGCGCTTCCAGTTTCAGGGCCAGTTCCAATTTCTCTTTTGTATTGAGTTTGCAACCTGGCACCTGCTCCCCGTCGCGCAGCGTGGTGTCGAAAATATAGACCTGTTGAGCCATGTATCTTTGGTTTTTATTTCGAATTTAGTCGACCTCAGGGGGGCAATTAGATCAAATTTGGCGTTATTTTACACCCTGTAAACAGTATCCGGCACCTTGTAACCCTTACTGGTATTGGATTTTAGTCTAAATTAATTACGATGCCCAACCGTTCTACAGATGCGCTTTTTCAACTGGTTCAGTCGCTCGAAAGGTCCGAAAAACGGAATTTTAAGCTATACATGAACCGTAATTCGGCTTCCGGCGACCTTAAGATCGTTCAATTATTTGACGCATTGGACAAAATGAAGCAGTACGATGAAGAAAGCCTGCTCAAAAAGAACCCCTCCCTTCAGAAACAGCAGCTTTCCAACCTGAAAGCGCATTTATACCACGAAGTGCTGGCCAGCCTGCGGCTTTTGAAGCAGCAGGAGAATATTGACCTGCAATTACACGAGCAGCTGGATTTTGCCCGTTTGCTGTACAACAAGGGACTGTATCACCAGAGCCTGAGGATCCTCGACAGGGTTAAGGAACTGGCAAGGGCCAATAACCAGGTCACTTATATCCTCCAGGTCTTATTCCTCGAAAAGAAAATAGAATCGCTGCACATTACCCGGAGTATGCAGGACAGGGCCGACCGGTTAACGGCTGAAGTAGAAGAAGTGAACTGCAGGCTTACGACCATTGGTATCTTATCTAACCTGTCGCTTCAATTATATAGCTGGTATATCAAGAACGGTCATGCCCGTAATGAAAAAGACACAGCGGCATTGGATGCTTTCTTTAAACACGAAGTCATTCAGCGGTCGAAGGATTATAAAAGCTTTTATGAACGGCTTTACCTCTACCAGTGTTATTGCTGGTATGCTTTCATTACACAGGATTTCCTGATGTATTACCGTTATTGCCAGAAATGGGTTGACCTGTTCGATGCCGATCCGAAAATGATAGAAATAGAGACTGCGCATTATATCAAGGGCATGCACAATTTAATGAGCGCGCATTTTGACCTGCGCAATTACCAGAAATTCAATGATGCGATCGGGGCTTTTGAAAAGTTTTCACTTACAGCAGTGATACAGGAAAACCAAAACAACCTGATACAGACTTTTGTTTACCTCACTACCGCCAAGCTGAACAAACATTTCATGGAGGGAACATTTACTGAAGGTTTGTCGCTCGTTCCTTATATCATGGACAAGATCAAAGAGTATGAATTATACCTCGACCGTCACAGGGTACTCGTGTTTTATTACAAGATCGCTTCCCTTTATTTTGGAAGTGGCGACCATGGTAAAAGCATTGATTACCTGAACAAGATCATCAACTGGAAGGTGGATCTGCGTACCGATCTCCAGTGTTATGCTAGGTTACTGCACCTGATTGCCCATTATGAATTACGCAATTTTGACCTGCTTGAATACCTTTTGAAATCTGTTTACCGGTTCATGTCAAAAATGGAGAACCTGAGTACGGTTGAAGAAGAAATATTCTCCTTCCTGAGAAAATCATTCCGCCTGTCGCCCCGCCAGCTAAAACCGCAATTTGAGACGTTGCTGTCTTCCTTAAAGCCATTGGAAAAGAACCGGCTTGAAAGCCGCGCTTTCATGTACTTAGATATCATTTCCTGGTTAGAGAGCAAGATCAACAATAAACCCGTCCAAAGCATTATCAGGGAAAAATACCTTGCTTCCCTGCAAAAAAGCAAGTGATCAAGTTGGTATCACTTTTACAAGAATATCTGTTGTTGCGGGGAAATCAATGTGCAACCTGCACCCATCGCCGGGTGTAGCCTGCAGCGAGATGCTTCCATTGTAAAGTTCTGCCCGGCTGATGATATTATTCAGTCCTATTCCTTTTCTTTTTTCTGCCAGGTCAAATCCTATCCCATCGTCTTTGACAGACAGTCTTATTTTTTCATCCCTGTACAATTCAATGATCACATTGCTGGCATTGGCATGTTTGATGATATTGTTCATTTGCTCCTGGACAATCCTGAATATATTCAGTTTGAATTCATAATTGATATCTTCTTCATAAAACGACTGGGCAAAGAATTCAATATTCATCTCATTGGCGACAAGTATATCCTCTACCAGCCCGTCGATCGCTTTAGCGAGACCAAAGTCCTTGATCAGGGGGGTTACCAGTGCTTTGGAAAGTTTCCTTATCTCTTCAATGGCAGTGAATATGAACCCTGAGGATTGTTTCAGCAGTTCCTGGTGATTATCGCCTCCTTTCATTGCCGTGGCGATATACATCATGGCAACTGTCAGCTGCTGGTTAACATTATCGTGCAGTTCTTTACTGATCTCATACCTTTCTTTTTCCTGAACACGTATGACTGCTTCCGTGATCTCTTTCTGTTTCAACTGCCTTTCTTCCTGCAATTTGCGCAGGCTTCTTTTCCGTTCCACACTGTATTGAATAGATTTGTACAGCAGTTTTTCATCAAACTCTCCTTTAACAAGGTAATCCTGCGCTCCCTTTGCCATAGTATCGAGCGCAACATCCATATCTATCAACCCGGTTAAAACAATGATGGGAATGGTATCTGCGTGCTGGTTAATGAGCAGGTAAGACTGAAGTCCGTTACTATCCGGCAAGGAAAGATCAAGCAATACCAGGTCAACCTCCCGCTGTTGCAATATTTTCACAGCCATGGCTGCATTTGTTGCTGTATATAATTCCCTTACAGGCAATGCCGATACATGCAGCAACTCTTCCAGCAGGAAAAGATCACCCGGATTATCTTCCACAATAAGCACAGCCAGCGGCTGGTGATTATCAGACATACTTATTGTTTTTGTACATGAGTCCCCTGCTGGTCATACAATGTATCATTGACGTGCAAAAAAACACAAACTATTGCTCTGTTGATCAATTTTCACGTTTATTTATCAGAAGCGGTCATCATGTTCATTTGCTGATAGTAAAATAAAAGCTGCTCCCTTTGCCCGGTTGCGATTCTACCCATATGCGACCATCATGCCGCTCTACGATCTTTTTACATATTGCAAGCCCGATTCCGGTACCCTTGTACTCATTTTTATTGTGCAGGCGCTGGAATATCACAAATATTTTTTCAAAGAAAGCAGGGTCAATGCCAATCCCATTATCATGAACAGCAAATAAATATTGACCGGCTTCTTCCTTACCATCTATCTTAATAACAGGGGGAAGGTCACTATGGTATTTGAGTGCATTTCCTACTAAATTTTGAAACAGCTGGAATACCTGTGTCTTATTTGCTTTGATCACGGGCAATTGCTGTATGATGATCCTGGCTCCTGTTTCTTCTATGGCCTTTTCAAACAGATCAAAAAGGTCCTGTAGCAACTCATTCATATCCACTGCTTTATGAATGTCCCTGTTAGACCCTACCCGTGAATATTCCAGCAGGTCTAATATCAGTTTCTTCATCCTTTCAGCGCCATCTAACGCAAAGTGTATATACTGGTCAGCCGTTTCATCAATCTGTCCCCGGTACTTCTTTTTAAACAACTGAAGAAAGCTGCTCACCATCCGCAATGGTTCCTGGAGGTCATGTGAAGCTACATACGCAAAACGTTCCAACTCAATATTCGATGTTACCAGTTCATCCGCTCTTTTCTTTAATCGTGTATTCAACTCAACCAATAATGCTTCTGCTTCTCTTCGTTGTGTAATATTCTGGGTGGCACCGATCATTCGTATTGGTTTCCCCTCCTTATCCCGTATGATATATCCCTTATCATAAATATAAGCAAACTTCCCGTCAGCTTTCAGCACCCGGTACTCATCATCCCAATATAATTCCCCGGAATGATACAGTATCGCATTTCTCTTCGCTATCATCCGCTGCAGGTCGTCCGGGTGCACCTTATTGATCCAGAAGTCTTTTTCTTTGAATGCCTCTACAGGGTCATAGCCAAAATGCTTTTTCAATCCATCACCCGTTCTTACTACCTCATCGGCCTCAATATCCCAGTCCCAGATAGCATCATCTGTTGCTTTTGCGGCGTACAGGAAACGTTCATTGCTTTTGATCAGCTCCTGTTCTTTTTCCTTTTTCTCGGTAATATCACGCTGGTTAATGATAAACCCTTCCACACCCTTTACCTGCATCAGGTTGGTAATGGTTCCTTCTACCCAGATGAACCCGCCCTGTTTTGTTTTGACCCGGTACTCATTGGTGAGCGAAATACCAGGAGAAGCAAGCACTTTCTCGAATTCAGCCAATAGCTTGGCCAGGTCTTCTTCATATACCAGCTCACGCAAGCGTTTCCCGATTGTTTCCGTTACTTCAAAGCCCATGATCCTTTTTACCGCGGGGCTGATATAAGTGATTTCCCTTTGCGCATTGGCATGAATAATAATATCAGTGGTGTTTTCGAGTAGCGCCCTGAAATTTTGTGCATTTGCAATGAAGGAATCGTTTACAGCGGGGGTTTCCATACAGCAGTGTTAAGGGCTTTACACAATTTCGAGAAGATTTGGAATACTGCCAAGATTTGTTTTCAGCACAAAGGAGCCTGTGAACGCTGTGGCTTAGTGGTAAATACGTTCGATAGCGTCTCTGAATTTTTCCATTACCACTTTTCTCTTCAGGCTCATTTTGGGGGTCATTTCGCCCGTTTCAATTGTCCATTCATGCGGCAGCAGTTCAAATTTTTTGATCTGTTCCACATGGTTAAAGTAACTGTTGAAGTTCTCTACCAGTCCGCGGTACAATTCCAGTACTTCGGAACGCAGGATCACTTCTTCATTGGTGGTATAGCCGATGCCCTTCTCCTTCATCCATTCACGCAGTGCAGGGTAAGAAGGCACAATCAATGCCCCCACAAATTTTCTTTCAGCGCCCACCACCATCACCTGTTCTATAAAGGGGCTTTCCTTGAGTTTGTTTTCGATGGGTTGCGGTGCTACGTATTTTCCTCCGCTGGTTTTAAAAAGCTCTTTTTTGCGGTCGGTGATCTTCAGGAATTTATCGTCCGTCATCACACCAATATCGCCGGTGTGCAGCCAGCCGTCTATAATGGTTTCGGCGGTCAGGTCCGGCCGTTTGAAATATCCTTCCATTACGCTCGGGCCACTCACGCAGATCTCTCCATCTTCTTCGAGCCTTAACTGAACGCCTTTGATCACCGGGCCAACGGTACCGAATTTAGTGCCTCCTTTTTCCTTACGGTTCACGCAGATAACAGGACTATTCTCTGTTGGTCCGTAGCCTTCATATACCGGCACTCTTGCCGCATTGAAAATGCGCAACAGTTTTACCTGGCAGGCAGCGCCACCGGTCACAATAAATCCCACATTGCCGCCAAGTGCTTCGCGCCATTTATTAAAGATCAGCTTATTGGCAAGTGCCAGCTGCATATTATACCACAGGCCGCCGCTTTTAAGGTTATCATATTGCTCGGCAAGCGCAACCGCCCAGAAAAAGAGTTTTCTTTTAATGCCTGTGAGCTCGTTGCCTTTGTTCATGATGCGTTCAAACACTTTTTCCAGCAGGCGCGGAACAGTGGTAAACCCATTGGGTTTCACTTCGCGCAGGTTATCACCAATGGTCTCCAGGCTTTCTGCATAATAAATACTGATGCCGCTATAGAGATAGATATAAGTGACCATCTTCTCAAAAATATGGTTGAGCGGCAGGAAGCTCAATACCTTGCTGTCTGGGGCGTCTTCAAAAGGAAAGCTCTCTTTGGAAAACCAGAGGTTGGCGTAAATATTCCTATGGCTCAGCATGACCCCTTTGGGAGTACCTGTTGTTCCGGAAGTATAGATGATGGTGGCCAGATGTGATACAGGCACTTGTTGTTTAACCGCTTCGACACGCTGCAGTAAAGTGTCATCAGCCAGTTGTGTTACGGTACTCCAGTGATGCGCGCCTGCTATTACATCAAATGTATAGATGGCCTTAACAGATGGCACTCTTAAAGCCACATCGCTGGCTTTATTCAATAATTCCTGGTTACTGACAAAAATGTATTTTACCGAAGCATCATTCAGTATAAATTCAAGCTCGGCGGGGTTGGTGGTAGGATATACCGGCACAAGTATTGCACCTAATTGCTGTACAGCCAGGTCTGTAAATATCCATTCGGGCCTGTTATTGCTGATAATAGCGATCTTATCGCTGCCTTCGGGGGTCATATCATTCCCGCTCACGCCTAACTGCATCAGCCCGGCACTGAAGCGGTTTACAATATGTGCCACCTGCTCTGTTCCGTAAGTTACCCATTGTCCGTTTTCCTTGGCAGCCAGCATATCTTTTTTAGGAAAATGCTGTAGCTGGTGATCCAGGCAATCAAAAAGTCTCTTAAAGGTCATACGCAATCATTGGTATTTAGCTACACCAGGGGTAATTTATGCAAAACGCCAGAAATAACAAAGTTGTGCCGGTAATACTTATTTCAGCATGTAGTTCTGCACCGCAGGCATCTTGAACACCCTGCTCTCCTGGAATGCCTTAAAGCCGGCCGCCTCCTTAGGATGATTGGTTTGCCACAGCTTGTATGCATCTGCATTGATAGCCATCCCGAAGATCCATTGATTGTATGCTTCAAAAAGACCTTCGCGTAAGAGGTATTGCTGCTGATCGAACAAACGGAAAGGGTACTGTGCCTGCCTGCCCTGGAACCATTCCAGGATAAAGCGGGTACGGATGGTTGTGATATTGTCTATATCAATCCCGTCTTTAGCTAATGCTATTGCTTTAGTAAGCGTTTCCAGTACTGCTCTTTCGAAAGCCGTTGTTGTTCTGGCCGCCATTAATTGCTCAATAGTAGTGCCCTTGAAAAGGTTCCTGTACGCCATCAGCATCGCGTTTTTAATATCCGTGGTACGCGCTGTATAACTTTCTAAATTCAGGAACAACTCTCCGTAAATGAGTGTTTTTATCCAGTTGTTCTTGAAAGTATGATACATAGCGGCATTGTAGTAATTGCTGCTGTAATTAGGATCTGCCGATATCCCTTTTTCCCATTGTATAATGGCCTCTTCCTGATTCTTATCCATGGCCATCAGTTCACCGTATTCATTATAAATAACACCACTGCCAGGGAACTTTTTCAACGCTTTTTTATACATTTTAGCGCATTCTTTATACTGGGCGGTATTCTTATAGCTCATGCCCAGTATCTGGTATGTCTGTTCATCAACATCCGGCCGGTTGAGTAAAGGTTTTGCCACTTCAATTGCTTTTGCAAAATCACTTTTGAGGTAATGGGCAAAAGAAAGGTCTTTCAGTACCGTCAGGTTTGCAGGCTCCTGCTGTCTGGCGCGTTCCAGTGTTACTACCGCATTCGCAAGATCGCCCTGCTGCATCAGCGTTTTAGCGGTTTCCTGTAATTGTTGTACCGTTTGCTGCTGGGCAGAAGCGCAGAGGGTGAAGAAAGCAAGGATACCGGTTACTATATATTTCATAAATGCGATGTTTATTGTCTGCAGCTCTTTCTGTACGGCTATCCGCCAGGAGTGCCGACTAGTAGATCAAATGCGTCAAAAGGCCATCTCTCAATTTTGGTTCAAACCAGGTGCTTTTAGGGGGCATTACATTGCCACTGTCTGCTATATCAAATAATTGTTCGATCGTCACTGGGTACAAACTGAAAGCTGCCGCCATTTCGCCGCTGTCCACTCTTTTTTCCAGTTCACCGAGCCCCCTGATACCTCCCACAAAGTCTATCCGCTTATCGGTGCGGGGATCTTTAATGCCGAGTATCGGGTCCAGCACATTATTTTGTAAAATGGTCACGTCTAATATTCCGATCGGGTCGGTTGTATAGGTTCCCGGCTTGGATATGAGCTTATACCAATTGCCCCCTAAATACAATCCGAATGTATGTAACTGGTCGGGTCTGTAAGCTTCTTTGCCTAATAAAACAATGTCAAACTTTTCCCTGACTGCCTCCAGGAAACCACTTGCATCCAACCCCTTGAGGTCTTTTACCACCCGGTTGTAATCCATGATATATAACTGGTTGGACGGGAATAAAGTTGTCAGGAAATAATCAGCGCCTGCCGTAGCCTTGTCGCCTAATGCTGCGCGCACTTTTGCAGCCGATGCTGCACGGTGATGACCATCAGCAATATAGGTGTACGGTATTTCTTCTTGAAACAGGGTAGAGATATCGTGACAGGTATCGGTATCATTTACGATCCAGATAGTATGCTGTATATCGTCATCTGCTGTAAAATCGTACACCGGTGATTTTGTTTCCTTCCATTTTGCTATCAGCGCATCTACTGCAGCGTGACTACGGTAGGCAAGAAAAACATTTCCTGTTTGTGCACCGGAGGTTTTGATATGATTGATCCTGTCTAATTCCTTTTCGGGGCGGGTAAATTCATGCTTGCGGATGATATCATTTTCATAATCATCAATACTGCTTACGCAGACCAACCCTGTCTGGCTGCGTCCATTCATGATGAGCTGATAGATATAATAGCATTCTTTTGTTTCCCTGAAGAGGATATCTCTTTTAATGAATGCTTCCAGGTTGGCTTTTGCCTGCTCGTATACTTCGGGAGCATGGATATCTGCCGAATCGGGCAGGTCAATTTCACTTTTTGTAATGTGCAGAAAAGAACTGTGATTGCCCTGTGCTTCTATTTTTGCTTCTGCACTGTTCAATACATCATACGGGCGGCTTGCCACCTGCTTTGCCAATTGTGCCTGCGGACGGAGCGCTTTAAAGGGTTTAATCATTGCCATGCGGCAAATATCTGCAAATAATTATAAATGAAACGTTATGAAAAGAAACAGGGATGATTATTGTATCAGCTGCTCAAATGCTGTTACCCATCTCTTCAGGAAAGTTTCACGTGTTACCAGCCATTGAAACAGCAAAATCCCTGCTATGGCGCAAAGTATGCCTGCCAATACATCCAAGATATAATGGTGACTGGTATATATTGCTGAAAACCAGATACCTGCCATTACCGTTGCGAAAAAAAGATTGATTAGCCCCAGCCTGTTCTTCCATCCATAATACAAAACAATCAGCGGGTATGATGCATGTAAGGAAGGCATGGCAGCAAACACATTAGAGCTTTTAGCATAGAGTGAGCTGAATGTATGAACATGAAAGAACCGGTCAAATTTTTCCAGCCCCGCTGTATTACCCGGTGTTCCCGCTTCAAAACTAAACCCATGCAATTGCACATACCAGGGAGGGGCCGCCGGATATATATAATAAATTGCAAAGCCTATGAGGTTGACGAGCAAAAACGCAAGCGAAAAGTGAAGGAATAGTTTCCTGTTCCTAAAAAAGAGGAAGCCGGCAAAAGCCAATGGTACCGGTACCCAGCACAGGTAAAAAATACCGGCAATGACATCGAGGAATGTATTACTGTGTGTTAGCCAGTATTCATTGGGCGTAACCACCACGCCCTGTTGCCTGATACCGAACAATTGCTTTTCTGCCTGGTACAGGCTCTCAATATGCACGGTGTTATAGTGATAATTGGGAAAGGCCTTCATGTAATCGAAGATGATCCAGAAGACAATAAAGATGGAGAAGCCTGTAATGAATTTCCGTGCAGGCGCAGACAAATAATAACAGGCATTGAACAACACTACCAGGATCACCTGTTCCGGTTTAAACCCTATCAATAACCGCGATAATAAAAGATACCCCAGCGACAGTCCGCCTGTTATCCATACAAGTTTTGCAGTCAATAAAGGGCTCTCACCCTGTGATGAAAGTTTTTGCATATCAGGGTTTGAATCGTTCCATCATTTCCTTTCCGGTAGCTTCATCCTTTCCTTTTAATTCCATGTAAATAACATTAGGAGCCCAGAATGAACCACCCGGATCTATCCTGACAAATATCCTGTTCAGCACCGCCAGTTTTTGATTGATGATTGCATACACATGATACCTGTTGTCTTTGGGCGATTTCATCAGGTGAAGCGCTTGTTTTTTGTAGGATACAAAATGCAGCTTATAGGAACCATTTTCCTGCAGTCTGGCTTTGATACCATAAGCAAATATCCTTTGTATATAAGACAATTCTTTTTTCATGCCCCCTTCCGGGTAGCGGATCCAGTATACATGCACGGGATTGTCCTCATCCAGCTGCCCCCTGCTGTTCAGGTTCAACTCGCAGACAATGGTATTTGTATTAGACGTGCGCTGGAGGTAAAATAACTGGTTGGGAATGCCCGCTGGTACAGGGAATGTATCCTGCGGGTCCATATTAATGGCAACGGTATGAGCAGGAGTCATGGTTTTGTTACCTGGAACATCGTTTGCGAAAAGGCCGGTTGAAAGTATGGTCAGTCCGGCAACAAGCGATAATTTTTTCGCAGCACTTGTTTTCGCTGCATCTCTCTTGTTCATCTCCCTGCCCGATTCAACCAGTCGCCTGATGGCTGTAGCATTGGTAAGCACCGCCATAACCGTCAATGGTACGGTGAAGATGGACATGGTTTCGAGCACATGAAATGAGATGCCTGGCAAATACCATCTATGGTCGCCGCCAATATAGTGCGCAGTGATGCCGCAGGCGATGGCAGTAAGGCCGATCGTAATCACCCTTTCAGGTCTTTGCATCAGTCCGTCTTTGCATTGAATACCCAAACCCTCTGCCCTGGCCCTGGTATAGCTTACCATAACAGAACCTATCATTGCAATAAAAGCAAAGATCGAGCTTAAAAAATAGTGGTGTGCCACCAGGTAATAGCAAATACCGAAAAACATAACCAGCTCGCTGTAACGATCCAGCACCGAATCATATAAAGCGCCGAAGGACGAACTCATATTACCAAGACGCGCCACCTGGCCATCCAGCATATCAAACAATCCCGCAAACAAAATCAGGGCGCCGGCCCATCCCACATAAGACAGGTCTCCGCGATGTCCTGTTTCCCCACCCTTAACAAAAATAATGGTCACCCCTACATTCAATAGGAACCCAATGGTAGTGACTGCATTTGGCGTGAGACCAAACCTGATCAACAGTTTCACAAACGGATCTATGACAACATAAATACCGCGTTGCAGTTGTATTCTAAAAGGAACTTTTTCCATTCACCCTGTGCTTTTCAATACAAAATAATTATATTAAAAGAGAAGCCTCAAGCTATCGGCCACGCTCTAAAAATCAAATTTAAATCTTGCCCTTACACCCCAGGTTGCGATATAAGGGTTTTCGAGGTAGTTGAATCTTCTTACCAGGTCTACCCGGATCAGTTTTAATATATTGCCTATGCCCACACTTCCTTCTATGTATGGCTTCTTAGCCAATGAAAAAGTAGAAGTGTTAGCAGTACCCGCAAAAGTAGGATACCTGATGAGCGCCGGGTTCAGGTCAGGGTTATTCTCATCACGTACACCTCCATACAACACTTTCAGAGACAGCAGTTCACGGAACTTTAATTTTTTCAGCAAGGGTATCCTGTTGAAGATAAGACCATTGAAATGATGATCAACGGTCAGTCCCACATAATGATCGCTCACAAATTCCATAAAGTTCATGAGGTTATAAGAGTTTAACTGGTAGGCATAGGTCTGGTTAGCCCGGTGAATGGTCATTAACGGATAAGGCAGCCGGCCGAAAATATAACCGCCTTCGAATACCAGGTCGCTATAGCCTAATTGCGACATATACGCCCGTTTCTCCATGCGAAGATTGACATTCTGGTAGTTGTATTCACTGTTAAATATTCCCTTTATGCCTGCAGTAAACCGGAATGTGATAACCGGGTACTTATTAATGATAGGGATACGGTATACTTTACCCTGGTAGAACTGCTCATGCGGCGCCCAGCGTAGTTCGCCAGAAAATTCGGTGGTAGTTAAATCAGGTACATTGACCGTACTTCCATTGTCTACCTTGGAATATACAATAGCTCCCGCAGGTTGCTGTCGCCAGTTTTTGAGCCCGAATGTATAAGAAAGATGGCTGGGTAATTCATGTATGTATTCCAGTTTGTACACATCATTGTATAACAATTTATCGTTCTTGCCTCTTTTAAATGAGAGCAGGAAATTGTCCTCTGCCACAAACTGCAGTTCCTGACCGGGTATTTTAGTATCTTTTTGATAGCTCGCACGAATAAAGTTCAAAGGGTATTCGTAAATAGATTTATTGTTGAGCGAGTAAGTGCTGCTTAAAAAGTATTTCCATTGCTCATCTTTAAATCCGTAAGCGGCATAGGTTTCGAAATAGATCCGTTTGCTCATTTTGGGTGTGGTTCTTCCGCCAAATCTTAACCTGAACCCTTCTATGGGATTAAAGCTGTAAAATGCATTGACAGGCCCTATCTCAAACGGGCCCAATGATGTATAGCCGGCCACCAGCAAAGTGGCTATTGCCATGGTCCTTCTGAAAGAAGGCATTCTTTCCAGGCTATCGATATTGGCGTACACTTTTGCTTCTGTCTTTGTTAAAGTGTCATGTCTGTTGATGACCCAGAAATTATCTGCCTGCTTATCTGAATGCTGCAGTTTAACCAGTGCCGGGCCGTTGTACACGCTGTCGGCTTGCGGCTTATTGATGACAAAATTTTTATACGACACCGTACGGCCGCCAAAAAAACCACCACCCTTCCCCTTGGTAATACCTGCTTCTGCCATTACACTGCTCTTGCTCAGGTGGTAACGGGAATCCTCGCTTTTTTCAAAATCGAGGTCAATATGCAGTTCACGCACCCAGTTGAGGTTGGCATTCCTGCTGAGAAACATGTTCAGCTTTTGTACCGCATAATTTCCGTCGAGCGTGATATACATATTTCCCCTGAAAAGCAGGTCATTCGTATTGCGTGGCGTGAAATACATTTTGATCAGCTTATGCCCGTTTGCATCGGTAATGGTATCCCTGATATAGAACATGTAAAAGGTTGGGGCGAGATCCGCAATGGGGCTTAAAAACTGGTAAGTAAAGAGAGGGATATTGTTATCATAAATATCAACATCCATGATTAGCCTGTTAAGGTAAGTGCTTACACCTACATTATCAATGTATTCCCCGAAGTTCACCCGCTTTTCACCTGTTATAATGGTCTTTGTTTTTTCGGGGTTTTTGCGGAAGAATTTTTTGGAAAGCGTTTCTTCAAGGTAAACAGGAAGCAACGATTTTCCCTGGAGGGTGACCGTATCCCTGTTCTCGAACAGGAACTGGTATTTGCGCAACAACTTACTGTTGGTGATCTTCTCAGGTACGCTGCTTAGCGATACTTCTAATTTCTCATACTGATCATACTGCACATAGTCGTAATGTTCTGTTCGATTGATGGGTTTGTTTTCTATCACCCGCCTGATCAGTTCAACAGCCGGATTATTTTTATTATGATAGGAAGCCCGTTTGTTGGTGGATACCGTTACTGTATTCACCATTTTGGGGTCGATATCCATTTCTGCATTAACCGTTTGCTCTTTGCCTGGTGTAATGGTTCTCAGCAATGTCTTATAGCCCACATAGGATACCTGTATGGTGGCAATATTTCCGGTTGACCTGAGCGTGTAATTACCAAGACTATCTGTTACTGTTCCCCTTCCTCCTTTAAATACCACGCTAACGTATTGCAATGGTCGCTTACTGGCTGCATCTGTTATAGTTCCCTGTACAATTGTTTGTGTAATGCCCTGAATAAAACCTCCAAGTGCGAAAAGTATGAACAGTCCCCATCTTACAGCCCCTCTTATTCTTCCCATGGTTTAGTTATTTAAACACGAATTTTTTTTGCATCAGGTAATTATAGGTGAACCCTACTACAATTGACACAATGATCTTTGACAAAACATAATTGACCCCGAGATAATGTGTTACCACATACACTCCGCTAGAGACAAGTAACAGGTTACCTGCCCACACTATGATGTATTTAACCGCCTGCCCCGATATTCTCTTTCCGGTCGCATCAAATACCCATTTCCTGCCCAGCATAAAATTGGCCATACCTCCGCAGATGGTTCCTGTTATACTTGCGGCGAGGTACCAGCAGTGAAAACATTCTACCAAAATAATAGTGATAGAAAAATCCACTATGGTAGCTGTCAGTGAAGCAGTTTGCGCTTTTATAAAAGTAACCATTGGTCAGAACAGGTTATACCATACAATGATGTGTAAAAGCAGGTTAGTATATAATCCGGCAAGCAGGTCATCCATCATTACACCCCACCCGCCCGGGAGTAATTCTGTCTTGCGGATAAGCAGGGGTTTGGCAATATCAAAAAACCGGAACAGCACTAATCCTGCTATTATATATTTCAGTTCCACAGGAATCAGCAGCAGGCTTACACACATGCCAGCCGCTTCATCTATCACCACACGACTGCTGTCTTTTCCCCATGCTGGTTCCACTTTCGCAGCCGACCAGATCCCGGTAACCGTTACCAGTATTGTAACAATTACGGCAACCCAATTAAAAGCACCCATTGACCGCGCCAGGTACCACACGATACAACATAGTGCAGCGGCGATGGTTCCGCCGCCCCTGGTGTACCCGATACCCAGGCAACTGGCTACAAGTTGGTGCACTTTACTCATAACGCTTCTACCAGGTCCTGGTAATAATCCAGTCCCAAATGCGTGATCAGGTCTTCTCCCATGATATGACGCAAAGTATTCTGCAGCTTGATCAATTGTTTAAAAATATCGTGCTCCGGTCTCAGACCAGGTGCTGTTTGCGGCGATTTGAAATAGAACGATAACCATTCCTGTATACCCGTCATATTGGCCCTTTTGGCAAGGTCCATAAACAATGCTAGATCCAATACGATTGGTGCGGCTAAAATAGAGTCGCGACACAGGAAGTTGATCTTGATCTGCATGCTGTATCCTAACCAGCCAAATATGTCAATATTATCCCAGCTCTCTTTATTATCGCCGTGCGGGGGGTAATAGTTGATCCGCACTTTATGGTACAATTCTCCATACAGATCAGGATTCATTTCCGGTTGCAGAATATCTTCCAGTACACTCAGTTTGGAAACCTCTTTTGTTTTGAAATTGTCCGGATCATCCAGCACGAGCCCGTCCCTGTTACCCAGGATATTAGTAGAAAACCAGCCGCGAATACCTAAGGCCCTTGCGTGTAAGCCCGGTGCCAGTATGGTTTTCATCAGTGTCTGTCCTGTTTTAAAATCCTTTCCGCTGATCGGTGTTTCTGTTTCTTTTGCTAATTGCACCAGCGCAGGGATATCACAGGTAAGATTGGGCGCACCATTGGCAAAGGGCACACCTATACTGATGGCAGCGTATGCATAGATCATACTTGGGGAGATAGCAGGATCATTGTTCTTAAGGCCTGCTTCAAAAGCTTCAATGGTTTCATGTACAGCCGACTGTTCTGTATATTTTTCTGTAGAGCCGCACCATACAATCACCACCCTGCTGCAACTATTGGTGTCACGGAAGTTTTCAATGTCAGCTATAACGGCTTTGGCAAGGTCATACTTGCTGGCAGCTTTTTTAATATGCTGGCCATCCAGGTTCTTTACATAAGATCTGTCAAACACCGCTTTCATGGGAACAATTGCTTCCAGCTCGGGTTTGATGGCCTGTAACAGGGCAGGTTCCAGGACTTTGGCTTTCATGGCAGCCTCATACACATTGTCGCTGTACACATCCCATCCGCCAAAAGCAATTTTGTTCAGCTCCGTCAGCGGAACAAAATCCTTGATCAATGGGTACCGGTTCTCGGTTCTTTTACCTAGACGGATATTACCCATCTGGGTCAGCGCACCAATGGGTTGTGCAATACCTTTATTAACGGCTGCAACGCCGGCGATCAGCGTAGTGGCAACAGCACCTAAACCGGGCAGCAGCACGCCCAGTCTGCCATCGGCAGGTTGAATTTGTTCTTTCATGTTGTGGTATTTGTAGCATTATTATTCCCCTATCAGGCAAACTGTTTCAGGTAGAAGACGATTTGCCCGCCTGGTATATTTTAATTTTTCAGTCCGCGTATCAATATGCCTATCACCGTCTCCATCCTCGGTTCCATCCTGTTGTATTTATTTCCGATAAACATATCCCGCTCTAGTCCCCTCAGTGAACTGACAATGACAGAAGGCAGTATATCCAATTCTTTCTTAAGTGCTGATGCAAACTCGCGATTCTTGATCCCGAAACTGAGAATGTCTTTCATCAGCCTGGTTTCCTGCTGGTCATATGCGTCGTACAGGTGTTTCTGGCAACGCATATTTTCCTGTATCTCCCCCCTTACAATCTTGTACAGGTTCGATTTTTTCTGAAGGGCTTTTATTTTGGTCAGTGCAAATGCTTTCAGTTTCTCTTCGGCGGTAAGGGCTTTGGCAACAGATTGTTTGACCATGTCAAAAACATCGTCCATTTCCCTGAGGATGACTGCGTCAAAAATCTCTTCTTTACTACAATAGTAGTAATAGAGGGTACTCTTTCCCTTTCCCATAGACCTGGCAATGTCTTCCATCGTGGTCTTCCTGAGGCCAAACTGCTGAAAGAGTTTCTGCGCTTCTCTCAGAATATCATCCCTGATGAGCTCGTCTTTTGAGGTGACTATCATTTTCGACCAAATTCGTTTTTCGGTCCAAAAGTAGGCAAAAACAGAATATTTGCTGTACCGTTCATCAAAATCATCCTTTCTGTGAGGCAAAATGGCGCATCAGTCCGCAGAAAGCTTCTACGCTTGACAATGGCAAAGCATTGTACATACTAACACGTACTCCGCCTACGGTACGGTACCCTTTCACACCAATCATTCCTTCTTTTTTACATAATGCCAGGAAGGGCTCTTCCAGTGCAGGATCCTGCAGAAAGAAAACAGCATTCATATAACTGCGGTCTTCTTTTGCAACCACCGGTTTAAAGACGGGCAGGCTGTCAATAGCGCTATAAAGCAGGTCTGCCTTGGCTACGCTGCGTCGCTCCATTTCAGCCAACCCGCCTTCTTTCAATATCCAGCGGAGTGTGAGCATGCTTACGTATACCGCAAACACGGGGGGAGTATTCATAAGAGAACCGGCTGCAATATGTTTCTGGTAATCCATGATAACCGGTATACGGCGGGATACCTTGCCCAATACATCTTTTCGCACCACCACTAAGTTAACGCCTGCGGCTCCCATGTTCTTCTGGGCACCTGCATAGACCAGGGCAAATTTTTTGTAATCGGCAGGGCGGCTGAAAATATCGCTGCTCATGTCGGCCACCAATGGTATATCAGTTGCGGGATATTCGTGCCATTGGGTTCCCTCAACAGTATTATTTGTAGTGATATGCAGGTAGCTTGCATTTGGCGGAATGATGAAATCCTTTTTGATATAGCTGTGCTTCCTGTCCGATGTATCGGCCACCACTTCCACTTTACCAAACAGGGTAGCTTCTTTCAGGGCTTTATTGCCCCAGATGCCATTATCGCAATAAGCAGCGGTACCGCTTTCATCCAGCAGGTTCATAGGCACCTGCATGAACTGCGTGGTAGCGCCGCCATGCAGGAAAAGCACTTCATGATCATCGCCCAATTGCATCAACTGTTTCACTGAACCCACGGCCTCATCCATTACTTCCTGGAACCAGGGTGTTCTATGACCTATTTCCAATACGGATAAACCCGTGTTATTAAAGTTCTGAATAGCTTCAGCAGCCTGTTCTATAACAGGTTGCGGCAGGATAGAAGGGCCGGAATTAAAGTTGTGCAGTTTCATCTTCGATTGCTTGAGGCGCAAAATTAGCAGTAAATCGTGAGACGTGGGTCATCTCACTCATGAACATCTGTAACGCCGCCCGAAACTGCATATTTCATAGCATCTGAAGCGCTGATATTATTGAGCGGCCTGATATGGCTCATAGGGACAATATAAGTGATCCCTGAAATAGCATAGGAGTGCGGAACATAAACAGTAACATGCGTATCCATTCCAAATTCGCGGGCAGATTGCTGGGTGATAAAGCCGATCCGCCAAACATCACTGGCATCTACATTCACCAATACCGGCTTATCGAATTTCTTTTTATTGCCTGCAAAAGCTTCAAGAAAATCTTTGACCGAGGAATAGATGAATTTGATACCGGGCGTTCTTTCAAGCACGGTATCCAACACTGCTACCAGCCGGCCCACCACAAAAATGGAAGATACCCATCCTACAAACAACACCAGTGAGACCACTACTATAAAACCCAATCCCGGCATCCTGCTTACGTTGCCTTCTGAATCTTTTTCCAGAAGATTCGGGAACAGGGAATTGACTAAGTTCGGAAGAAAGCCATCCACCCACCTGAACAGGCCAATGACGACCCACAAAGTGATGCCAATGGGTGCCAGCACAATCAGTCCCTGTAAGAAAAGCTGCAATAACTTTTTTGCATATGCGCTGGTACTCAACCGGTTCCGGCTCATTCGGTAGAATTTGAATGTAAAGTAAGCAAGATTTTAATACGCTTAATTCATAATTGGCTGAGAATGTTTACCGATACAATTACTTAATTAACCCCAGGTTCGTCTTCAGGTAACATAGTTTTTTCTGCTACACCCGGTTCCATATTGCGTCCACTGCATGAACCAAATCCAAGCCAGATTGCTTCTTCGTAACCGCTTTGTGTCAGATTCGTGGATAAACCATAGACAAGCCATATATAAGCTATAGATAACCCATAGATAAGCTATTAAAAAACAGATATGGCTTATCTATGGGTTATCTATGGATTATAGCTGGGTTAATATCCAATATGGCTCCAATCTGTACCGGCCCTGATAGTTCATAATCCTGCTTTATTTCGATGTCATCATTTGGCAGTACCCGTGCACATAAGCTTGTTTTAGGCAGGGTTGCTAAAAATATTCATCCGGAGGGCTTAAAATATCCGGTACGGTAAAACGTCAACCCTTTTACGTTCATCTCATTTTAAAACCGCTTAACACAAATTTTGGCTGAAACTGTTAAGGAAACTTGTGCAACGAAAAAAGTTTCCGTAGTTTTGCGCTTCCCCCCATTCAGACAGCTATGGAAATACAGGAAAGAATTGTGACAAAAGCCCACGAGTTGTTTATGCGTTATGGTGTACGCAGTGTGAGCATGGATGAAATTGCCAATCATCTTGGCATGAGTAAGAAAACCATTTACCAGTTTTTCTCTGATAAAGACGCCCTGGTTGAAGCAGTTATAGACGTAGAGATTGCCAGTAGTATGCAGAACTGTGAGCGCTACCGGAATAAATCCGAAAACCCGGTACATGAGATATTTATAGCGACTGACATGATTATGGAGTTACTGAAGAACAGGAGCGCTTCCCTTGTGTATGACCTTGAAAAATACCATACCGGAGCATTCCACAAGATCACTGAGCACAAGAACAAATTCATATACGAAGTGATTAAAAGCAATCTTGACAAAGGAAAAGAAGAAGACCTCTACCGCCAGGAGATCAATACCGACATCCTTGCCCGTTACAGGCTCGCCACCGTTTTCCTATTGTTCAATCCGGAGATATTCCCATCCGGAAAAAACGATCTCTCGCATGTAATTGAAGAGATTACTGATAATTTTTTACGCGGGATTGTTACCGGCAAAGGACTCAAACTGATACAGAAATACAAACAACAAAGATTAATGCATAAAATAACCACCGTATGAGCAAAAGAAGAATAGAAAAAATGGTATGGCTATGTTGCCTGGTAGTATTAAGTGGTGCAGTCGCCGCACAAACACCGCCGGCTAAATATGTATTCGGCATCCAGCAAGCTGTTGCATACGCGCAACTGCATAATGTGCAGGTAAAAAACGCTTTATTGGATATGCAGATCCAGCAGCAGACCAATCGTGATATCACCGCTGCCGCATTACCTTCCGTAACAGGAAGTATCAACACCACTGATTATTTAAAGATCCCTACCTCCCTGCTTCCGGGCCAGGTATTTGGCCAGCCTGCGGGCACGTATATCCCCGTTCAGTTCGGTACCAAATATAATTCAACCGCAAGCATCCAATTACAGCAGGTATTGTTTGACGGGCAGGTATTCATCGGGCTGCAGGCCAAAAGCACTTCTATGGATTGGAGGAAAAAATATGCCGAGGTTACAGAAGAAACTATTAAAACCAATATCCACAAGATATACTACCAGTTAGTGGTAAGCAAAACGCAGTTAGACCTGCTCGATGCCAACATCAGCCGGTTAGGTAAATTAGCGCATGATACCAGGGAACTATACAAGAATGGATTTGCCGAAAAACTGGATCTTGACAAAATTGCCGTGCAGCTCGCCAACCTGCAAACAGAAAAACTGAAAGCTACCAACAATATTGAAATAGGTTATTTAGGACTGAAAACACTGATGGGCATGCCTGTAAGAGACACACTGGTCCTGTCGGATAAACTGAATGAAGACCAGATCAGGGAAGACTTCTCGAATGATACCAGCTACCAGTACACCGATCGGAAAGACTTTCAATACCTGCAACTGACAAAGAAACTGAACGAGTTTAATATCAGACGTTACAAGTTGAGCTACTATCCTGTTGTATCCCTGACAGGCTCCTACAGTAAAAATGCGCAACGCAACGAATTCAGTTTTTTTGAGAAAGGAGATTGGTTTACCACTTCTTATCTCGGCCTGAACATTGCTGTTCCCATTTTTGATGGTTTCGCAAAAGACTCCAGGATCAAAAAGTCAAAATTTGAATTGGCCCAGACGGAGAACCAGATCAGCAACCTGCAATTATCCATCGACAATGAAGTGCTGCAGTCAAAGATTAACTTCAGGTCTGCTGTGTCGGCCATGGATTACCAAAAGAAGAACATGGACCTTGCAGAAACCGTGTACAACCAGACCAAAAAGAAATATGAAATAGGAACAGGATCCAATATTGAGATCACTTCGGCGCAAACGGACCTGATCACTTCACAAACCAATTATATTAACGCATTGTATGCTGCCATCATTGCTAAAGTGGATTATTTAAAAGCAATTGGCAAACTCTAATTAACCAAACCAACAACAACCCTAAAACCTAGTATATGCAAAAGATAGTACAACTGGTATTGATGGCAACAGCCATTACACTGGCGTCCTGCGGAGCCAAATCTGATGGCGCTACAGGTGAAAAAAAATCTCAATTGGAAGCGCTCAGGAAAAAACAGGCCAGCCTGACTGCTGAGATCGAAAACTTAGAAAAAGAAATTGCAAAAACAGATCCCGCTGCTGCTAAAGAAGAAAAAGCCAAGCTGGTAACATTAAACACCATCGCCCCTGAAACTTTTATGCACTATATAGACCTTCAGGGACGGGTAGAAGCGATGAATATTTCCTATGTGGCGCCAAAGGGTGGTCCCGGTGTAGTCAGAGCCGTTTATATAAAAAAAGGTGATGTGGTGAACAAAGGGCAGCTCCTTTTAAAATTAGAAGATGCGATCCCCAAACAAAATGTCATTACTGCTGAGCAAAACCTTGAAACGCTGAAAACACAATTGGCCTACCTGAAAACACTGTACCAGAAACAAAAAAACCTCTGGGAGCAGAATATCGGTACTGAAGTTCAGCTCATCACCGCAAAAAACAATGTGGACAATCTGGAAAGCCAGCTAAAAGCCAGCCAGGAGCAAATCAAGATCGCAAGGGAACAACTCAATTATACGTCCATTTACAGCGACGTTAACGGCGTGGCCGAAGACGTAAACATAAGAGTGGGTGAAACCTTTGCCGGCATTGCAGGCACAGCACCTCAGATTAAGATCGTAAACACTTCCGATCTGAAGGTAATTACTCAAATACCCGAAAACTATCTGGGCAAGGTAAATGCAGGTACTCATATAAAAGTAAGTTTCCCTGATATCAACAGAACACTTGATGCAAACATCAGTGTCGCAGGCAAAGTGATCGACCTGACCAACAGAAGTTTCTTTGCCGAAGCCAGGATCCCTTCAGACAAGGCATTCCACCCCAACCAGGTTGCCCTGGTAAGGATACTGGATTACACAAAACCCAATTCAATTACTGTTCCTGTAAACACCATCCAGACCGACGACAAAGGCAAGTATGTAATGGTAGCAGCAAAAGAGAACGGAAGAATGATTGCAAAGAAACGCATGGTGTTGATTGGTGAGTTCTATGGCGATAAGATGGAAGTGAAGAGTGGTCTGCAAACCGGTGATATGGTTGTTACAGATGGTTTCCAGAGCCTGTATGAAGGCCAGCTGATCACTACTGATACCAAATAAATACGAATCGAACGACGAGTAGTCACCACTTAAACTGATCCTATGAGTATAATAGACAATATAAAAGGTAAATTCAAAGAATTTGGGCCCACCACCTGGAGTATCAGGAACAAGACATCCATCTATTTAATGATGTTGTTTGTAAGTCTCGCCGGTATCTTCCAGTTCGTTACCCTTCCAAAGGAACAATTTCCGGATATAGTGATCCCTACTATTTATGTACAAACCATTTATGTAGGCAACTCTCCAAAAGATATTGAGAACTTGGTTACAAGGCCTATTGAAAAACAGATCAAAGGCATTACAGGTGCCAAGATCAAAAAATTCACGAGCACTTCACAGCAGGACTACTCTGCCGTGATCGTTGAGTTCGACACTGATGTAAAAACGGACGTCGCACTGCAAAAAGTAAAAGATGCTGTAGATAAATCAAAACAGGACCTGCCCAATGATCTCACACAGGAACCCACTGTTCTTGAAGTGAGCTTCAGTGAACAGCCTATCATGTATGTGAACCTGAGCGGCGATTATGACCTGCCGCGCCTGAAAAAATATGCAGATGACCTGAAAGATAAACTGGAAGACCTTTCACAGATCACAAGGGTTGATGTGGTAGGCGCTCCTGAGAGAGAATTCCAGATCAATGTTGATAATTACCGCATGCAAAGCGCCGGGATCACATTCGATGATATCTCAAACGCCGTGCAGCGCGAGAACATGGACATATCCGGAGGCTTGCTGGAAGTAGGGAACATGAAACGCAACCTCCAGCTGAAAGGACAGTTGAAGACTGCTCCCGATATTGAAAAGATCATCGTACGCAACACAAGCGGCGCTCCTATTTACCTGAAAGACATTGCCAGGATTATTGATACCACCAAAGAAAAAGAAAGCTATGCCCGCTTAGACGGTAAGAATGTAGTTACACTGAACATCATCAAGCGAAGTGGCGAGAACCTGATCGAAACCAGCGATGGGGTGAAGAAAGTGGTGGAAGATGCAAAAGGCGTTTTATTTCCGAAAGACCTGAAAGCAGTTATCACAGGCGATATGAGTATTAAGACCAGGGTGTCATTCAATGACCTCGTCAATTCTATCGTGATCGGTTTTATATTGGTATTGATTGTACTGATGTTCTTTATGGGTGTGGTGAACGCATTCTTCGTAGCGCTCTCTGTACCATTGAGTATGTTCGTTGCATTTGTATTCCTGCCAGGCGCTGACCTGATCGTAGGTACGCATGTGACGCTCAATTTCATTGTACTCTTTGCCCTGTTGTTCGGCCTGGGTATTATCGTAGATGATGCCATTGTGGTGATTGAAAACACGCACCGCATTTTCACTGAAGGCAAAGGGAAATTACAGATTACCGCTTCAGCCAGGATGGCAGCCGGTGAAGTATTTATACCGGTACTTGCCGGTACACTTACCACACTGGCCCCCTTCTTCCCGTTGTTGTTCTGGCCGGGTATCATTGGTAAGTTCATGGTGTACCTGCCTACCATGCTCATTTTTACGCTGGCCGCTTCATTGGTGGTAGCTTTTATCATGAACCCTGTTTTTGCAGTGGACTTCATGAATCACCCCGAGGGAGAAGAGAAAGAAGCACCTGGCGCTATTTTCAAAAAGAAAGGTTTCTGGATCGCTATTGCGATCGGCTTCCTGCTCGACCTTGCCGGTGCACCATTCTGGGGCAACCTGCTCATCTTCTTCATGCTGCTGATCATACTGAACCGCTTTGTACTGGATAATGCCATTCATTCTTTTCAAAACAAGGCGTTACCCTGGATCATGCGCCGCTATGAGGCTCTCTTACGCTGGGCGTTGAAAGGATGGAGGCCTGTACATCTTTTATTAGGAACCATTGCGTTGTTCTTTATATCGTTCATAGTTTTCTCTGCATCGATAGGCTCGGGAAGGGTACCGGTTACCTTCTTCCCCAAAGGCGATCCTAACCAGATCTATGTATACATTAAATTACCTGTAGGCACCAATGTAGAATATACCGACTCCATCACTAAACTACTCGAAAGCCGTGTAAACAAAGTCTTGGGTGTTGACAACGGCAAACAAAATCCGGTGGTGGAAAGTGTGATCAGTAACGTGGCCATCGGTGCAGGCGACCCTACCAGCGGCGACAGAAGCACACGCAGTGAACTCGGAAGGATACAGGTATCATTTGTGGAGTTTGAGAAGCGTCACGGTGTTGCTACCGGGCCTTATCTCGACAAGATCAGGGCCGAAATGAAAGGCATACCCGGAGCCGAAATAAGTGTGGCACAGGAAAACAGCGGTCCCCCTACTGATCCGCCGATCAATATTGAGATCGCCAGTGAAGAGTTTGATGACCTTATCAAAACGGCATCCTCCTTAAAGAACTACCTCGATTCTATCCAGGTACCCGGTGTTGAGGAACTGAAAATGGATGTGGATCTCAAGAATCCTGAGATCACGCTTACTGTTGACAGGGAGAGAGCCCTTATAGAAGGCGTTTCCTCAGCGCAGATTGGCATCCAGATACGCACCGCTCTATTCGGAAAAGAAGTATCCAAGATCAAGGAAGGCAAAGACGAATACAAGATACAGTTGCGCAATACTGAACTGCAACGCAAGAGCCTGGTTGACCTGTTAAACATGCGGGTATCATTCAGGGATATGGCCAGCGGCGGCGCCGTAAAAAATATTCCGATCAGCGCCCTGGTAAAAGTAGAACCTACCAATACACTGGGTAGCGTAAAACGTAAGAACCAGAAACGGCTGATCACACTCCGATCCAATGTACTGACAACAAAAGGATTTAATGCCACTGCTGTTAACCAGGTAATAGCTAAACACATTGCTGCCTTCAATAAAAAGCCCGACAATGTTACCATCAAACAAACAGGTGAAGGAGAACAGCAGGCAGAGACAGGAGCATTCCTTGGTAAAGCACTGGCCATTGCCCTGGGATTGATCTTACTGGTACTGGTACTGCAGTTCAATAGTGTCAGCAAACCAGTCATCATCTTAACCGAGATCATTTTCAGTGTCATTGGCGTATTCATCGGTTTTGCCATAACAGGGATGGAAGTATCTGTGCTGATGACCGGACTCGGTATCGTTGGACTGGCAGGTATTGTAGTGAAGAATGGTATCCTGGTGATAGAATTTGCAGACGAATTGCGTTCAAGAGGCATCAAAACAAGAGAAGCTGTTATACAGGCAGGTAAAACGCGTATCATCCCGGTATTGTTAACTGCATTGGCGGCGATCCTTGGTTTCATTCCGATCGCTACTGGTTTCAACATCAACTTTATCACACTGTTCTCAGAACTGAACCCGCATATTTTCTTTGGCGGCGATAACGTAGTGTTCTGGAAACCATTAAGCTGGACGATCATCTTTGGCCTTGCCTTTGCATTCTTCATGACACTGTTCATAGTGCCGAGCATGTACCTGATTGCCGAACGTTTGCGCAGGCCTATGCGCCGGATGTTTGGCGGCAAGTGGATCAGCTTTATGGGCATTCCGCCATTGACCATTGTTTTCCTGCTCCTGATGGTGGCCACACTGATCAGGCACAGGATTGACAGAAAAAAGCGGGAAGCCAGGTTAAGAAATAACGCTAAAGTGAACCAGGCTTTTACCGGCAGCTGGTTCTAAATTAGGTTTTGGGTTAATAATCGGGCCGCCAAGATTTGTGTCATCATAAATCTGGCGGCTTTTTTATGCTGTTAGTGAGTAACTGTTCAGTGCAGGTTTACCAATTGTTTAACCGCCTTTCCCAGGGTCTCTTCCCTTTTTGCGAAGCAAAAGCGAAGTACTTTATCATCTTTGCCATTTTTATAAAAAGCTGATACCGGAATAGTAGCAATGCCATATTCCTTTGTGAGCCTGATGGCAAAATCGGTATCTTTCTCCTGACTAAAATGCCCATAGCTGTAACACTCGAAATAACTGCCGTGTGATGGAATGCATTGAAATGGCGTGGCTTTCATCAATTGACGAAAATAATCTCTTTTCTGCTGGATAAATGTTCCAAGTGTCTGATACGCTTCTTCATTTTGCAGGTACCTGGCCAATGCCACCTGTTTGGGCATATCGCAGCTAAAACAATTGAACTGATGTACTTTCCTGAACTCCTTCATCAAAGCAGGAGAAGCGATACAATACCCCAGTTTCCACCCTGTGCAGTGGTAAGTCTTCCCAAAAGAAAAGCAAACAAAACTTCTTTCCAGCAGATCAGGGTAACGTAAAATGCTTTGATGGGCAATACCATCAAAGATGAGGTGTTCATACACTTCATCGCTCAGGATAATAATGCCGGTTCCTGCAACAATATCTTGCAGCTGCCACATATCGGCTTCGCTTAACACACTTCCGGTGGGATTATGCGGGGAGTTGATCATGATCATCCTGGTGCGGCTGTTTACTTTCGACCTCACTTCATCCCACGGAATGGAATAAGCGGGATATTGCAATGAAACCAATACCGGCTTTGCGCCATTGATCTCTATATTGGGTATATAACTATCATAAGCCGGTTCAAAAACAATCACTTCATCACCGGGTCGCAATACCGTGGTCAATGCGGTATAAATAGCATAAGTACCACCGGGCGTAATAGTAACCTGTGCACCAGGGTCTACGTTTGCCCCATACAATTTTGTAGCTTTCTCAGCCAGTCCTTCGCACAGCAAAGGAAATCCGCTCATAGGCGCATACTGGTTATATCCATGATGCATGGCCGCAGCCACTAAGGAAGTCAGTTCTTCGCTCATGGCGAAATCTGGAAACCCCTGGCCAAGGTTCACAGCGCCCTGTTCAACTGCGAGCTGGCTCATGACAGTGAAGATCGTTGTTCCTACATCGGGCAGCTTTGATTGAAGGTTGGGTTGCACATGTTTTCTTTTAGGATGACATCAGGGAGCTAACTGATTAGCCAAACGTTTCAATTCCACTTCAGCTATTTTGGCTGAATAGTTAAGATTTACCAGCCGGAAGCCCGCATTCTCAAAACTTTGCTGTGCCTGCTTTACGTCAATAATTGTTGCCTGTCCTAATTGAAAACGTTGTAAAACAAGGTCCAGCAACTGTTTTGAAAGCAGGTAATTTTCCTGCTCTGTCTGCAATTGCTGCAAGGCATTACTGTATGACTGGAAAGTACGTACTGCCCCGGTTTCCAGGCCCAGCACTAAGTTGTCTTTCTGTATCCTGGCATTGCGGGTATTGATAGCGGCTGCCTGCTCCTGTCGCCTTGTAGCGTTCCCGTTGTAAATAGGGATGGACAGGTTCAGCCCGGCAAAGGGGCCATAACTCTGGTTCAGCAGGCTGAATCCTGCTGCACTCTTATTACTGCTGAAATTATACCCTGTACTGGCACGCAGGCTCGGGTAGCGTAATGCTGTTGTTTCTTTCTCCAGGAATTCGCTGATGTGCACCTGTTGCCCGGCCGATACTATTTGCGGATTATTTTTCAGTACTTCACGAATACCTTCTAACCTGATCGTTTTATCAACCACTATGGTGTCAGTAATGCTGATCGTTGAATCCGGGCTTACAAAAAGCAGGTTCAGCAGGTCTGTTTTTCCCTGGTCGATGATCAATTGCTGGCTCAGCTTTGACTGGATCAATGCATTCATATCCAATTGGGCCTGGTAGATATCAGCATTGTTGGACATACCCGCTTCCTTACGTGTTTGCAGGATGTCCAGTTTTTGTTTGGAAACAGCAATTGATTGTATGATTGTTTGCAGGAAACTCTGCTGGCGCACTATATCGTAATATTTGGCAGCAACAGCGGCGATGGTGTTTTGTATCCGGATATTAACCAGTTGCAGGTTCTGTTGCTGCAGTTCCGCCAATCTTTTCCTGGTGGTCATTACACGATAACCGTTGAACAAAAGTATACTGCCCGTAACGCCGGCCGTAAGGTTATTGGACTCTACATTGCTGCGTTTTGTATCGCGGTTGGCGTCGGCAAATTTCTGGTTGATGGTGGTAATTTGTTCATTGTCGTTAGCTGTAGCCGTTACAAGGGGCAGTGCGCCGGCAACACCGGCATCATTGTTAATGGCACTGATCTCCAGGTTGTTCTTGGCCAGCTGGATATCGTAGCTGTTCTTCAATGCGATATTGACTGCATCGGCTAAAGACAGTCTTTGCTGGGTATGCCCGGCTATTGCAGCGGCGCATAAGAGGGCTAACAATAATTTTTTCATGCGGTGTGAAATTACCAACCCCGGTATAAGAACCTGAAAATATTACACCAGCGGATGAGATCAGCTCACCAGTGTTCCTACATTCATCCCTTCCACTACTTTCATCAGGTTTCCGGGCTTATTCATATCAAATACGATGATGGGAAGTTTGTTTTCCATGCAGAGGGTAAACGCTGTCATATCCATTACTTTCAGGTTTTTGTTGATGCATTCCTGGAAGCTGATCTTGTCGAATTTGGTTGCCGATGCATCTTTTTCCGGATCGGCAGTGTATACGCCATCAACCCTTGTTCCTTTCAGTATCACATCTGCCTTCATCTCAATGGCGCGTAATGAACCTGCTGTGTCTGTTGTAAAATAAGGATTACCTGTCCCTGCTCCAAAGATTACTACCCTGCCCTTTTCAAGATGGCGCAGGGCTTTGCGCCTGATATAGGGCTCTGCCACCTGTTCCATATTAATGGCGCTTTGCAAACGGGTATAGACCCCTATTTTTTCCAGCATGGCCTGCATGGCCATCGCATTAATCACTGTAGCGAGCATTCCCATATAATCACCGTGTGCTCTTTCAATACCGCTGTCAGTTTCATTCATGCCCCTGTATATATTGCCTCCGCCAATAACAATAGCCACCTGAACACCCAGGTCTGTTACTAATTTAATGTCATGGGCATATTGCTCAATAATCTTGGGATTGAACGGGTCGCCATTCGGTTGATCGCCTAATAGGGCTTCACCCGATAGTTTGAGCAGTATGCGCTTGAATTTGGGGAGCATGAGGAGGTTATTGATTTGACTGCAAATAACCTGAATTTTTGATGAGCAGCCAAAAAAAGGGAGTGCAGATGATGCACTCCCTTTATTGATTCGTTTTCCATTATAAAATTATCCCAGGGCGACACGCTTAAACTCAGTCACTTTCAGGTCAGCGCCCACACTCTTCAGGTAATCTCCCACGCTCTTACTGCCGTCTTTTACGAAAGCCTGTGCCAGCAATGTCTGTTCTTTGAAGAAAGCATTCAGTTTGCCTTCAGCTATTTTAGCAATCATTTCATCGGGTTTGCCAGCCATCTTTGGATCTTCTTTCATGGTATCGATGATGATACCTCTTTCCCTTGTCACTGTTTCAGCAGGCACTGAATCAGCGTCAACTGCCACAGGATTCATAGCAGCGATCTGCATGGCAATGTCTTTACCGGCTTCAGTAGCTTCACTGTTTAAACCAACCAATACACCCATGCGGAATGCACCGTGGATATAAGAAGCAACATAAGGAGCTTCGAGCCTTTCAAATTTGGCAATACCGATCTTTTCACCAATGGCAGCCAGTTTATCATTGATCAGGTCAGCAACTTTGGCGCCGTTGACTACTACTTCATTCAGTTCATCTGCACTCTTTACATTGTTAGCTACGGCAGCATCTGCAATACTTTGTGCAAATGCAACGAAGTCGGCATTTTTAGAAACGAAATCAGTTTCGCAACTGATGCATACCACAAATCCGGTCTTGTTATCTGCAGCCGTTTTCGCAATAATCACACCTTCTTTCGCTTCACGGTCGCTGCGCTTGGCCGCAACTTTCTGGCCTTGTTTGCGTAACCAGTCGATAGCAGCTTCAAAATCACCATTGGTTTCAGTCAAAGCTTTACGACAATCCATCATACCTGCGCCGGTAGCCTGGCGGAGTTTGTTGATATCTGCGGCTGTAATTGTTACAGTACTCATATTATTTTGAGATTTTGAAATGTTGAAATGTTGAAATTTGTCAGCAAAACTAATTGCTGCGGATATTCATCAATATTACTGTTTGATGAAATCCGTTGTAGTTTTTATTACTGCAAAGTATAGCGAAAGTGATAAATGAATTGGGTCATTATGCCATTACCCATAAGACAATGACGTAATGACCCAATGGATATGTTATATAAGATTATCTGCTTCCACCACCACCGGCAGGGCGACGGTTGCCTGGCACGCGACGCTTGGGCTGACCCTGGCCAGCTTCTGTGCTACCGCCACGCTGTCTGCCGCCACGGCCACCTTCGGATTGCGCTTCGGCTTCGAGGCGGCGTGCTTTGGCTTCATTTTCATTGCTACCCTCATCTGATTCTTCTTCATCTTTAGAAGCCTGGCGCTCGGCCAAACCTTCTGCAATAGCAGCAACAATATAGTTAGCAATGATGGCAATTGACTTGGTTGCGTCATCGTTGGAAGGAATTGCAAAGTCAACTTTGTTAGGATCGCAATTGGTATCTACCATACCAAATGTAGTGATGCCTAAACGTTTTGCTTCAGCCAGTGCAATGTGCTCATGTCCGATATCCACTAAGAATAAAGCGGCAGGCAAACGGCCCAGCTGGGCAATACCACCTAATACTTTTTCCATTTTGTCTTTATCGCGGCTCAGTGTCAGGCGCTCTTTCTTGGTCAGGCTTTCAGCACTGCCGTCTGCCAGCATTTTTTCAATGCTCTGCATTTTTTTAACGCTCTTACGAACAGTGTTGAAGTTGGTTAACATACCACCCAACCAGCGCTCTGTAGCAAAAGGCATGTTTACACGCTTGGCGCATTCGCTCACGATCTCTTTCGCCTGCTTTTTAGTAGCTACGAACATGATCTTCTTACCGCTCTTGGCAATTTGCTTAACAGCAGCAGCAGCTTCCTGCAGGTGGTCTACGGTTTTATTCAGGTCGATGATGTGGATGCCTTTCTTCTCTGCAAAGATGTAAGGCAACATTTTGGGATTCCACTTCTTTTTCAGGTGACCAAAGTGTACGCCGGCCTCCAGGAGTTGTTGTTGTAATGAAGTGTTATTTTCCATCTTGGTATTTTGTTATAATGATATGAAAATTGTTTGTTGTCTGTTGTCTGCAGTTTGTGGTTGTTATCAGTCAGGTAGTTTGGTGTTATTTATCCTAACAACAAACCACGAACAACAAACTACAAACCCGCCAGTATTAACGCTTGCTGAACTGGAAGCTCCTACGCGCTTTCTTATGACCAAATTTCTTACGTTCAACACCACGTGGGTCGCGTTTCAGCTGACCAGCAGCCTTCAATGAAGGGCGGAACTCAGCATTCACTTCGAGCAATGCCCGGGCAATACCTAATTTGGCAGCCTCAGCCTGGCCCTTTAAACCCCCGCCTGTAGCATTGATCACCACATCAAATTTGCCAACAACATCGGCTGTTTTCAACGGGGCCTCAACCTGGTTCTGTAAATAAACCAATGGGAAATATTCTTTGTAGTCTTTGTCGTTTACAGTGATCTTACCATCGCCCTTGCTGATGAATACACGGGTAACGGCTTCTTTACGGCGACCAACTGCGTTTTTTTGTTTTTCCATTTATGTTGGAATTAAAGCGTTTTTTGAATGTAGTTGTTAGAATTTAAATGCTTTAGGCTGTTGTGCACTGTGCGGATGATTGGCGCCTGCATACACAAACAATTTCTTGATCATTTTACGGCCCAGGCGATTCTTAGGCAACATGCCTTTTACCGCTCTTTCCATAATCACTTCGGGACGGCGTTTGATCAGGTCCTGTGCAGCTTCCTCTTTTTTACCACCAGGGTAGCCAGAGTAGTTGATGTATTGCTTGTCTTCGAACTTGTTACCTGTGAAGACAACTTTTTCTGCATTGATTACAATTACATAATCGCCACAGTCAACGTGAGGCGTGTAATAAGCTTTGTTCTTACCACGAAGAACAGCAGCGATCTTTGATGCAATACGACCTACGGTTTGATTAGTACCGTCAACCACATACCAGTTGTGCTGTACGGTAGCCTCGTTCGCATGCTTGGTGGTGAAATGAAGTTTACTCATGATATTTCTGTTTAAGTTTAACCAGCGCTATCCCGCCGGTTTTTAATGGACGGCAAAGGTATGCCGATGGTATCTGATTTTCCAAGGATTTCAGGGTGTATTTTTTATTGAACATTCATAAATAATTGATAATCAATTAAAAATTTGCCCATTAATTTTATAGCTGAAGAAAATAGGCAGCATTATTGTATTTGCACCTTATAGTGTTGCATAAAAGCTCGGCAGAAAACTCAAATGATCAACAAGCTTTATCTTTGACAACGACCTTGTAATCAAGGAAAATACCTTTTAACCCTGCCGAAGCATTAATTAAAGAATACGAACTCCAATAGATTTTGTCTTACAGAAAATTTCAGGCCACCCAGCTCTTTACCGGATCAGCAATGCTGGATGGTGATTCAGTACTTATTACCGATGAAAAAGGTATTATAAAAGATATTGTTGCAGCATCTGAGGCCGGTGACGATATCCATCAATTAAACGGCATCCTCTCCCCCGGGTTCGTCAATTGCCACTGCCACCTTGAGCTCAGTCACATGCGGGGTCTCATTCCCGAACACACCGGTTTAGTCGATTTTGTTTTCAAAGTAGTTACCCAGCGCCATTTCCCCGATGAAGAGATCGAAGATGCGATTGCCAGGGCCGAAGATGAAATGCTGGCAAACGGTATTGTTGCTGTTGGGGACATCTGCAACAACACGCTTACCATACCGCAAAAACAATTACACAGGATTGCCTATTATAATTTCATTGAAACGAGCGGCTGGCTGCCTGCAATTGCACAAGCAAGGTATGACAGGTCGCTTGAGCATTACAACAAATACGCCCTGCTCCCAGCTTCCAGGTCCAGGCTTTCCCTTTCTCCTCACGCCCCCTATTCTGTTTCCGGTGAATTATGGCAGCTCCTGCAACCTCATTTTGACAACAAAACCATTACCATTCACAACCAGGAAACAGCTTTTGAAGATGAATTGTTTGAAAAAGGCACCGGGGACTTCTCCCGTATGTACGAATTGATGAAGCTTGATACTTCATTTTTCAAACCCAGCGGCAAAAGCAGCCTGCAGTCTTATTTTCGCCAGTTCCACAAGGCCAAAAACGTATTGCTGGTGCATAATACATTTACCAAAGAAGCTGATGTTGTTTTTGCCGGCCGGGAATCAGCTGTCAGCAACCAGGAATTATTTTATTGCCTGTGCATCAATGCCAATCAATATATTGAACAGGCCGTGCCTCCGGTTGATATGTTTTTGCGCAACAACTGCCGGCTTGTGATCGGAACAGATAGTTTAGCCAGTAACCGGAGCCTGAGCGTACTGGATGAGTTAAAGACCATCCGCAAGCACTTTCCACATATTCCATTGGCCCAATTACTGCAATGGGCAACGTATCATGGTGCCCGGGCATTACAATTAGACCATGTGGCGGGCAGTTTTGCAGAAGGTAATAAGCCTGGTGTGCTGCTGCTTGAGCAGGCAGCAAATAATATCTGCGAGGAAACAACTGTTAACAGGTTATTGTAAACCAGGTTACTCCAGCACTTCCTGCAAAATGGCAAGGCTCTTCAATTCTCCGAAATCTGCAACATGCAGGGCAATATAAGTCTGGTAGGCCTGCAACAATTCTCTCCGCAGGTTCCTGTTCAATGGCATGTGTTCAAGATCGTTATAAAACCGAAGGCTCAGTAGTTGTGAAGTAATACTGGCCAATGGCCCGTCAAGGTAATATGGGTGAGATGGTTTAGCAGTAATGAATTGCCCCTCCTGTAAGTCCAGCACGGGGCTTTGCTCGCTATAGGTTCCCTGCATTTGAAAACCCAGTTCACCGCCAAGGTGTAAAATAAAATAAAGCGGCAGGTTGGCTGTCAAAGTATCTGTTCCCCTATCCAGTTGTTTCAGTGTATCTTCTATCAGGTAAAACAATTCCGGGTTGGCTTCGGGCTGTTTGAAGCTGTGCTGCAATAATTCTATCACATACATGGCAACTGCATTGCGTGCCACATCGAAAAATACCTGCTCATATAAGTATGCCCATTGAAATTCTCTTACAAATTGCAGTTGTTTCAATTCATTGTGGTACACTTCCATCTCCAGTATGGCGGCCGGCTGAAAGTAGCCTGCTTTACCGGAAGAAGTTTTAGTACGCTGGCGTACTCCTTTTACGATATAGCTCTGCACACCAAAAAGTTCCGTGTATACGGTTGTGATAACACTGGTATCGCCATATTTTACAGTACGCAAAACAATGCCTTTGGTAGCATGAACCATTGGTAATAATAATTATTGCGGTGTAAAATTAAGATTGCAGGTCCAACTTTATACCGTACCGGGAAGGGATTGTTGTTAATGCAATGTTTGCATTGCCGGAACCGGTAGTAAAGCGGGGGCAGTTACAACCGCCACAGTTACAGGTACGTTTAATGGTTTTAGCTGTATGATCTTTACTGCATGCATCCCTTTCATAATAAGATAGGTAAGATCAAATTCAAACCATTTTTTGGCAAAATTGGCATCTTCTTTGGCATAATGGTGGTTATTCTGAAACAGTTCGCCCATAAGCAATACACCCCACGGTGAACTATTCTTCGAATGATCCCCGTTCTCAAAATTGCTGTACCCGTATTTATGGCCGCACCAGTTAACAATAGCGCCTTGTATGGGGCCCATTAAAAAATGCACCGGCAGCATTAACAACCACCATAGGTTGGGAGAAAAATAAAGATAGAAGCCGGTATATATTGCCCCAAAGCATATCCTCGTAAACGCATGATGACCGAACTTATCAAGCCTGTCCCATACCGGGAGATAGGCTACTGTAAACTGTGCATCGGGCAGGTCTTTACCGGTCAGAAACCCACGGAATATCTGGATGGTGCTGCGCATCATCTGGTAGACATCTGTAAAAAAATGCGGTGAATGCGGATCCTGCTCTGTATCGCTGTAGGTATGGTGCATACGGTGCATCACGCCATAGGCCCTGGGTACTAAGTAAGAGGAACCCTGTACCAGCCAGGTAGTGAAATAAAAAGTGCGTTCCCAGTTTTTACTGGTGGTATACATCTGGTGCGAACAGAAACGATGCAGAAAGAAGGAATGAAAAAACAAGGAAAGGAACCAATGTCCAAAGAAAAAGCACAGGATTACAAACATGTTGGGTAATTAGGTGGTATGCATGGGCAAAGCGGTAAGATAACAACTTTATCCAGACTCCAACAGTAAAATAGTTGCTTTAACAATTAAATATGGTTATCAGACTGCACCAGTAAACTGTTTCAGGAAGCGTACATCATTCTGTGAATATAAACGCAGATCGTTGACCTGGTACCTCAATTGGGTGATCCTTTCCACTCCCATGCCAAAGGCAAAGCCGGTATATTTATTGGGGTCAATGTCAAAATTCTCCAGCACTTTCGGGTGCACCATGCCACTACCTAGTATTTCCACCCAACCGGTGTGCTTACAAATATTACACCCTTCACCACCACAGATCAGGCAGCTGATATCCATCTCTGCGCTTGGTTCTGTAAAGGGAAAGTAACTGGGACGGAAACGTACTTTCACGTGTTTCCCAAACATTTCCTGTACAAAGAAATAAAGGGTTTGTTTCAGGTCGGCAAAGCTTACATTGTCATCAATATATAAACCCTCCACCTGGTGAAAGAAGCAATGCGCCCTGGCGCTGATGGTTTCGTTGCGGTATACGCGACCGGGACATATCACACGTATGGGTGGTTTTTGCGTTTCCATGACCCTGGCCTGTACACTGCTGGTATGTGTGCGCAATAACCAATCCGGGTTTTGACTGATATAAAAAGTATCCTGCATATCACGTGCCGGATGATCTTCGGGAAGGTTCATGGCACCGAAATTGTGCCAGTCGTCCTCTATTTCCGGGCCTTCTGCCACTGCAAAACCCAGTCTTTTAAAAATGGAGACGATCTGGTTGCGTACAATACTTAATGGATGGCGGGTTCCCACTGCAACCGGATCACCGGGAAGGCTCCAGTCTGCCTGCCTGGCATGATCAGCTTCATGCACCAGGCTGTTCGTTTTTAAGGATTCATATCTCGCTTCGGCAAATTGTTTGAACTCATTCAGCAGCAGTCCGAAGGCCTTTTTCTGCTCATTGGGCACATTTCGCATCTCTCCCATCACCTCTTTGACCAACCCTTTGGTACCCAGGTACTTGATACGAAAAGCCTCAACCGCTTCAGCAGTAGTTGCTTCAAAAGCAGCCATTTCCTGCTTGTATGCTTCCATCTGTTGCACTAACTGTTCCATTCGGCGAAGATAAATAAATATGCAGCATTACCGCCCGGCATTGCGTACATTTGCTACTGCATGATGAATAATGACATGGAATACAATACCAACAGGAATTACTTAGGCATGAAGGAATATGGCCGCCACGTACAAAAGATGGTGGAATATTTACTGACGATTGAAGATCGCGATAAGCGTCAGCAACAGGCCCAGTGTGTCATAGAATTAATGGGCTTTCTGAACCCCCACCTTAAAAATGTAGAGGATTTCCGTCATATGCTTTGGGACCATCTTTTCTTTATCAGTGGCTTTCAACTGGATGTAGACAGTCCCTATCCCATTCCGCAGAAAGAAACTTACAAACAAAAGCCAGACCCGCTCCCTTACCCCAAACGTCATCCAAAATACGCGCACTTAGGTAAGAACCTGGAAGTGGTGATAGACAAAGCCCTCAAAGAAGAGGACCCTGAAAAGAAAGCCGGCTTTGCCCATGCAATCGCTTATTATATGAAGCTTGCTTACAGCAACTGGCATAAAGAATTGGTACACGATGATGCGATACGCAGTGAGTTGAACAGTATTACCGGTGGCGAACTGGAATTCAGTAACACGCCTTTCATTAAACACCGCAACCAGAACTTTGAGCGCGACGAATATGGCGGCGGCAGAAGCGGCGGACGCTGGCAGCAGAATTTTGGCGGACGCAATCGCAACACAAGTGGTGGTGGCGGTAACAGGAATAACCGCAATAATAGCGGCGGCGGTAACAGGAGTAATCGCAATAACAATAATAACCGCAACGGACAATTCAAGAAGCGGTATTAATATTGAAAAATAACGCATAACCCTATGGGTTTTAAATACAAAGCACTGGCTTATACAACCAGTGCTTTTTTATTCCACCCCGGTCTCGCCAGGCCATTTTTACATTGCGTCATTAAACTATTATATTCGCTTAATTAACTGATCATCCATTCAATTACATCATATGAGTTCCTTCGAAGTAAGAGGTGGGAAGCGACTGAAAGGCGAGATCGTTCCGCAGGGAGCCAAGAATGAAGCGTTACAGATCCTGTCTGCCGTACTGCTCACCACAGAACCCATTACCATTACAAACATACCCGATATACTGGATGTTAACCTGCTGATAGAATTGCTGCAGGATATAGGCGTAAAAGTATCCCGTGCCGACAGGCATACTTGTACATTCCAGGCTGATAATATCAATACTGACTACCTGGCATCTGATGATTTCAGGAAGAAAAGCGGGCGTTTGCGTGGCAGTGTGATGTTAGCTGGCCCCATGCTAACAAGATTTAAAAAAGCATACATTCCCAAACCCGGTGGCGATAAAATTGGCCGCCGGAGATTAGACACACATATCATTGGCTTTGAAAAACTGGGAGCCAAATTTGAATTTGACGAAGCACACAGTTGCTTTAAACTCAGCTCACCGCAGCTCACCGGCACTTTCATGTTGTTAGATGAACCATCTGTAACCGGTACCGCTAATATTGTAATGGCGGCGGTACTGGCAGAAGGTACCACTTCCATTTACAATGCCGCATGTGAACCTTACCTGCAGCAACTCTGCCATATGCTGAATCGCATGGGTGCCAAAATAAGCGGCATCGGCAGTAACCTCCTCACCATTGAAGGTGTGCCTAAACTCGGCGGCACTTCGCACCGGATGCTGCCCGATATGATCGAGATCGGAAGTTTTATCGGCCTTGCCGCCATGACACAAAGCGAAATCACCATTAAAGATGCCGGAGTTCAACACCTGGGTGTGATTCCCGACAAATTTCAACAATTAGGTATTCAGTTCCAGGTTAAAGGCGATGATATTTATATTCCTTCGCAGGATGTTTATGAGATCCAGACATTTATGGACGGTGGTATCCTCACCATCTATGATCATCCCTGGCCCGGCTTCACACCTGACCTGCTGAGCATTGTACTGGTAGTTGCCACACAGGCAAGAGGCAGTGTGCTTATTCACCAGAAAATGTTTGAAAGCCGCCTTTTTTTTACCGATAAGCTCATAGATATGGGCGCCCAGATCATCCTTTGCGATCCGCATCGCGCTACTGTGATCGGACTTGGAAGAAAGTATAACCTGCGTGGCATCACCATGACCAGTCCTGATATACGTGCGGGGCAGGCCTTGCTCATCGCAGCATTAAGTGCAGAAGGAAAGAGTGTGATACAGAATATAGAACAGATTGACAGGGGATACCAGTATATAGATGAACGTTTGCGGAATTTGGGAGCGGATATCAGAAGGGTGGGTTAGTGATATTGTTGCAACTATACATCCAGGAAACATGGCTATTGAATTCAAACAACGGAAAGTGCCTTTGATGGAAAAATTCGGGGTATACTACCTGAATCTTTTCCGGAGAAAGGACAATACCAGGCACGTGTTTGATTGTACCGATGAAGAACTGACACGTAAGGTCAACAGGATATCTGCCAAAGGAATATTTCTTTCTGCGCTTACGGGACTGGTATGCGTATGGCCTACTGTATATATCGCAGTTTTAAAACAGGATGAACCATGGTATATTCAATATAGCTGGGTTAGCGGTGTAACGCTGGTCTCTGTTATCATTGAATTTTACATTTTGTTCATTATTGCGCTCAAAGCGGTGCATGAAGTAAGTGAGCTGGTGAATATGCACAGGCATGGCAAAGACTTTCTGCAGGATGGTCCTTTCAGTATTACCAATATACTTTCCAGGGCGGCGCTTGAATTACCGGATCCTGAAATGCATATCCTGGGCATAGATCCTTTTAAAAGGGTATCCAAAAAAAACCTGCTGCTGCTCGGATTACTGTACAAATGCAAGATCATACTCACCAATTTTACAGGGCGGTGGCTGCTGACACATACCATAGGAAAAACGATCGCCGGCATTTCGATCAGCTATATTGCCCTCCCGGTAGAATGTTTCTGGAATGCACTGGTAATCCGCAGGGTGGTTCAGGAAGCCAGGCTGCGTCTGTTTGGTTTTACCCTTTGCAATCATTTAGCAGATCATATCCTCCAAGAAGGATTGTTGCATGACCTTACCCCGGAAGCAAAGACTGGCTGCATCCGGGCAATAGGAAATGCCGTGGTGCTCGCGCGCAACTATCATCCGAATATGATCGTGCTGCTGCTTCGTTTCCAGCATTTGCTGCATATCACACAAGATCAGCGGTATGACGACTGGAATCTTTTTCTTGAAACACTGGAAAAAGTAAATCAGAAAGACAGGTTCTTCCTGCTTAACCTCTTTACGATTGCCGCAGCTTTCGACGGAAGGATCTCACGTTTGGAAGCTGCAAACATGAGAGATGCTTATGGCGCCTATTTTGAAAAATACCAGCCCCGCCTGATGCAGCTTACCGATCACCTGAAATCGGGCCGGCTTAATGCTGCTGCAGCTTTATGCAAGATCGATTTTACATCCGGTTAGCTGAAAAGGAGGCCTTCATTATCAGTATTTCGCCGGTTGCCCCGGTTTAGGTGTGGATTTTTTAATGAATGCCCGCAGGTGCTCATTACTGGTAGACAGGTCTTCTTTACGCAGGTACATCATATGCCCGCTGCGATAGCCTTCCCATGACATGCGGTCTTTCAGTTTTCCGCCCGGATCCATCTGCCACATATTGTATTTGGCATTGAAATAATCACAGGCGCCATCGAAATATCCCGACTGTACCAGCAAATGCAGGTAAGGATTCTGCGCCATCGCCTGCCGCAGGTTTTCTCCCGTATTATTATTGGTATTATCCCAGGGGAACACAGGGCCGAACATATTATACTTGAGGTCTGTTTTATAATTCAGTTCCTCACGCAAAAACATATTAATGGCCGGGGTAAAAGAATGCAGCCATGAAGTTAATTCAGCATTATAATCCGGTCCCTGGCCGGCGTCTTTTTTATCCATCCCCAGGTAACGCGAATCTAATCTTCCAACCGTATACCCCCTGTCGCGCAGCAGTGATTTCCAGAAATAATTGGTTGGAATATCAAAATTCTGTTGCAGCACTTCTTTTGCCGAAATACCCGAATACCGCGAAACTTTAGCAGCGATCTCATTTTTCTTTGCATCACCCAATGCTCCGCCCATTGCCAGCGCGGGTAAAAATTCATTGATGGTAAATGTTTCCACTTCGGGCAGCAAAGCAGTAAGGTCTTTTTGCTGCAGATCAGCGCTCAGGGCTTTATGATACCAGGCTGTTGCCGCATAGTAAGGCAGGCGCAAGGCAGCTGCTGAAGGTTCATCACGCTCAATTCCAAGTGTGGTGGGCGATACCAGTACAACGCCATTCAGGTATATCCAATGGGTGTTCTGCAGCTCCAGTGCCAGTCCCGAAACACGTGTAGTGCCATAACTTTCACCGATCAGGTATTTGGGCGATGCCCATCGTTTATAGCGGCTGATAAATGTATTGATCCATTCGGCGAGGTATTTGATATCGGCATTGACCCCAAAGAATTTCGTAGAAGGTACATCTTTGCCAATGATCCTGGAAAAGCCCGTATTCACGGGATCTACATAAACGATATCTGCAACATCAAGGATGGAATTCGGATTATCTTTTAATCCGTATGGCTGCACAGGATAGCCTTCGTCATCTATCTTCAGAATGCGTGGACCGGTATATCCTATCTGCATCCATACCGATGCAGTACCAGGACCGCCATTGAATGAGATCACCAATGGCCGTGAAGCACGGTCATTCACATCGCTGCGTTCATAGTAAGTATAAAAGATACCGGCAACCGCTTTACCCTCCTCATCCCAAACCGGGATGGTACCGGCTGTTACTTTATATGGTACACGCTGGCCTTTAATGGCAACTTCTCCTTTTGTTACAACGCTGGATTCAGCCTCTACCTGGCGCTTTGAAGTTATTTGCGAGGGGGTGCCTTTGGCAGATGCAGCCGTATCGGCAGTTGATTGTTTTTGTGCAGGCAGGCTCACAGAACCACAGTAAAACAACAATAAAAACAGTGTTTTTCTCATGATAGTTTATTTATAGACGTAAAGGAACTAAAATAAGGAAATCTTATATTTTACTGTAACCGTTCATATAATTCATGAGCCAGCAAGGGAACGCGAGATGCCCAATTCAAGACCCCGCAATTCTGCCAGTCCCCGTAAACGGCCAATAGCACTGTAGCCAGGGTATGTTTTTTTGGAGAGATCATCCAGCATCTGGTGTCCATGATCGGGGCGCATAGGTATGGACCGTTTCCTTTGCTGCATCATCAGGATGATCTCTTTTACCACCGCATACATGTCCACATCACCCATAAGGTGGTCCGCTTCGTAAAAATTCCCTTCTGTATCTCGTTTTGTACTCCTGAGATGGATAAAATGAATATGGTTGTGAAAACGGCGAATGATGTTTATAAGATCATTATCCGGCCGCACACCAAAGGAACCGGTACAGAAACACAGTCCATTTGCTTCCGATGGAACAGCTTCTAATAATTCTTTTACATCCCCCGCTGTACTTACAATGCGTGGCAACCCCAATAAAGCATAAGGCGGGTCATCGGGATGAATTGCCATTTTTAATCCTGCTTTTGCTGCAACCGGTACCACTTCCTTCAGGAAAAAAAATAAATGCTTCTTCAGTTGCTTTACATCGATATGCGCATAGGTCTTTAACGCAGCCAGTATTTCCTCCGGTGTAAAAGGTTCTTCACTGCCCGGCAGGCCCAGCAGGCAGTTTTTATACAAGGTTGCTTTTTCTGCATCGCTCATAGCTGTATACTTTGTTGTTGCTTTGGCAATGTCATGGGTAGTATAATCTTTTTCAGCGCCCGGCCGCTCCAGCAGGAAAAGATCAAACGCAATGAAAGCAGTCCGTTCAAAAAACAAAGCCCTGCTTTTATCCGGCATTTCATAGTTCACATCTGTACGCATCCAGTCCAGTATGGGCATGAAGTTGTAAGTTACCACTTCCAGGCCGCACTGGGCAACATTGCGCAGACTCTGTTTATAGCTTTCAATGTAACGCAGGTATTGTCCCGTTTGCTTCTTGATATCCTCATGCACCGGCAGGCTTTCTATGACTGTCCACCGCATGCCTGCATCTTCTACCAGTTTTTTCCGTTTCATGATCTCGTCTACCGGCCAGATATCTCCCGCCGGGATATGATGCAATGCAGTTACCACTCCCGTACATCCTGCCTGCCTGATATCGCTCAGTGACACCGGATCATTGGGGCCGAACCATCGCATGGTTTGTTCCATTAACATATCTGTATTGTTTATCGTATACCAACAACCGTTTACATTTTTTTACAGCAAGCTTATTTAAATACCTTTAGCAAAAAGGTGTAACGAGGTTTCTTCTGAAGCTCTGGCCAAAGACTTTAAAAACAAACGCAATATGAGCAAAAACAATCACACTAAGAAAATCGCTATTGTAACAGGCGGGGCTTCGGGTATCGGGTTTGCTATTGCTGAAAAATTTATCGCCAATGGTATCCATACCATCGTCATAGGAAGAGATGAAAAAAAATTAGCGGCTGCCAGGGAAAAACTCGGAAAGCTTTGCGATACATTTTCTTTCGACCTAAAAGATTTAGGTGCTATTCCACATCTAGTAAAAAATATTATACAACAATTCGGTCATATTGATATATTGGTGAACAATGCCGGCATCAATATGAAAAAGGAATTCACTGATGTAACAGATGAAGAATTCCAGCATATACTGCTCACCAATGTCACTGCCGTATTTGCCCTTTCGAGAGAAGTGGTCATATACATGAAGCAAAAAAAAGCCGGCAGTATTCTCAATATCAGTTCGATGGCCTCACAGTATGGTATTCCTAAAGTAATTGCCTATACAGCATCTAAATCAGCCATTGAGGGTATGACAAGGGCGATGGCTGTTGAACTTTCCCCGAAAGGCATCAGGGTAAATTGTATTGCACCAGGATTTATTGCTACCGATATGAGCGCCAAAGCACTCAACAGCGATGAGGAAAGAAAACAAAAGGTAATGAGTCGCACACCGATGGGTCACCTGGGCGATCCAGCCGATATTGCAGATGCTGCATTTTACCTGGCCGGCGTGGAAGCCAAGTACGTGACAGGTGTTGTACTACCCGTCGATGGCGGCAATTCGATTGGCTTTTGACAGCGTTACATTACTATGTACTGACCAAACTTATTTCAGCAACTGGTAACAGAACCATTCCTGCCTTGGCAAATGAAAGGGTCCCTTAAACAGGTTTCCCTTTGCCGTCTGGGCAATGCTCCCGTCTCTGTGGAGATAACCATACCATTCACCATGGATCTTATCATGAAACTTATCATAAGCATAATCGTGTACCATTTTATGCCATTGCGCATATTTTTCATCACCTGTTAACAGATGGGCCATTAGAGTAGCGATGATCACTTCATTGTGCGGCCACCAGAATTTCATATCCTGCCAGTATTCCTGTACAGGTTTGTTATAAACATCCCTGAAATACAGGATACCACCATATTCTTTATCCCATCCGCGTTCCCACATATAGTCTAGCATAGTGCAACCCAGTTGAATTAAATGGAGATCATTATTACGATGCATGGCTTCGCGCAAAATGAACCAGGCACCTTCAATAGCATGGCCGGGGTTCAGTGTTCTTCCGTCAATGTGATCAATGATACTTCCATCAGGCGCTACCTGTTCCATTACACATTGTATGTCATGCTTAACAAAATCTGTTTCTATTTCCCCGATCCATTTGTTGATCCATTCATCGCATCGCGGATCGCCGATCGTACTCCTGATCTCCTGGGCGGTATTGATCATGATCATTGGCACACCTATTCCTTTAGCCGGGCGGGTATTGGTATATTTAGCCGGCAATAAGCCCGGGGTTGATGCATATTCAATACACTTGCCAAATAAATACCTGGCTTCTTCGGCAATCTTTTCATCGCCGGCAGCTTTTGCATACGCCGCAAATCCAATGGCTGCAAATGTTTCGGAGAAGAAATACCTTCTTTTCCGAAGCGGCCTTCCATCATGTGTTACGTGAAAGAACATTCTTCCATCAGTATCAAAACAATATTGCTTCAGAAATTCATATCCCAACTTCGCACCTTCCAGCCATTCCGGCCTTTGTTCAATGGTATTATATAAAGTAGAGAGCATCCAGGTAGCACGACCCTGTATCCATACCGCTTTATCATCGTCCAGTAAACTTCCTTCCGCATCGCGCATGAACAAGAATCCGCCATACGTTTTATCATAAGAACGGGGAAACCAGAATGGGATCGTATCATTTACCAATTGGTGCCTATAAAATGCTTTGAGGTTGCCCAGGTCTTTTTTAGTGTAACTCATCTTTGTTCTGTTTTAATAGCTTTCTCCGGGAGCGGTAATATAAAGGTGGAAGCCGGCAGGTCTGCTTCGTTGACTAAGTTGGCGCGTGTAAAAGGTTCCCATGCATAGGCAACTGCTTTTACAGGCACTCCCTGCGGCATGGGTATCAATACCTGGTTATTCCTGATAAATGCGATTGCTGGTATATGTATGCCTTTGCTGGTAATCAATTCAAATCCAGCCAGGGGATTACTATCGCCCGTTGTAAGCTTTCTGGCAAAAGCAAAAGAGATCATGATATTTTTATCCTGCCTTGTTACCTGCAAAGGCGATGGGCCATCAGCAGCGACTGGCCTGTGATAAGTATAACGTAAAGCCAAAGCAGCCAGCCTAACGGCTACTTCTTTTTTCTTAACAGGATGCACATTTAAAGAGTCTCCCAGGTCTGAGCTGACTGCCATTCCGCTATTAGGCACCTGTTTTTGCAACCTGCGTTGCGCTTCACGAAACGATGGCCAGGATGGCCGGTCAATACCTGATAGCTGTACATAGTAGAAGGGGAAATCATAGCCCCATTGTTTACGCCAGCTATGCACCATTGCAGGAAAGAGATACGTGTATAATTCCACGTTGTGCGCATTGCTTTCTCCCTGGTACCAGATCACTCCTTTGATTGGAAATTTTGTCAGGGAATCAATACCGGCTTCATAATTATAGCAGGGTTCATAAGGATGACGTTGTTTACTGTTTGTTGCATTTTTTAAATTTACTCCTGCCCTTTCCCGGCAAAAGTCCATGATGAAATCAGATCTGCGCCAGTTGCTTAAAACATCCACCAATTGCGGATCCTGTTCCATTGTATACCTGTCTATCCATGATTCAATAGGAGAGCCGCCAACTGCTACCTGCACCAGGCCAATGGGTACCTGCGTTACATTCGCTATCTTCTTGCCAAAATAATACCCAATAGCAGAGAAGTCCGCAGCAGCAGCGGAATCGCAAAGTTTCCAGCTGCCCGAGAAGAATTTTAGCTGGTTGGTTGCAGCAAGGGTAGCTGAATCCCAGGCTGTATGATCAGTCTGACTTAACGCATTTAATTTATACAGTCTCACAAGTGGGTTAACCGGCATAGCTTTCAATTCAGTCATCCCTGTTTGTGCATGCTTAAGTTTAAAGTCCATGTTTGATTGTCCCGAACAAAGCCATATATCTCCTATCAAAATATTATTCAAAACAATGCTTGTTTTCCCACATGTTATTTTCACGTCATAAGGCCCGCCATGCTGTGAGGCAGGAAAAACTATTTTCCATCGTCCATCTGTCGAAGCTGTTGTCTTTAGTTGCCGGTGCTGAAAACTGACTATTATTACATCGCCGGGATTGGCTGTACCGTACACAGGAATAGGCTGTTGACGCTGCAACACCATATTGCTAGCAAATACAGTTGCCAGCCTGAACCCGCCATAATCTTTTGAAATGCTTTGATACACTGTCCGGGCAATAATCGTCGCTCCATCCTTATCCGGATGCAGGTTATCTGCAAACAAGTCGGGTCGATGGTACAAAGGTTCATGCAGATCAATCAATGATGTTTGGCTGGCTTTTGCAATCTCTGGAATGATCCGCTGGATCTGCCAATACCAATCTCTTGTGCCGGATTTGAACCGGGGATGTTCATTAAAGATGGGGGTAAGCCTGCAGACATATAATTTAACGGCTGCATTTATTTTCCTGAGCGTATCTAACAACCAGTTGTAATCCGCTTCAAATTCACCATTGTAGTTCGGCCAGTTCCTGGGGTCAGTATCATTTAATCCCAAATGAACAACGGCTATATCGGGCTTATAAGCAATGGCAGCTAAGAACGCTTTTGTTTTGTCATAAGGGTTATGTCCCTTCTTTAAAAGCGTGGCCCCGCTATGTCCAAAGTTTTTTACCTCATAGCCATTACCTAATAGTTGCTGTAATTGTGAGGGGTAGGATTCCTGCGACGGGTTTTTTAAACCATATCCGTAAGTGACAGAATTCCCAATACAGGCAACTTTTACTGCTTGAGCAAAAAGATCAGCGCTGAAGAACAAAATGGCTACAAAGAAAAGACTAATCTTTTGTTGCATTGTTTCATTTTTTAGTCAACCAAGTCGTTCACTTTAGGACGAAGAAAGTAAAGCTGAATAGCCAGTGCAGCCAAAACGATAATGGCCAGCATGGCAAAATCTTTCCCTAAATGACCTGCATCGGAAGATTTGCCCAACAGGTCTGTAATGAAGGCACCAAAGAAGACGCCGGTCATATTCATCATACCATAAGCGGTTGCCCTGTTTTTTGCAGCAACAAACTGGCAAAGAATAGGCATATTATTAGCATCAAAAATGCCATAGCCTAATCCGAAGCATATTGCGGCCCCCAGTACATGAAAAAGTGTATGTCCAAAACCAAGCAGCAGCAAAGAAGGGATGGTCAACGCCAGGCCAATTGCGCTGGTATAAATTCTTCCGCGTATATTTCTTTGCACCCATTTATCTGATAGGATACCACCAGCTATGACACCCAAAAATGAAGAGGTGGCAATAGTGATGGTTGATAACGGACCAGCTTTTGACATAGGTATATTTAAATTCTCGGCAAAGAGCGTTGGAAGCCAGTTTTTAGCAGCCCACCCCGGTAAACTGGGAATAGCAAAATAAAAAAGAATAATCCAAAAAGAAATATTGGTGAATAACAATGCCAATCCTTTAAAAAGAGGAGTGTCTTTCTTTGTTGGCATAGTACTTAGTGTACTGATTTCGGGCGTAGCCGCTTTCCCCTTTAAAAACAAAGCCAGGATCAGCGAATAAGCGATCCCGATTATTCCAAAAGAATGAAAAGTGGCATGCCAGGAAAATGTAGCAGCAATAGTTGCGCCGAAACCACCGATGGCCTGGCCAAAATATAATCCTGTCATATGAATCCCGATAGCAAGAGACCTTGTTTTTTCCCGGTGAAAATCTGCAATCAATGATAAACCCGCAGGAATATACAAAGCCTCGCTTATTCCCATAATGGCTCTTAACCAGTATAACTGGTTAAATGTTGTTGCATAACCCATTCCAAACGTAACGCCCGACCAGACAAACAAGCTGCCAACTATCAACCATTTCTTGTTAAACTTATCTGCAATAATTCCTGAAACCGGACTCATAAAACCATAGACCCAAAGAAAGACAGCCATTAAATATCCGAAATTGGTAGCAGACTGTAATTCCGCTATATCTATCTGCATCGCAGGTTTCATGGTCGACAACATTTGCCTGTCCATATAATTCAACAATGCCACACCCCACAGCAAGCCCACTAATAGCCACGGATATTTATTTGAACGTTTCATCTTTTTTGGAATAAAATTTTGCCAACCATAATGGTGGGTGCACGCACACCGGGTTTTATCTCCCCACTGGGAATCAAAATATCATTCCCCCATTTTACAGCTGTAGTGGTTACCTGTGCATAAGAAGGTAGCTCTCCTATTTTTCTCCAGGTATCGTCCACTGTATGATACAGGTAAATATCCCTGCTGAACCCGGGATGATTGTGCAACAGTTCCAGTTTTTCCTTTTGCAATGTTTGCCTTTCCTTATCAGTCGTTGCTTTTGCAATACTTGCATTAAAGGTCTCGATTTTATGAAAAAGGTTTCCCTTGTCGCCGCCCATGAGTAAGATATCAGTTGCCCCGATCGCCACGCCTGTTCCTGCTGACAGGGTTGTGCTTTCTCTGCCATCGCTGATCGGATGAAGGGATTTCCATTTGTTTATGGCCGGGTCAAAACAGAAAGCAGTGTTATGCAGTTCACTGATTCCGGAAGCAGTGGCCGTTCTTCCTCCCATTACATATATGCATGGATGTGAGCCATTCGATTGCGTTACTACCACAGAATGCGACATAGCTGCCGGAAGCGGGGCTAAAACCTGCCATTGCGGATGTTCAGAAGCCAGGTTGAGCATAAAAAAAGCATCTGATACTTTTTCCACAGTTTCGCCTCCACCTACATAAATAATTTTGCCAATGCTGGCGGCGAAAGCATTTGTTAATGGAATTGGCAGTGGGGGAAGCGATGTAAACAAAACATGCTTCTCCTCAGCATTCCATTGCATAATAAATGCTTCCTTACTGATGCCTGACCATTCGGTTTCTCCGCCTATACATACCACACCGTCCGGAATAGTTGTACTGCTGCCATAAGCAATTTGTTGTTCCAAATGAGCTGCTTTAGCGTTGATCCATTTGAAAGTATCATTCTTTTCCTTTTGCAGCACATAAATATCATCCCTGTGCAGTTTCTTACCTCCCTGCCAGGGCATTCCGTCCGGAAAATTAGCTCCACCCGCAATCAATAATACACCATTGTGTACTCCGGCGAATGCACCAGCTACCCCCAACTGCCTTCCCATCCCCTGCAGAACAGGTAAAGTTATTGGGGTTAACCAGGTAACGGTATTGGTTTTCTTATGTTGCGCAAACGATTGGGAAGATATCACTATAACAGCTATAAAAAGTGTAAGTCCGGGGAGGGTAAATCTAAATGGCATAACATGACATGATTACTTGCTTAAATATAATCATCGCGATTTAAACTGATCAAAACCTAAGCCGGATACATCTGCTTTGAACATTTCAAACTGGTCGGCACTCATATTTTTAACCGGCAGCCTGAATTCGCCACAGTCAACACCAACCAGTTTCATATAGGCTTTGCCTGTTGCAATGCCACCATATTTTCCCAGCAACCGGATCATGTCGATGGACTGCTGCTGCAAAGAACCGGCCCTGGTAAAATCATTGTTATTGAAGGCATCGATCAGCTCATAATACAATGGCGCTGCATAGTTAAAGGTACTGCCTACGGCTCCTTTGGCGCCAACTGCCAGCGCGGAAAGCATGTTTTCATCACGACCCCACAGCATATCATACCTGCCGTTTTCAAAGTTCAGGCAGGACTGGAAGTCCATAAAATCTTCATGCGTATATTTAACACCGGCGAAATTAGGGAGTTTGTCATGCAAGGCTTTTACAAGGTCAAACATGGCGATATTAACACCGGTCAATACAGGTATATGGTAGTAATAGAAAGGCATATCAGGGACTGCCGAAGCGATGCTGATACAACATTTTGCCAGAATATCTGCGGTAAACGGTTTAAAATAAAACGGGGCAGTAAACGCAACTGCATAGAGTCCTGCTTGTTGTGCGTGCTTTGCCAGTTCTATGCAATCGGCTATACAGGTTCCGCCTACCAAAGGCATGACTTTAAAGTCTTTGTCGTCTTTTGTACAGGCGGCCCATGCTTCTGCTAGCGTTTTCTTTTCCTGCAGTGTGAGTGAAACGCCTTCTCCCGTTGAGCCGGTAATAAATGCGCCTGTAACACCATTGCGTTTCAGAAAAGCATAATAGTCAGGAATCAAAGACAGGTTCACTGAACCATCTTTAAGCATAGGCGTAAAAGGTGCGGCTATCAATCCTTTTAAATGTGTAATTGTCATAGTACTGGCTTATATAATCAATGTTAATTAAATCCGTTCATCAGGTAATACCGGAGATAGACATCCCCGGTATTTTGCTGACATTAAAAACAACGCTCACGCTTAATATAACCAACTGCCATGGTGGTAATATTTCCAAATCGTAATCACCAACAAAGGTTTCCGGTTAAAATGCTGGATATCCAGGGTTTTGCACCAGAGACCTGTTATTGGTTAAAGAATTTCTGTCAATCGGCCATAATAACCTGAAGACTTCATAGGTAGGCATTGTTGTGTTGGCAAAAACATAACTGTCACCTATCCTTCTCAGGTCATACCATCTTTTGCCTTCGAAAATAAATTCATATAACCGCTCCTGCAGAATGGCATCTTTAGGACCGGCATCAATTGCCTGGTTAGGATAACCCTGAACAAGCAGGTTATAATTAGCCCCATAAGCCCTTGCCCTTACTGCATTGATTTCTGCTGCAGGGTTTTCTCCCAGCATTACTTTGGCTTCCGCCAGTAGCAACAACAGATCGGCATAACGGTAAATTGGGTAATCATTGGTATAAGCCCTGCTGCCTGCATTTTGCTCGCCCTGGTATTTGCTTACAAAACAGCCTGCTATCTGGTATTTGCCGCCAACTAAGTTGTACGCAGGTTGTATGGTTGCCCATTTTCTGCTATCCAGGTCATCAAATTTTCTGAATGTTGCTATTTTAACCGGAGCTCTTAACAGGCCACCCCAGTTATCCGTAGTAACGTTAAACCGTCTGTTACCAACCGAATCATAATAGTTGGCAATAAGTCCGGATTGCGGAAGGAATGTGCCTGAAAATGGCAGTGTGCTTTCATTCAACAGGTTTCGTACTGTAAATATAATTTCGCTGTTACCCCTGTTTGTGGTTGCAAATACATTCGCAAATGATGATTGCAAAGCAAGACCGGGCACATTGGCTTGAATATCTGTCAGCGCGCTTTTTGCAATGGCAGCATCAGCATTTCCGCCGCCCCTGTAACTGGTCCAGAGATATACTTCTGCTTTCAACATCTGGCTGGCAGGCTTTGACCAGTATGATTTGGTATTTTTAAAAGAATAGTCGGTTCCGAAGCTGCTTACAGATTTGTCGATATCATCCTTGATCAGTTTCATTACATCAGCCTCAGGTGAAGCCGCTTTGGCCAGGTTGGAGATATCAATGGTAGTGGTTGGCTCCGTTTGTATAATCACTTTACCCCAGGTTCTGAGCATTTGGAAATAATAAAACGCCCTCATTCCATATGCGATGCCCAGGTAATAGTTTTTGTTTGCCGGGGTAACAATATTGGTAGTATTCAGCTTGCTGATCAGGAGATTGATCTGGTTAATGTTGGAATAGAAGCCGCCAAAATTTCCAACTCCCGGATTATCGAGGTCCAGGTTATTCAGCCACAGTCGTTCAACACCTTGTGTAGCTTCCCCTGTAAAAGCGGAGCTTGAACCAGGATCAGTGCCGAAAATATCGGAACGCATTTCGCCCAAATATTGAAATTGTCCAGCATTACCTCTAAACCTTGAGTGAAGGCCGGATACAAATGCATCAACCTGTTCGGGTGTTTGCCAGAAGTTGGCATCACTGATACTGCTGATTGGTGCCAGGTCAATTTGTTTTTTACAGGAGCTGAACAAGATCAGCGCCCATAAACCTGATAATAATATGATGATATTCTTTTTCATAAATTCAGTTGATTTAATGTGTTAAAAAGAAACCTGCACACCCAGTACAAATGATTTAGGTGTTGGATAAGTACCGGAATATACACCTGTAATACTGCCACCCGAAGTAGGAGGTTCCGGAGAAGGTCCTGAGAATTTGGTTATGTAGAATAAATTGCTCGCGCTGGCAAATATCCTGGCCTGAGATAGTATCCTGGTCTTAGCCAATAAAGATTTTGAAAAATCATAAGCGAGGGTAATCTCACGGCATGCCAGGTAATCTCCCTTTTCATAAAAGCGGGAATTATTACCATTCAAAGCAGCGCCGGCGTTATTAAACCTTGTATAGTTTTTCTTACCAAGAGGTGCTGATACCTGATCGGCATAATATACTTTAGGAATATCGGTGTTTGTATTGGTTGGCGACCATGCGCTTTTTTGCAGGTCGAAATAGTTGAAAGTGCCCTGGTAATTACCCAGTGTTCTTGCTACCAGATCATTATAGATGGTATGACCCAAAGCAAATTCAAAACGGGAGTAGAGTGAAAATCCCTGATAGGAAAGGTTGATATTAAATCCGCCTGTCCATTTGGGGTATATATTACCAATGTATACCTGTGACCTTGAATCAATGGTATCATTTTTTGCTACGTCTAACCAGTTCACATCACCGGGTGTGATTTTGCCGGCGCCGTAGTTAACATTAGGGCCGCTGATACCGGCAACCAGGTCCCTCCTGTTGCCTGCAATCTTCGCAATCTCAGCGTCATTGGCAAAAATGGATACCTGTTTAAAAGCATATATATCGCCCAGCGTCTGCCCTTCTTGCAAGCCACCCACCCATTTCACTTTGCCTGTTGCAGGATCAAATACCTGGAAACCGCCCTGCCTGTTGTTCTCATTACCATTATAGGGTAATTGTAATATTTTATTCTTCACATAAGAAGCGTTCGCACCAATGTCCAATTTAATTCCTTTGGGATGATTGATTAAGTTGGCATTAACTGTAAACTCATATCCTTTATTCTGGTAAGTACCCAGATTGGTCCTTACCGATCCGAAGCCAGTATAGCTTGGCAATGATAAGTTCGTTATCAGGTCGCTGCTTTCCCTGTTGTAATAATCGAACATCAGCGTTACCTTATTGTTCAGGATACCTACATCAAGACCAACATCCGTAGTCTTGCTTTTTTCCCATCTTAGAGCACTGTTGATGATACCTGTATTTAAGAAACCGGCGGTGTTGTTGTATAATCCCTGTGAACCATAGCCACCCTGTACTTCATATCTTCCCAATCCTGCCACATTGCCATTCTCACCATAGCTAAAACGGGGCTTTAAAGTATTGATGTACCTGGAGATACCGCTTTTCTGGAAGAAGCTTTCTTTATTAACATTCCATCCGAGTGACATGCCCGGGAAGAAACCAAACTTGTTTTGATCTGGCAGACTGGATACCCCATCCCTCCTGAAAACAAATGATAGCAAATACTTCTGGTCATAGTCATAGTTCAACCTGCCGAATGCAGATACTATTCTGTACTCTGATTTGGCTGAATAGTTATCGCCCTGGGCAAAAGTAGTGGCAGCATTTACGGTAGTAATATCATCTGTAGGAGCAAGCGTACCCAGTACCTGCATATCAAATTGTTTGGTACCAAAATATTCTGTACCCAGCATGGCATTTACATTGTGTTTGCCCGCAAAAGTCTTGGTATAGTTTACAATTGCATTGTATTGTTGCTGAAAGGCTCTTGAGAAAGTAGCATAAGAGCTCCTGCTCGTATTGTTGTAGGATGGTGGAGTTGCAAAAACATTTGGGTAGAGTTGCGTAGCAGCATTAAAACCCTGGTCTAATGATTCAAGTACATAAGCAGCGGCCGTTGCTTTCACATATAACCCTGGTAACAGGTCCCATTTTACGGAACTGTTTACCGTGATCCTGTTCACTTCGTTACTGAGGTTTCTTTTACCCAGCCAATAACGGGTATTTCCATCTGTTATACCATTGCCAGGATTAGGTAAGGTTTTGGCTGAATCTATCCAGGGATTGAACGTAGGCCATATTGCCATGGTCCTGTACAGTGTATTCACTTCAGAGCCCAATACGCCAAGTTGAGAAGAGGTAGACAATGTTACGCCGCTGCTCACTTCCAGGTTTGGTTTAATTTTATAAGACCCATTCAGGTCGCCGGAAAAACGTTTATAGCCTGAGCCGATAATCACACCATCTTCTTTGTAATAATCAAAACTGGCAAAATATTTTCCTTTGTCATTTCCACCTGTAACATTTAGATAGTGATCCTGTGTATAGGTGTTTCTGAACACAAGATTTTCTACTTCTTTGCCATGGTTCCTGAAAATAATAGTTCCGCCATATGGGTCACCAACTGTGTCCCATCCTTTAGTCAGCAGGTTGGCTGTAGCTGCATTGTACGGCCTGATATCAAAAGAAGCAAGATCGGCTACACTGGTAGGCAGTCCATAACCTCTTGAAGAATTTACCTGTGCAAGCGTTCTGCCAGAATTCAGGTTGCCCAGACGGTTATAATAGATATAATCTTTGGCGCCCATATAATTATAGCCATTCCTGCGCTGGTTATTGCCACCGGTAAATTTATACGATACCTGTGCCACGCCAGCCTTACCCTGTTTGGTGGTAATTAAAATAACACCGTTATTGGCACGCGCACCGTAGATAGCCGTAGCCGCAGCATCTTTCAACAACTCAATGGAAGCAATATCTTCAGAAGCAATATCATTATAGGCCCTGATAATGCCATCCACTACTACAAGCGGGGAGCCGGGACTGTTAATAGATGCGCCTCCGCGTAATAAGATAAGCGGAGAAGCACCGGGCTGACCGGTAGCATTCACTACCTGCAGGCCGGAAACGGTTCCCTGCAAAGCGCTACCTATATTGGAACGTGGCGTGGTAGCCAATACGTCTTTGTCTAATTTAGCAATCGCGCTGGTTACATTCCTTCTGATCTGTGTACCGTAACCGATCACTACAACCTCACCCAGTTTTGAAACATCCGGTTTCAATTTCAGGCTAATGACATCATTATCTCCCACACGGGCTTCCTGGGTGGTAAAGCCTGTGTAAGTAAATACAAGTACGTCGCCCTGTGATGCCTGGATGGCATAAGAACCGTTTGCAAGTGTTTGTGTAACAGTTTTTTTAGTTTTTACAGCAATGGTAACACCCTGTAAAGGACTGTTGTCTTCTTCCGAAAGAACCTGTCCCGTTAATTTCCGGCTTTGCGCCTGGGCTGTTGTGAAGAGAAAGAGAGCGGCTAAAACCGACAAGCAACCCCTCATAGCAGTAATGCTTCTTTTCATGGCAATTGTTTTGTGTTATGTATTATGTATTACATATACACAAACATACGGAAATACCTATTCCTTCCAAATTTATTTTTTTGGGCTGGAAAATGGCCTAACCCTGTATGGTTGCCAGCTATTGGTGAGTTTGGTTCGGGCGCAGTATGTCTGTCATCGGTATCTTCTCAAATACGAGGTCTGCCTGGCTGCCTTCATACAGGATACCCAGGTGATCAGCATCGATAACAGTAAGGCTTGGATAGCCATTTCCGCTTAATTCATCCAGGAGCAGTTGCTTTTCTATGGGCCATGTCAGTCCCTTGTCCAGGCTGGCTTTGATGGTCATATGGTGACGGTCCTTTGCTGTATTGGGATTCACAAAAAACAGTATGGTCCTGCCCTGGTATTGATGTCTAATGATGGAAGCGTTACATACCGGCTCCACCAGCGCTCCCCGGGAAGAAGGGTGTTCTATCCAGGTTTTGCCCAGGTTGGTAGTTGTATAAACCGATCTTGACCCGCCCCGGTTATCCCGCATATTCAGCATCAGGGTGCCAGGCTGTGTTTCCACTACCTGCGCTTCGGTAGTATTCGGATAAGCAGGGGTGCCGATATGCCAGCTGGCCCCATGATCCTTACTATAGATGATGGTTGAATAGGGCAGCTTAGCAGCGTCCTTGAATTGCGCCGGAAATACTAATGTGCCATCCTCCATCGTAATACCGGTGCCCGGTCCCTGGAAACACAATTGCCAGGAAGGGTCTTTCACCTGCGTTGTAATATTAACAGGAGCAACCCAGGTTTTCCCGTCATCAGTACTTTTCGTCAGCATCAACTGCCCGGTTTTTTCCGGTGTGAGTCCGGGTTGCGATGCATTCCATGCCCGTTGTTTCGGATACCCGTGTAACCATAAAGCAGCCACCCAGGTATCTCCTGTTTTTTTATCCACCAATATAGAAGGATCTCCGATGCCATTCTGGTCCTGCGGCTTATTGCCATAAGTGCCCATATCCATGATCTTCCGCATGGGCTCCCATGTCTGGCCGCCATCTGTGCTGCGGCTCATCCCCACATCAATGTCCTCCTGTAAATCAACACTGCTGTTGTATCTGATATCGTATACGGCTATAAGGGTACCCGCCTTGGTGGTGGTCAATCCAGGGATACGGTAACTTTTCACCTTGTCATCACCCGTCTTCCGTAAGGCAATCCCAATACGTTGCGTTGTTTGCGCTGAATCGCTGAAGGAAGTCACTACCTGGTTATTAAGGACAATACCCGCCGGCACTGCGTCTATCTTATGCAGCAGGCTTGCATGGCTGTTCAATTCTACGGACAGCCATAGGTACTGATCACCCGGTTCCAGCGTCACCGAACCCTTCATGGTTATTTTCCCTGTCCCGGGGGCTGCTGTAGCAAACAATGTCTGGGTACTGAAGCCGGCAGATGCACCGGTATAATAAAGCCGGAGCATTTTGATATCTTTAATAGCTGTTGTACCCGCAAGTGAAAAACTCACCGCTGAAAGTGTCCGTACCGATTTATCATCACCAGGTATGCGAAGGCGTATTACGGGATTATCTTTCTTACCAATGAGTACGGGAACCGTATATTGAAAAACGCTGAAAGACAGTGACTCATTGTTTTTGCGTCCTTTGTTGCAGGTGGCAAAAACAAAAGTGAACATAATAACCAACAACATCATACAAGACCTGAATTGCATAAAGTTTTTTGTTAAAAATACTATATGTATTACATAATACATAATTTTATTTTACCTTAGCGCTAATTCGATATCTTTATTCCAATCAAAGAGACGCAACATGAGTACCTCATCCGCCACTTCCTCACTCCAGAGTAAACTGAAACCTATTGTCAATTACTCGCTCACAGACCAGGTTGAGACGAAACTCCTGGAGCTATTTAAGAAAGAAAACCTGAAGAATGGCGATCCCATCCCCAAGGAGAACGAATTATGCGAAGCTATGGGCGTAAGCAGAACTGTTATCCGTGAAGCGCTTACCCGCCTAAAAACCATTGGCCTGGTTGAATCAAAGAAGAATAAAGGTATGATCCTCACAGAGCCGGACCTTTTGATCGGGCTCGACAAATTACTACAACCTAACATATTAAGTGAGACTACCCTGCAGGATATGTTTGAAATGAGATTAGTACTTGAAATGGGTATTGCCGAATTATTATTCGCCCGCATCAAACCAAAAGATATTGCCGACCTGAAGGCCATAGCGAAGACAGAAAAAGACTATAAAAATGATTTTGAGATGGATTTCGAAGCCAGGTTTCATGGAAGGATTTACGAGATCGCACAAAATCATACACTGCTTCGTTTTCAGTCCATGTTGCTCCCCATCTTCAAATATGTGCACGATAAAGGATTCAAATTAAAAAAAGAAGAGCTTCCCAAGAATTACGTAACCCATACGATGATTATAAAAGTGCTAGAAACAGGTGATGCTGAAAAATACAGGGACGCCATGAAACGCCACCTTAAAGTACATTTTGACCGCACCATTAAGGTCAAGAATCTTAATAATTTATAGTTCGCCGATATATACATGAAAAGGTACATTGTACTGTTATACATTACAATGCACCCCGGGTATGCTACAGCAGCATATGATCATTTTTAGTCAATACAGCTTCTTTTTCCATGAGCCGTTTTAAAAGTACTAACTGGTTCATTGCCCGGTTAAAATTATGTTCCGGGTATTTTGCGCCATAGTAAATATCATTTAAAAGGTAATCGGTTAAAAATCGCATGGCCTGCATGTAGATCATGAATTTTCCTGAATAGAAGAAATAATTTTTCTCAAGTTCTGTCAACTCATTCCCCATTGCATCATCATAACCTTTTACAATGGCCATATAGATATCGTCCCTGATCTCAATCTTGGCAAAATCCGTTTCCTCTTCACTTACCGGAGATAAGTAAGTACGCATCATGTCACCTACATCGCTGATAAAGTATCCGGGCATAACCGTATCAAGATCAATAACGCAAAGTCCTTTTCCTGCTTCATTGAACAAGACATTACTGATCTTCGTATCATGATGGGTAACACGTTTTTTGAAATCAGGGCTCTGTTTGATGAATTCATATGTTGCAACAATATCTTCATGCTGGTGAACAAAACTGATTAAAGCTTCCGCCTCCCTTATCCTTGCAAGGCTGCCGTTTTGCAGTGCCCGTGTAAATTGCTGGTATCGATAGCTAAGGTCATGAAACTGTGGCAGTGTCGTTTTCAACTGCATGGCATCAAACCCTGCCAGTAATTTAGTAAATCTTCCGAATTGGGCAGCCGCTTCGTATGCTTCCGATGGGGTAGCCACCACATTTTTTGAATGTGAGTTTGCTACGAAAGGAAATAACCTGTAATACCCTTCCCCTTCCTCATACACTAATTGTTTCCCCTCATTAGATGTAAGAGGGGCTACAAACAGGTACCCGGGTGAATGCTGTTGAAGATAGATTGCAATTGATTGTATATTGAAAGCAATGTCAGCAGGTTTTTTAAATACTGCGTCATTGATACGCTGGAGAATAAAAAGATCGTCCCTGCTTTTTATTTTCCACGTCTTGTTGATTAAGCCGTTATGCAATGGTTCTGCTTGTACCGGTTCTCCTTTCAACTCGTATGCCTGCAAAATAGAAAAAGGCATTTCCATAGCGCTGATTATATTGTTTTAAATCTTTAATATGCATCATTCAAAGCAAATACTGGCTTCCTGTACATCCATTGCCCACCTGTAAAGTCAGGAAATTCCACTGTTTCGTTACCCAGTTCAATAGACCGCTCACTCAATGGTGTAATAGCGCTCCATACGGCAGCATCATACACATCCATTGGCGTGGCTGTTTTGCGTTTGATAGATTCTATAAATGAATGAATCACAAAAAAGTCCATCCCCCCATGCCCTGCTCCTGCCGTTTCCTTGCTCCACCTTGCCCATAATGGGTGATCATATTTATCTAGCCAGGCCTGCGCTTCATCCCACTGGTGAGGCTTGGATTGCCCCTCAACATGTATGCCTTTATTTACGTCCATCCATATGCCTTCTGTTCCCTGCACACGGAAGCCCAAAGAATAAGGGCGCGGTAAATCTGTATCATGCTGCAAAAGGATGGTCTCGCCATTCGCGCAATTGATAGAAGTAGTAACCACATCTCCCAGTTTAAAGTTCACTTTTGCATTGGGATGGTTTTCGCCGCCAACCTTTACAATATAATTATGCAGTCCCCTTGCTTTTGATGAGAACGAACAGAGCGACAGGAATCGGTTGCCACGGTTGATATTGATATAATGTGCAATCGGGCCAACACCATGTGTAGGATAGAGATCGCCATTGCGGTGTACGGAATGATCTGTTCTCCAATGCGCTTCAGAATATCCTTTCTCGCCAAATTCAGCGCCGCGGTCATACGGGCCAACACCGTTATTGAATTTCACACCACGTAGGTCATGCTGGTAGCCTCCCTGCAGGTGGATCAGTTCTCCAAACAAACCCTGCCTCACCATATTTAAAACGGCCATTACATCACGACGATAGCATACATTTTCCAGCATCATTACATTGGCGTTGTATTTTTCTGCAGCTTTTACAACATCCCAATGGTCTTCCAGTGTAATACCCAGTATGACTTCTGTACCAACATATTTAATGCCTGCTTCCAATGCGCCAATGATCATGGGTTTATGCCATTCCCAGGGTGTGGCAATAATAACGCCATCCAATTGCTTTTTCTCCACCATTTTCTTCCAGGCATAATTATCACCGGTGTATACCTCTGGCATTGTCTTGCCGCTTTTGGTAATCATCTGCCTGGCGGCCGTCAATGTTTTGTCCTCCACATCACAAATAGCCACTAATTCAACGTCCTCTCTTCTTAAAACAAGGTCCAGGTGGCCCAGCCCGCGTTGTCCCACGCCAATAATGCCGATTTTCACTTTTGCATCTGCAGTTCCTGCAAATAATTTACTACCCGGCATAACAGCCAGCGTAGCAGCGGCAAGACCTGTTGTTTTTACGAATTCTTTTCTGTTCATTGTATGTTGTTTTAATTGATGGGTTTATTGTATTGTGTCAAGACTTGGATTTTATTGTTTGCAGGGCTGTTGTTGTACAATGGTTCACAATAGTTGCCTTACCAATCCACGAAACTGCTTCCTGTTCTGTTGAAACTGTAGCCAACGTATTACCTGATTGATCAAATGCTTTCAGCTTGATGAAATACCTGCCCGAAGCCTGGGGTGTTATTGTTAATGTCAACCGGACCTCAGTAGTTAATATTGTTTCTGCTATATTTCTATTATCTGCTGTTTTGTTGATGAATAAATAACCATTTCGTGTAATACCGGCGTCTATGCTTTCAGCCAAATTTTCGCCGGCGCCCACCCTGAATCCTGCATAATGATCTTTTTCACTCACTCCTGCCTGTTTATCCAGGAATCTCAGCGTAGTTGTGGCAGCAAGGGACCCTGACCTTTCTGATCTTGGTTCAGTCCACGCCGGCACATTCGTTTCCTTAATGCCGGACGGAGATTTTTCCGTAACCGACCCGGGGAAGAATTTTCGTATAAGATCTCTCCGATTCAAAATGATAACATTGTTTGCTTTTATTTACTGAATTTCGGATCTATAAATTCCCATTCTCTGATATGTGCCTGCTGGTGTTCTTTTTTTACGATGGTTTCAAATTGCCTCATCACTTCAGGATGCTGCGCTGCCATATCTGTTGTTTCATTCCTGTCCGTCGACAGGTTAAACAGCATCCATTGTTTTTCGGGGTGATGGCGCACATCCACTTTAACCCCTTTCCAGTCCCCCATCCGTATCGCCAGCTGACCACCATTTTCAGGATATTCAAAATACAGGTAACGATGTTGTTCCTGGCCTGCATGGTTTCCTTTCAGTTCCTGTAAAAAAGAGATGCCATCCGTGTTCGCAACCTGCTGCCCTGTCAGTTCCGCAAATGTGGCCAGCATGTCAAACTGGGCACATACGAGTCCGCTCGTTTTGCCAGCCGGTATCTTTCCGGGCCAGCGTGCAATGAACGGTTCACGGATACCGCCCTCGAACAGATCCATTTTTTGTCCGCGTAATCCGCCATTGCTATGGAAAAAATACCTGTCAACGCCACCATTAAAGGTAGCACCATTATCGCTGGAGAACATGATGATGGTGTTGTCGTCCAGGCCCAGTTTCTTTATCTTCTCCATAATAATACCTACCTGTGCATCAAGGTAAGTGATCATAGCTGCATAAGTAGATAATGGATATTTCGCTGAAGCATATCCTTGCTGACCGCAATATGGCTGCTCATCAAACCGGCCAATATATTGTTTTACCCATTCATCAGGCGCCTGTAGTGAAACGTGCGGAATGGTATAAGGAAGATAAAGGAAGAACGGTTTTGCCGCATTGCGATCGATGAATGACAATGCTTTCTCAGTCATTTTAGCGGGGGCATACTCCTTTCCCTTGAAGTAGTCAAAGTCCTGATCCGTTGCTTTGGCCGAATCTAAACGCCTGTGGACATTAATCACCGGGTTATTTAAAGTGTCCCATTGACCATTCTCCCAAAGATGGGTTGGATAATAGTTATGTGCCTGCTTCTGATCCAGGTATCCATAGAAATAGTCAAACCCCTGTTTCAGCGGAAAGCCAGTGGTATTCGGCATTCCCATGCCCCATTTTCCGATTGCCGCCGTTGCATACCCGGCTTGTTTCATCAGTTTGGCAATGGTAAATGTTCCTTCGGGCAGTGGCATCTGTCCGCCCTCAAGGCTGTCGGGGAAGCCACCCATTTCATAATTACCGTGAATATAGGTATGGCCGCCATGCTTGCCAGTCATTAACATACAGCGCGCCGGTGCACAAACAGGGGTACTGGTATAATGATCTGTAAAACGCATCCCTTCTTTTGCCATGCGGTCAAGGTTGGGCGTTTTGATCTTTTGCTGGCCGTAACAGCCTAACTCTCCATAACCCATATCATCAGCATAGATGTAGATGATATTTGGTCGTTGTGCAAGCGTACCCGTAGCCAGAACAAGCATTGTTGCGGCTAACAGGAAACCATAGTTTAACTGACAGAACCTTCTCTTTTTCATACAGCACAGTATCTATTGTTTTACGATGCGTTGGTGAAAATAAAAGAATAATCCGCTTAATGTATATGCAAACGGTTGTTCAAATTTGTTAAGATGATCGGCTGTGTTTTATTTATGTGCCTTCATGAAGGATAAGAGACCCCGCAATCTCTTCGTTAAAATAGGATTTGACGGCTGAATCCTCAGCTTTTGTACGGAGCAGTTCTATCATCAATTCCATCGCTTTCTCTCCCTGTTTATAAGGATACTGTTCAATGGACGCTAATGGAGGATAGGCCGTATAAGCAGTAATCGGCAGGTTGGCATAACTCACAAAGACCAGTTCCTTATTGATCTTTAACTGGTGTTGCTGTGCGTACTGGATGGCATCCATGTGTACATACTCATTAAAAGTAATGACAGCATTGGGAGGTATTTTGAGCTTGAAGAGATTTTCCATAGCCTGGTAAGTACGCTCGCGGGAAAGGTCGGTGCGCTCAACAAGCTGCATATCCACTTTCAGCTTCCTGGCAGATACCGCTTTAATATAACCATCCAATCTTTCTTTACTGGCCTGCAGTTTATCGGGGCCATTGATGAATGCAATGCGGCGGTACCCTTTGGTGAATAACCAGTTCACCATCTCTACAGTACCCTGGTACAGATTGCAGTACACTTTATGGGCCTGCTCAAACGGAGGTACCCTGTCGAAATAAACAACGGGTATCCCGTACTTCTCCAGCGACAGCAGGTGGTCGTATTTATTGGTTTGTTTGGAAAGGGAGATGAGCAATCCGTCTACCCGCTGGCGCTTCATGGCATCTATCACTTTATTTTCTCTTTCAGGATCATCGTAGCTCTGCCCAAACAGAATGGTATAATCGTGTTCCAGCGCCAATGTTTCAATACCGCTGATCGCTTCAGAAAAAAAATCTTCACGTATATACGGGAGGATCACACCAATAACATAGGTCTTTTTTTGCTTGAAGAAAATGGCTTTGATATTGGGTTCATATTGTAATTCCCTGGCCAGCTCCTGAACCTGCATTTTGGTACGCAGGCCTATCCGGGGATGATTGCTCAATGCCCTCGAGACGGTTGAAACAGACACATTCAATCGTTTCGCAATTTCTTTAATCGTAGGCAGCTTATTTTCCATCCCCAGGCAGAAAGTTCAGTACAAAATAGTTAAAATAGTTGGTACCGCACTTTTCTGATTGACGCAATCGTTTGACTGAAACTTGCATTACCCACTAATGCGTTTTGCATGTATCTTACAGCACGTTTTTAAAATATTAATTATTTCTTTATTATCAACCCCGCGTGTTATGCAACAAAAAAACCAGGGCAACAGGTACGCCATCGTCATCATTGGTATCTTATTTTTTGTATTCGGCTTTGTCACCTGGCTTAATGGTACACTCATACCTTTTCTGAAGCTTGCCTGTCAACTCGAAAATGATATACAGGCTTTCTTTGTTACGTTTGCTTTTTACATGGCATATTTTTTTCTTGCCTTACCTTCTTCGGTCTTACTCAAGAAAACGGGCTTTAAAAATGGAATGGCGCTCGGACTGGTTGTGATGGCCATTGGCTCGCTCATTTTTATCCCCGCTGCCAATAGCAGGACTTTTGGACTGTTCCTCACCGGGTTGTTTGTACAGGGTATGGGGCTTGCTTTACTGCAAACAGCCAGCAATCCGTATATCAGTATCATTGGCCCCATTGAAAGCGCGGCACAACGTATCAGCATCATGGGTATCTGTAATAAAATAGCGGGCATGATAAGCCCGCTGATCGTAGGCGCCCTGGTATTAAAAAATGCCGGTGTAATACAGGAGCAGATCAAAACTGCTACTGACGCTGCTACCAAAGAAGCATTACTGCAGCAACTTGCCGGAAGGGTGATTGTTCCTTATATCATCATAGCGGTCGTATTGTTATTACTTGCCTTTATGATCAAAAAATCTTCTCTGCCGGAAATTGAATCAGCCGATGAGCACGCTGCTGAAACACATTCGGGAGACAAAACCAGCCTGCTCCAGTTTCCGCATCTGCTGCTGGGTGTACTCTGTTTGTTCTTATATGTAGGTGTGGAAGTAATGGCAGGCGATGCCATTGGTACTTATGGAAGGGTATTGGGAATGCCGCTGGATCAGACTAAATATTTCACCACGTTTACATTGTTTGCAATGTTAGCCGGATATATCATCGGTGTGTTTACCATTCCCAAATATATTTCGCAGCAAAAAGCTTTGGCTATTTCTGCAGTTTTGGGCGCTATCTTCAGTACCTGCGTATTCCTCACAACCGGATATACCGCCATTACTTTTATTGCACTGCTCGGCATTGCCAATGCATTAATGTGGCCCGCCATTTTCCCGCTAGCGATCGATGGTTTGGGTAAATTCACCAAAACCGGGGCGGCGCTGCTGGTCATGGGTATTGCAGGAGGTGCATTGATCCCTTTGCTTTATACAACATTGAAGGATAAAGGCATCGTTTCAAACCAGGTATCTTTCCTGATTTGCATGCTGCCAGCTTACCTGTACATATTATTTTACGCAGTAAAAGGACATACTGCCGGCAAGAAAGCATAAGATGGATATTGTTGAAGGATTATTTTTTGCCCTGTTCTGGGCATCAGCCACCATAGCAACAAAATTTGCTGTACGGTCAGTCGATCCTTTTCTGCTGACCTGCATACGCTTTTTGGTGGTGGCCGTCATCCTGCTGCTTTACAACTATGGTATCAGGAAAAAGCACAGCAGGTTGCCCACCCGCTGCGAATGGGGTACCCTTTTGATACTGGGTACACTGAATATCCTGGTGTACATGTCAGGATTTCTCATTGCAATTAAAACGGTATCCGCCGGACTGATCAGTTTGGTCATGGCTGCCAACCCGCTTATCCTCATTATCCTGTCGGGCATTTTCCTGCATAAGCAACCGACGCCCTATCAATGGACAGGGATCATCATTTCTTTTGCGGGACTGGTATTTGCCACCATTCCTAACTTAGCACATAACCACGCAACGCTAACAGGATTGATTGCATTGGTCATTGCCAATATCTCCATTTCCGCAGGAAGTGTTTATTATTCCAGATCCAAACCCGGTCTTCCCAAGATGCTGGTCAACACTTGGCAGATCACCATCGGAGGCCTCCTCTTTCTTCCGGTTATCTGGTTTAACAAGGCAAACAATTTTATACATCCCGACCTTAATTTCTTCCTTTCTTTTGCCTGGTTAGTGGTACCCGTTTCTATTATAGCTTACGCTTTGTGGCTTCACCTGCTGCACAAAGATCCTGTTAAGGCAAGCGGCTGGCTTTTTCTTACCCCGGCATTAGGCTACCTGATGGCAGTCATCATCTTACATGAAACGGTTACGTTATATGGAGTCATGGGGGCTGTATTAGTGATAACAGGTTTAATGTATTCCCGGAGAAAATATTCCACTGCTTCAGTTGGCAAAAGCGCTAAATAAAAATGCCCCTTGCATGTTGTGCAGGGGCATTTTTTCTGTCGTGGTCCCGCAGGGGCTCGAACCCTGGACCCGCTGATTAAGAGTCAGCTGCTCTACCAACTGAGCTACAGAACCTTTTTTGCAACTCAACTCACTGAACCCTCCCGACTATGGCCGGGATGCACTGCCAA